>JACMPG010000244.1 GCA_014377625.1 Spirosoma sp.
GGTGAGTTCGCTGAGGGCTACCGACGAAAAAAACGCCCTAAGCCCGACGCCCCGAAAAATAATCCCCAACATACTCACCCGACCCGTTAGCTCTATGCGGTAGGCCCGCGAAGAAAAACCCGCCATAAAGCTGGAAGGCAGCAACATCCCCTCCGCAGAGTCGCTGAAAAGCCGATAGCGGTCGCCATAGTTCAGCACCATTGCCGAGCAGGGATTAGCCGGGTTCGATAGTTCGATGGGATTCGTCAGGTAGCTATCGTCCGAAAGAATATACATTCGTTCAACAAAGGGTTTCAGGGCTGGTGTAGGCGTGTGTGTTTTATAGTGCATGATAGTCAGCTATTTACGGTGAAATATAGCTGTTATTAGGTCAAATGCAACACGAGTCTCTGGCGGTTGAGTAAACGGCTGTTGACTTCACGTATATACTATTTAAGCCGGATTTCACACTCCCCTCGCTGGCATGATTCTGGCCGATGAAAACATTGGCCATTCCCTGATTGAAGCCATTCGCTCCATCGGCATCGAGGGCTATTCGATTTATGAACAACAACGCGGCACTCCTGACGAAACGATTATCGAACTCTCGCGGAACCCGCCCCGCCTGATCCTGACCGAAGACAAGGACTTTGGTGAATGGGTTTTCGCGCACAACATTCGGGGCATCAGCGTACGCTCACTCCGCCATCATTTTACCGATACAGCACAAATAACCCGACAACTGCTACTCGTTCGTTCTATCTGAACGGCTACCCCAATTAATAGGCAATTTCACGGTGCTGACCATTGATAAAATCAGGACGCGCCCGTTGTAAACATAGATTCACTCCGAATACTGACTCAAAAGCAGGGACTGTTCAACCCCTGCCATTGTACTTTCCCCTACGTTACCGCTGATTTTGACGACATGCTGCCCCCAGCATTACAAACATGAGTGGAAGTTTGCCGACGCCTATTGAGTTGACCTCACTTTGCCACCCACCCGTTATTATTTTTGTCCGAATCCACGAAAATCCCGCCGTCGAGCCGGACTGACTGCACTTTCTTTTTGGTCGAAATTTTCACCGTAGCCAGCTGTTGATTGACCTGCCAGATGGCCGGGGTTTGGTGCATCGTTTCCTGCGTACCATCGGCAAACGTTACAATCACCTCTACCGGCGTTACGTAGCCGCCAACGTTCCGGATTGTTACGGTTAGCTGGGCAGCCGAAGGCATTCATACCTACTGGAAGGCCGATTACGTGAACGAGTTGAGCGATGAGGTCATTGACATTCACCTCCGGCACGCGGCCCAACTGCCTACCATGCTCTCGACCATGCACTTATACCCAGTTAACGGAGCGGCTGCCCGTGTAGGCAATCAGGAAACGGCGTGGAGCTATCGTGATGCCACCTGGGCGATGGTCATTGTTGGAATCGATCCCGACGCGGCCAATGACGAACTGATTACAAATTGGGCCAGAAACTACTGGCACGAGCTGCACCCACACGGAGCCGGTGGTGGGTACGTCAACTTCATGATGGACGAAGGCGAAGACCGGATCAAGGCAACCTACGGCGATAATTACGACCGATTAGTAGCTGTCAAAACGACCTACGACCCAACGAATCTGTTCCGGGTGAACCAAAATATCAGGCCTGCTTAACTAATCGGCAACGGATTACGGACATTTATCGCTGGTAAATTGAGACCGCTCCGGCAGCTCGGCTTGTTTGGTGCCTTCAAGTCGAGAGGTTTTAACTTAGAGGGCTGTGGGCTGACCCACCACTGTCGTGTTCGTCGGCTATTGTTTATCTTATCAATGACGCTGATATGGGCATTCGGAACGGGCCAATGGCTCTTAAAAGCAGGACATAAAATCCCAACCCGCAAGTTGAGAGATCAATGCCAGACTTTGTTGAGTTTATTCCGTCATGGTTTAGATGAATTTGCGGGACAGGATCCTAAGTGGTCGCTCTGTCAGCCATTTTATACCACTTTTATCCTGTACTTAGCGGAGCGACATAAACAGATTAGTTAAGCCAGATAAGCGGATGGCGCACCGGCAGATTACGAACAACTTCTTCTACAGCAGGCGCATGGTCCAGTTTTTTCCAGGTAGCCAGCCAGGTATTCTGCCCAAATGCTGACGCGCCAAACACCAGAAAGGGTTGCGCTACCGGCCAGAATTGCCAGTACATAACATCGGGCTTCAGGGGCCACTGGGTCTTATCGGCAACAAACGGATACAGGTAATCAATAGCCTGCCGGATGGTACGGCCGTCGGGCAGAGCAAACGTCCAGAGGTTATCGGTCGGGTCCGACAGAATCTGACAAAGAGTAGTCATGGCATCGAGGTTGAAAACCGAATACCCGTAAGGCTTAGTGCGGCTTAACTCCAGCGGGAAGCTGCCATTGGCGGCTAACTGATTAGGCAGCAGCACCGTTTTGTAGCGATTCCGACAGAAATCGAGTACTGATTTATTACCCGTGAGCCTGGCAAAGGCGGCTACCTGCATTACCCAGCACGTGCCGTGGTTGTTTTTGGCGGCCATTTCATCTTTGCCGTAGGGGTGGGTCATCAACCAGTGGATGTACTCGGCAAACCACTGCTTTACGCCCGCAATTTGCTGTTGGTCAGCTTCTTTAGCGTGTCCCATGACCCGCAACCCCTGCGCCACCTCCATCAGTTGGATGGTGTCGATAATACCGATTCCCCGACCCGTTACCTTGTTACCAATGGCCTGCGCGTAAGTCAGCGATGGGTTCATGCACGTTTCCGGGTCGATGAACCAGGCATTGAGGTGCCGGAATGCATGACGAACGTAGGCCGTCTGACCCGTTAACTGATAGGCCGATGCCAGCGCGCCAATAACCTGACTAAGCCGAATCATGGCCAGCCGATGAGCCACGAAATTATCGGGGTTTGTCATACCGTCGCGCTGAATGTACGGACCGGCTGGATTGGCTGGGTCGGGCCACCAGTAGTCGGCTTCCGAGAAGAAATCGTGCAATCCACCCGCACTGCGTGGACTGCTGTAGGCCGTAATCGTGACGGGTTGCTGCTGCATAGCCCATGACGCCTGCTCCAGTATTTGTTTTCGGAGGGTTTTACGAATCTCTTCCTTCACTGGATTGACCGGAGCGAGTTTTGCAGGCCACCCATTTGTTAGCCACCCTTTTTGAGGGTAGCCAACAAGCAGCAGTACTAAGAAGACTATGCTTGTTGAACTACGTAGACTCATACGGTTAGCTAACGTTAAAATCCAGAATTTGGGGTCAGATTGGGTTCAGGACCAGCTCGGTTTGTGGAATCGGCACCAGGAACTGCTCGTCATTAACACTTAGAGTAACCCCAACCAACAGCCAAAGGACAGATAGCGCGCTGTGAGTCGTACCTACCGTTACCAGACCACTTTTTTTGTAAGCAACGTCACACTAAGCGTTTTTCAGGAAGTTTTCCCACTCTGAAATCAGCCCTTTTTTCAGCACGCGGGGAAATTTATTCTGACCACCGAGTTTACCCCGCGCTTTCATCCAGTCGTAGAACGTAGCCACGGGCAGGACCGTTACGGTAATCTCTTTCAGGGCGTGCTGCCGTTCAACGGCATAGTCGTCGTTCAGTTCTTTTAGTTTAACGTCAATGCGGTTGCGTAGATCGGTAGGATCAGCGGCATCGTCGGTGCCGATAAACCAGTGGTGCGCAAAAAGCGTATCGTGGGTAACGCCCGCCACGGTAAACTCGCGGATGGAGATACCCAGCTCATCGGCCACGCTCTCCAACGCTTTATTCATGTTATCTACGCTCAGGTGTTCGCCACAGAGGCTTAGAAAGTGCTTCGTACGACCCGTAATGACAATTTCGGATTCGGCTTTGTCGACAAACCGGATCGTATCGCCAATCAGGTACCGCCATGCGCCAGAGCAGGTAGACAGCAGCAGGGCGTATTCTTTACCTTCTTCCACCTCATCGATCATCATTGCTTCAGGATTATCGACCAGATCACCGTCGGGCGAGAAGTTGCGTTCGTTGAAGGGGATGAACTCAAAAAACAGGCCGTTGTTGAGTACCAGTTTCATACCGTGCGCTCCGGGATGGGTCTGATACGCAATGAATCCCTCCGACGCCAGGTAGGTCTCGATATAAATCAGCGGATGGGCCAGCAGTTTCTCAAACCCGGCCCGGTACGGCTCAAACGACACGCCCCCGTGGCAGAACACCCGCAGGTTAGGCCAGATGTCGTGAATGGTTTTGACGTTGTAGCGGGCAATGATTTTCTCCATCAGCAACTGAATCCAGGCCGGCACGCCCACTACGTAACCAATATCCCAGTCAGCGGCTTTTTCAGTAATTTCATCGAGTTTCAACGCCCAGTCACGTTCCTGCGCAATCTGCCGACCGGGCTTATAAAACCGCTCGAACCATACTGGCATTTTACTGGCCGTAATGCCGCTCAGATCGCCTTCGAGGTGGCTACCACTGCGGTTCAGGTTAGTGCTGCCGCCCAGCATGAGACACCCTTTTTCGTAGAGTGTGGGGGGCAGGTCGCGGTATGTACCGAGGGTCAGAATCTGCCGGACGCCGGTACGCTGAATGGCCTTACGCATGGCTTTCGTGACCGGTATGTATTTGGAAGCCGCTTCGGACGTACCGGAACTGAGTGCAAAATACTTCACCTTACCGGGCCAGGTCACGTCCTTTTCGCCCGCCAGCGACCGGTGCCACCACCCGTCGAACATTTTATTGTAATCGTGGATGGGTACACGCTGCCGGTATGTTTCATAGAACGCGCGGTCTTTGCCAAACTCGGCTTCGTTGAGCAGATCCTCAAAGCCGTAGGTCCGGCCAAAATCGGTATGCCGCGCCTTGCCTACCAGTTTACGGAACGCCTTGCGCTGCTGCCTGGCCGGAGTGCCTCTCCGTCGCTGTACGGCATTCGTCAGACGAATACCCGTTTGTAACATTCTCCCGAGAAGTGCCATAATTTTTTGAATTATAAATGATGAATGGACTGACGCATGGGTGCTATGCATCAGCCCATTCATCATTCATCATTTACAACTCCCACCCCCGCATCTCGTCTACCATTCCGTACGAAGTCATGTCGTACTGGCAGGGGACTATGGAGGTGTAATTCTGCGAGAGAGCGTACTCGTCGGTGTCTTCGGCGTGGGTGTCAAAGTTTACGAAATCGCCTTCGAGCCAGAAGTACCGGCGTCCGTGCGGGTCGCGCCGTTCGTCGAAGCGTTCCTGATACTTGGCGTTGGCCTGCCGACAGATACGAATGCCTTTCAACGGCTCGGCAGAGTGAGCCGGGAAGTTGACGTTGAGGGCCGTACCCCGTTTCATGCCGCGTTCCAGTACGTTCCGGGTAATGGCCAGGATATGGGCATGCGCGTGCGAAAAGTCGGGATTGCTGGTGTAGTCGCAGAGCGAAAAACCAATAGCCGGAATACCTTCGATGGCCGCTTCGATAGCCGCAGACATTGTGCCGGAATACAGTACGCTGATGGCCGAGTTACTACCGTGATTAACGCCACTCACCACGAGGTCAGGCAGGCGGTCTTTCAGCACGTGGTGTTTGGCGAGTTTAACGCAGTCGGCGGGAGTACCGGAGCATTCGTAGGCGGGAACGCCCGCAAATATATCGGATGGGTACAGCCGGAGCGGGTTGGCAATGGTAATGGCGTGGCCCATACCCGACTGCGGGCTGTTGGGCGCTACCACCACTACGGAGCCAAGTTGCTGCATCAGTTCAACCAGCGTTCGGATACCTTTGGCGGTAATACCGTCGTCGTTGGATACAACGATCAGGGGCTTGTGATCAGCCATAAAATCAGTTCAGTCAACAAGTGATTAACTGTAAAACTACGCAAATACGCCCGATTTTGGCTTATTTCAGGCTGGCTGGCATGTTATGCTTTTTCAGCCAGGAGCCAGACACCCTGATCACCAAGCTGATAGCTGTCTCCTTCAACAGTGCCGTAGCAGGCCGTGACCAACAGGCCAGCCTGGGCAAATAACCGGTGCAGTTCAGCCAGGGTATAGATGTAGTGTTGCGCTGTGCGGGTCTCTGTTTGTCCGTTATAGACGTAGGTCAGGTGCGAGTCGATTCGACTTTCGAGGGGATCATATTCGTTCTCGGCCAGGAATAGAATCGGGTCGCTGGGCTTGCCGATGGGTTGCCAGTTACGGGCCTGATAATCGGGCAGAACCGACTCGGCCACCATTTCGGTATGGGCCAGAAATCGCCCGCCCGGCCTGAGCAATCCGGCAATCCGGCTCAGAAACGCCTGCATTGGTCCGTAAGCAAAAAAGCTAAAACTATTGCCCAGACAATACGCAGCATCGAATGAACCGGCGGGTCCCAAGTCAGCGTCGGGCAGCGTCAGAAAATCGCCCTCAATGGCTGTAACGGGCAGTTTGGCCGCAGTAGCTTCGCGGTGTAATTCCTGAATGTACTCCCCCGAAATATCAACACCCGTTACCCTTGCCCCCATCCGGGTCAGCGGCAGCGCGTGCCGACCGTAGCCACAAAAGATGTCCAGCAGCCAGTTGTCAGGCCCAAACTCCAGCGTCTCCACCAGCAGTTCAAGGTCAAGCTGCGTCTGCTCATCGGTCTGAGCCGCCTTCCACGCCACCTGCGGCAAGCCTGTAAAGAAATCGTGATACCACATTTTAATGAGCGAATTGTGAATGATCGAATGAGTGAATAGTTGCTGACCGCACCGGCGGACCGGCCAGAAAACCCATGCATCGGCAACTATTCACTCGTTCTATCATTCCATTCCAGTGCGGCAATTCCATTGCGGTAATGGAATTGCCGCACTCATTCACAATTGACTTAGCCTTTCCTGAATGGCCTGGAAGTTGGGGACTTCGCCAGCGTTGTCGAGGACTTCAGCGTATTGGATGGTGCCGTCTTTATCGATGACAAAGGCCGAGCGTTTGCTGACACCTTTCATCTTCATGACGAAGGTGTCGTACAGGCTATCGTAAGCCGTTGAGGTCTCTTTATTGAAGTCGGACAGCAAATTGAACGGTAGGTGCTGCTCTTCCTTGAATTTGGCCAGCGTAAAGGGCGAATCGACCGAGATACCGATTACGTCGGCGTTCAGACCGGCATAAGTGGCAATGTTATCGCGCATTTCGCAGAGTTCGGCAGTGCAGACACTGGTGAAGGCCATCGGGAAGAACAGCACGATCAGGTTTTTACCCTGAAAATCGGCGAGGGATACTTGGTTGTTTTCGCTGTTGAAGAGCGTGAAATCGGGGGCTTTTTGTCCGGTAGTGAGCATGTAAATTGAAATTGAATTATGAATTTCTATTATGCTGACGAGGGAAGCATCTCTGTGTGTATATCGTTTTGTTACGACATAGAGATGCTTCGTTCCTCAGCATGACAAAAGTAAATTAGTACGCCCGTGCAAAGACGACCCGGCCCTGCGAAGGCTTCCCGGAGAACGGGTCGGTACCGGCTTCGGGTTCCTGATCGAACGGAATACAGCGAATTGTGGCTTTGGTGGCCTCTTTGATGGCTTCTTCGGTTTCGGACGTGCCGTCCCAATGGGCCAGCAAAAAACCGCCTTTCTCGATCTGTTCCTCGAACTCTTCTTTTGTATCGACCCGGAACGTATTGTCGGCGCGGAAGGCTTTGGCCCGTTCGTAGATGGTCTGTTGAATATCGTCGAGCAGGGTTTTGATGCGCTCGGTCAGGCCGTCGAAGGGAACGGTTTCTTTGGTTTTGAGGTCCCGCCGGGCCAGTTCGACAGTGCCGTTTTCCAGGTCGCGCCCGCCCATAGCCAGCCGTACCGGAACGCCCCGCAGTTCGTACTCGGCAAATTTCCAGCCGGGCTTGTTGGCATCCGAATCGTCGTACTTGACCGAAATACCGGCTTTGCGCAACTCGGCCACCAGCGGCTTCAGTTTTTCGGAGAGTGCATCCAGTTGTTCATCGTTGCGATAGATAGGTACAATTACTACCTGAATGGGCGCGAGTTTGGGCGGCAGTACCAGTCCGGCGTCGTCGGAGTGGGCCATAATGAGTGCACCCATCAACCGGGTTGAAACACCCCACGACGTACCCCAGACGTAATCCAGTTTATTCTCTTTGCTGAGGAACTGCACATCGAATGCCTTGGCGAAGTTCTGCCCCAGGAAGTGTGACGTACCCGCCTGGAGTGCCTTTCCGTCCTGCATCAGGGCCTCGATACACTGCGTATCAACGGCCCCGGCAAAGCGTTCGTTGGCCGTTTTATGGCCGCGCAATACTGGCAGGGCCATCCATTCTTCGGCAAACGTAGCGTAGACGTCCAGCATCTGCCGGGTTTCGGCTTCGGCTTCGGCTTCCGTGGCGTGGGCAGTGTGGCCTTCCTGCCAGAGGAATTCGGTAGTACGCAGAAAAATACGGGTCCGCATTTCCCAGCGTACCACATTGGCCCACTGGTTGATGAGCAGCGGCAGGTCGCGGTAACTCTGAATCCAGTTCTTGTACGTACTCCAGATGACGGTCTCGGACGTGGGCCGTACAATGAGTTCTTCTTCGAGTTTGGCGTCCGGGTCAACGATGACGCCGGAGCCATCTTCGGCATTTTTGAGCCGGTAGTGCGTCACTACGGCGCATTCTTTGGCGAAACCTTCAACGTGACTGGCTTCTTTGCTGAGGAATGATTTGGGGATAAACAGCGGGAAATAGGCGTTCTCGTGGCCGGTTTCCTTGAACATATCGTCCAGTGCCCGCTGCATTTTTTCCCAGATGGCGAAGCCGTAGGGTTTGATAACCATGCAGCCCCGCACGGCGGAGTTTTCGGCCAGGTTAGCCTTCTTAATCAGTTCGTTATACCACTCAGAATAGTTCTCGCTGCGGGAGGGGATTGCTTTGGCCATGAAAAAAGTAAGGGGTAAGGGATAGAAGGGGTAAGGGGTAATAAAGGGGTAAGAGAGGTAGGGGTGAAAAAGGGCAGAACTGATCTACCGTCTTTGCACTCTACTCCTTACTCCTTAAACCTTTTACCCCCACCTACTATTCCTTTTCACCTATTTTTGAAATTGGATTAAACCTTGTGATTCTAATCAGAATCTAATGAGTGAAAAGTTGCAAAGATAGCTTTTTCCAGTATTTTTGTAATCAATCAACCCTGCTGTATGTTATGGACATATAGTAGCCTGACAGACTCAATTTTCGACCTATACATCGTTTAAACATGAACACACAACCACTATATCGCTACCTGACGATGGCCGCCCTCCTCGGTATCTGGAGTTGCTCGTCCAGTCGGCAGACTGCCCAGAACGCGGGTGAAGTGGATGACCTGTACGGGAACTCATCCAACGCAGCCGTGTACGCGGGTAATTCATCCAACGTATCGACAGTAGCGCAACGACCGGCGCAGCGGTACGGCAACCGCCAGCAACAACAGTTCAGCCGCAACACGAACCCTGACTACGCGCCCAACGAAGCGCAGCAGGGGTACAACGCCAACTCTGACGAGTATTACACCGAGCTAAGTACCCGTAAACTGAACCGGGGACTCTCCCCCGATCCGGGCTGGAGCGACGATGGCACAAACGCCTATAACTCGGGCTTCGTAAATGGGTATAGCTCCGCGCAAACGTCAGCCTATAGCTGGAATCGCTGGGGCTTTAACAACACCGGTTTCTACAATGGGCTGGGTCTTGGTTTGGGCTTAGGTGCGTTTGGTGGTTACGGTGGCTATAATAGCTTTGGCTTCGGCAATCCATTTTATGGGGGTAGCTATGCCTACTCACCATTTGGCTACGGTGGTGGTTTCGGCAGTCCGTTCGGCTATGGGGGTTATGGTGGCTACAACAGCTTCGGTTACAGTCCGTTTGGCTACGGAGGCTACAACAGTTTCGGTTACGGCGGTTTCAACAACTTCTACAATCCCTACGGCGGTTTCTACGGTAGCCCGGTCATTGTCAACAACGTAAACGTAGTGGGTGCCGACCCGTACCGCAGCAACCGTAGCTACGGCCCGCGTGGTAGTGGTTCAACCAACACCTATAATAATGGTTTTGTAAACTCAGCCCGGACGGGTAACAGCGGGGGTCGTACCGGTACGTACTCGGGCGATGCGCCAACTTATACCAACAGCCGGGGCAGTTCGTCGTCCAGCAATGGAACCTATGCGGCTCCACGGGCCAACAGCCGGGGGGCGTACTACTATGACAACAGTGGCAGCACGGCGGGTAGTGGGCGGTCGGCGGGCAACTCGACGCCGACTTACAGCAGTCCGGCACCGTCGTACAGCAGTGGGCGCTCTAACAGCGACTATTATGCCGCACCGCGTCAGAACAGCCGGGGTAGCTATACACCGCCAACCAGCAGTTACGGTGATAATAATAGCGGACGAAGCGGCTACAACCAGCCAAGCTACCAGTCACGGCAGCCAAGTTATCAGTCGCAACAGCAGCCTTCGTACAGCGCACCGCAGCGTAGCTATAGCCAGCCCAGTACACCAAGTTATTCGGCTCCGTCTTCTGGTGGGGGTGGCGGTTACTCTGGCGGTGGTGGCGGGGGCGGTGGTTCGCGCGGTCCACGTTAAAATCAATTAAAACAAAGCTAAAAATCCCGCCGTTTGCGACAAACAGCGGGATTTTTCGTTATAGATACTGAGGCCGTTAAACGGCGGGCCGTGGCCATACTCTAACAAAAAAACGACCACCACGACGATTATTTCCCATGACTACTCGACACCTATTACTGGCCGGATTACTCCTCAGCGCGGGAGCGGCCTCTGCCCAGACCGGCGACATTTACGCGGGCGAAGCCTTTCGCTTCTCCGAAATTCAGCAGACCGGCACGGCCCGCTTTCGGGGCATTGGCGGTAATCAGGCGGCCCTCGGTGGCGATGCCAGCAATCTTTTTGGCAATCCCGCCGGTCTTGCTTTCTACAACCGCTCAGAACTTAGCCTTAGCCCGTCGGTCAATATTCTCAGCAACAACGCTACCTATCTGGGTAACAATTCGCTCAGTAATGGTACTAAATTTTCGGTGGGGCAGTTGGGGCTGATTTTTGCCGGTGGCGATAACAACGGCAGCCGCTGGCGCAGAACGACCTTTGGCGTTGGGTACAACCAGAACGCCAACTATTTCAACGAGTTCTCGTTTCAGGGCCGCAACAACCGCTCGTCGTTCGTTGATCCCATTTTGCAGGATGCCAACCGGCGAAACGTACTGGGTAGCCAGATTGACGCGCAGTACAACCCGAACACAAATCAGGCTACGGACCTTTTGGCGGCTGCTTACCAGCTTTTTCTGGTTAACGGCGTTCCGGTAGGAACGAACGACAGCGGTGCCCCCTTTACCCGCTTCGATGCCACCCGCCCCCGTGACCAGCGTAATACCTTCTCTTCGACCGGATCACAATCGCAGTGGACGTTTGCCTACGCGGGTAATCTGGATGACAAGCTGTACCTGGGTGCTAACCTTGGCCTTGCAACGGTACGCTATAATACAGATAACGTCCTGACCGAAACGATTGTGAACGGACAGGTTTTCGACACCAACGCACAGCGCGACCGGCTAACGGTGAAGGGCAATGGCTTCAATTTGAAAATTGGTGCGATTTATAAACTGACCCCTGACATACAGATTGGTGCAACGGTGGCGACGCCTACGTTTATGAGTATTCGCGAGACATTTAATCAAAGCCTTAGCGTTGTTGCCCGTGATCCAAAATTACCACTGAACAATAACAGCGTTGACGTGCAGCCAAGTGATTTTAACTATAGCATTACCACGCCGTTTCGGGCGTCGGGTGGGGCTACAGTATTTCTGGGGAAGGGCAAGATTGGCTTCCTGACCGCTTCGGCAGAGTACGTTGGCTACGGCGGCTTACGGGCCAGCACCACAGACAATGGTAATGCGCAGAGTAATACAGACTTCAAAAATGGCGTTCGCAACTCCGTACAAAGTACTTATCAAAGTGTTGTGAACGTGCGGGGTGGGGCCGAAGTCCGGGCGGGGCTGTTCCGGGTCCGGGCGGGGATAGCCTACCTGCCTGATCCCTACGTAAAGAAGCTCGATAACATAGATCGGAGTCGGCTCTTACTGTCAGGTGGCGTAGGCATCCGCAATGAGCGATTCTTCGCCGACGTGTCGGGTACGTACAACACCTTCAAATCAGCCTTCACGCCTTATACGTTGCCCAACACGGCGGATTATGGTTCGGCGCAGGTCACAAACAACAGCACCAACGTAACGCTGTCGGTTGGTACGTTCTTTTAAAGCCACGTTCCTATTTTATGTAATACGGTTTCAGCGTCGGCTTCACCGGGAATGATGATGTCTGCCTGCTGGTAAAACGGCAGGCGGGCATCATGTTTTTGTTGCAGGGCATCGGCCAGTTCAGGATTATTGGGCTGGTAGAGCGGACGGTCGCTGGCGTTGTGGGCCAGTATCCGGCGGACTAAAGCCGACACGGGTACGTCGAGGAAAACGGATACGCCCGTTGCGTTAATGTAACCCATGTTATCGTGGTAGCAGGGCATACCGCCCCCGGTCGAGACTACCAGATTCTGCCCCGGTTTAATGGTACGCAGTACGCGCCGTTCGGCTTCGCGGAAGTAGGCCTCGCCGTCCTGCGCAAAAATGTCGGCTACGGAGCGTCCCTCCCCCCGCACAATCATCCGGTCAGTATCCAGAAAATGATAATGCAGCGCGTCGGCCATACGCTTACCAATCGTACTCTTGCCCGACGAGGGCATACCAATCAGGAAGATGTTCTTCATTCACTCATTCATTCACAATTAATTTCACCTCTGCCGCCGTAGGGGTGGTATTGTAGTGCCATTTACCGCGCACCGTACCATCCTCTAAAAGCCACGTACCGGGGTTGGAGCGCATAATAGTTTTCAGCACCGTAGCATCGACTTTATAATACGGCAGATCGACCAGCTGAAACTCCGTGCGGAATTTTCTAATCTCATCGTCGCCGACCGACGTCAGAATCGCGGGGGTTACGTCAGAGCCTTTCAACCCCTCAACCAGTGAGCGGATAGCCGGAATACTGCCCGCGTCGATGTCCTTCGTGCTTTTCACAATCACGAATAATTTCTTACCCGTAAACGTCTCCTGCGTAAAATCGGCATCATCGGTCCAGACGCGGTAATCGGTAATTTTTGGTTTGGCTTTTTCATTGACCAGCACCATTTCCTTGAATTTATACGTCGTATCGGTTGGGTACTGATCAAACGTGCTGGTTTTACCCTCTTTCTCCATGGTATAGGTGTAGCGGAGCGGCTCGGAAGGCTTCATCTGTGCCGGAATATTCTTACCCACAGCATACGGTAGCAGATCGAGCGGGGGCAAAAACTGAATGGCGTAGATTCCCAGACCGAGGGTTAGTAGCGTAGTCAGGCCCACAATCCAGCCCGTGCTGCGCGGTTTGATCCGGTTGCGGTGGCCAATCACGAATAGAATCAGCACCATCAGCACTACGTCTTTCGTAAACGAAGTCCAGGGTTTAAGTTTAATGGCATCGCCAAAGCAGCCGCAGTCCGTTACGCGGTCAAAATAGGCTGAATAAAACGTTAGAAACGTGAAAAATGTAATGAGCAGCAACAGCAGCCAGGTAGTTAGTTTAGGCTTATAGGACACCAGCAGTGCTACTCCCAGAATGATCTCAGCAGCACAGAACAGTACTGACATGACCAGTGTAAACGGCACCAGGGCCATAAAGAAATTGTGTAGCAACGGTATATCCTGCGCGAATACTTCAAAGTACTCCTCAAATTTTATCTGGGTACCAACGGGATCATTGAGTTTGATGAGTCCCGAGAAAATGAAGACACCACCCACCAGGAAGCGGGCAATCCGGGCAGCCCACAACATGGGCGGAGTACCGGTTTTTAGTTTGGGTTGAGGGACGGTTGTGTTCACGCTTCACTAAGTTTAATCAGACAGAAAACGGCGTAGTTGATCATATCCATGTAATTGGCATCAACGCCTTCCGACACCAGCGTGTTGCCCTGATTGTCTTCAATCTGTTTGGTACGCAGGAGTTTCATCAGGATAATGTCGGTCATTGAACTCACGCGCATCTCGCGCCAGGCTTCACCATAATCGTGGTTTTTGGCAAACAGCAGCTCAGTAACCCGGCCAATCTGTTCATCGTACAGGTGTTCAAGTTCATCAACGGCAATATCGAGAGTACTATCCGTTTTTCGCGCCAACTCCATCTGAATCAGGGCCATGACGCAGTAATTAACAATACCTACAAACTCCGGTTCGATGCCCTCCCCTACTTTACTGACGCCCGTTTCCTGCAACGTTCGGATGCGCTGGGCTTTGATATAAATTTGGTCGGTTATGCTCGGCAATCGCAAAATACGCCAGGCTGTACCGTAGTCGCGGTTCTTTTTAAGGAATAAATCTTTGCAGCGCAGAATAACCTGCTGATAGTCGATTTCGGTACTATTCGTTGTCATTGTTGGTCATTTTACCGTCATTAGAGATTATTAGTCGCCATCATCGGTAGTTTCGCCACGAATGACCATCCATGACAACCAATGACGATAAATGACCGCACCGGCGGACCGGCGCAGCCAATGTTCAAAAGTACGAAGAAAACCCTGAACTGCCGGGGACGGCTCGTTAACCTGACCACACCGGCGGTCATGGGCATCCTCAACCTCACACCCGATTCGTTCTACGCCGGTAGCCGCACATCCGTCGATTCTGTTGTGGCCACCGCCGAACAAATGCTGACCGATGGCGCTACCTTCCTCGACATTGGCGGGTACTCAACCCGCCCCGGTGCCGCCGACATCAGCCCCACCGAAGAAGCCGACCGGGTACTGCCCGCCATCGACGCAATTCTGAGTAGTTTCCCTGGTGCGTTGATTTCGGTTGATACCTTCCGGGCATCGGTAGCACGGCAGGCGGTTGAAGCCGGAGCCTGCTTGATCAACGATGTATCGGGCGGTACGATGGATGCTGCCATGTTCAGCACCGTTGCCGGCTTACGCCGGGCCGGACTGTCCGTGCCGTATGTGCTGATGCACCTGCGCGGAACGCCCCAGACCATGCAGGTTATGACTGCCTACACCAATCTGGTACCGGACGTGATTGACGAACTGGCTGTTCAGTTGGCTCAGTTACGGGAATTGGGCGTAGCAGACATCATTCTGGATCCCGGATTTGGCTTTGCGAAGACAGTTGAGCAAAATTTTTTGCTGCTCAACAAACTACCTGCGTTTGGGCTGTTCGACGCGCCGATTCTGGTGGGTTTATCACGCAAGAGTACCATCTGGAAAACCCTGAAAATCACCGCTAATGAAGCTCTGAACGGCACTACCGTTTTGAACACACTTGCCCTGACAAAAGGGGCATCAATACTGCGGGTTCACGACGTTCGGGAAGCGGTTGAATGCATAAAATTGACGCAATCCGTAACTTTTTTTTAAGTCAACTATTGCGTTTACAAAGCTGAAACCCTACTTTTGCATTCCCAAACGACAACAAACTGGTTGTTGCAAGGGAAAAACGATCTGGTAGCTCAGCTGGTAGAGCAATACACTTTTAATGTATGGGTCCTGGGTTCGAATCCCAGCCGGATCACCAAAAAATCCAAGCCGCTCAATTGAGTGGCTTTTTTTTTGCCTTTACCACTGCGGCTCCATACTCCGTCCATTTGTACTTTATTCATTTTTCAAGAAATATCATAATCAAAATGATAATCCAAACCATTCGGTATTAAATTCTGCCGAAACCGACTTTTACCAACTATTTTATCTATTATATTGCATGACTTTGTCGCAAACATTCTGAAATTCGGCTGGCGTCTCTTAACTTAAGTTTTGCACCGGATTAGTATTATACTTTCAGTTTTTGTATCTTCTTGTGCCATTCGTTGCATTTATCGCAATGAAGCCAACACAGCGACGACCCACTCTAACGCCGTACGACCATGCCCGATCAGACTGATCAACTTCTCAACGCGCCCAACACCGGCCTGTACCGCCCCGAATTTGAACATGACAACTGCGGTATCGGCTTCGTAGCGCACATCAAAGGCCGCAAATCACATCAGATCGTTTCTGACGCACTCCAGATGCTCCGGCGCATGGAACACCGGGGAGCGGTGGGGTCGGAACCCAATTCGGGAGATGGTGCGGGGGTATTGATTCAGATTCCGCACGAGTTTTTCGTAGATGAGACCCGCAAGCTCGGCGTTCACCTGCCGCCTGCTTTTGAATATGGTGTGGGGATGGTCTATTTTCCGAAAGACGTGTGGCTGCGCGAGGAGTGCCGCGCCATACTGAACCGGAAAATGAAAAAACTCGGTCTCGAACTACTCTGCTATCGCATAGTGCCGGTCAACAACGCTGATCTTGGTGAAGGGTCCCGTTCGGCGGAGCCGCAGATGGAACAGGTATTTATCAAACGCCCGTCCGAAATCAGCGATCCCGAAGATTTTGAGCGTAAACTCTATATCCTGCGCAATTCCAGCACCCGGATTATCAATGAGACAGTAGCAGGTGTTGATACGTTCTATTTCTCGTCGCTGTCGTGCCGTACCATTACCTACAAAGGACAACTGACCACGCTTCAGCTGGAACCATATTTTCCTGATCTGCAAAATGAAGATGTCGTGTCGGCCCTCGGCGTAGTACATTCGCGGTTTTCGACCAATACGTTCCCGTCCTGGAAACTGGCGCAGCCGTTCCGCTACATTGCCCACAACGGCGAAATCAATACCGTACGTGGCAATGTAAACTGGATGAAAGCCGCCGAAGGACTGCTGGAGTCGAGCAAGTTTACCCAAGACGAGATGGACATGTTGCTGCCCATCTGCGACCCTAAACAGTCTGACTCGGCCAACCTTGACAATGCGATTGAACTGCTGGTAATGAGCGGACGCTCGCTGCCACACGTGATGATGATGCTCATTCCCGAAGCCTGGGATGGCAACGGGCACATGGACCCGGCCCGTAAGGCTTTCTACGAGTTTCACGCGGCTCTGATCGAACCCTGGGATGGTCCGGCGTCTATTTCGTTTACCGATGGCCGCATCGTGGGGGCTACGCTGGACCGGAATGGTCTGCGCCCGTCACGCTTCTGGGTAACCGATGAGGACATCGTCATCATGGCCTCGGAAGTAGGCGTACTGGACATCGATCCGGCCAAAATCGTATCGAAAGGCCGGTTACAGCCGGGTAAGATGTTCCTCGTCGATATGGAGCAGGGACGCATTGTGGCCGACGAGGAAATTAAGGCGCAGATGAGTGCGCGGCAGCCATACCAGAAATGGCTCGATGAGAACAAGGTGAAAATTTCTGACCTCGAAGCTCCTATTCGCTCCTACAATCCCTACGACCCGGCCAAACAGCTCAGGATGCAGCAGGCCTTTGGCTTTACGTCCGAAGATTTGCGGATGATTCTGGCCCCGATGGTCGAGACCGGCAAGGAAGCCCTCGGCTCAATGGGAACCGACGTGCCACTGGCCATTCTGTCGGAGCAGAGCCAGCATTTGAGCCACTATTTCAAGCAGTTGTTTGCGCAGGTCACCAACCCCCCCATCGACTCGATTCGGGAGCGGGCCATCATGTCGCTGATTTCGTTCGTGGGCGCGACTTACAATCTACTCAGCGAATCGCCCAAACACTGCCGACAGGTAGAACTGGATCAGCCCGTGCTGACCACACCGGAGTTCGACAAACTGCGCTTTATTGACCGGCCCAACTTTCAGGCCAAGACCATCAACTGCCTGTTCACGGCGGATGGCAAAGGAAAATCGCTGGAACGCGGGCTGGAACGCATCTGCCGCTACGCCGAAGACGCTATTCTGGACGGGTATTCGATTCTCGTGCTGTCAGACCGGGCTATTGACTCCAGCCACGCGCCCATTCCGTCGCTGCTCGCTACGTCGGCCATTCACCACTACCTGATTCGGCAGGGACTGCGCGGCAAAGTCGGCATTCTGGTCGAAGCGGGCGACGTCTGGGAAACGCACCACGTGGCCACGCTGATTGGCTACGGGGCGTCGGGGGTGAACCCGTACATGGCGTTCGAGACCATTGCCAGCATGAAAACCAAAGGCTTGTTGCAGACAGATTATGACCTCGACAAACTCTACGTCAATTACATCAAAGCCGTTAACGGTGAGCTACTGAAAATTTTCTCCAAGATGGGCATCTCTACGCTGCAATCGTACCAGGGAGCCATGATTTTCGAGTGCCTCGGCCTGAACAGCGACGTAGTGAACCGTTACTTTACCGGCACTATTTCGCGCATTGGCGGCATGGGGCTGGACGAGATGGCCCGCGAGATTCTGGTACGGCACAGCATCGCGTTTCCACACGCGCCGGTGGCCTGGCCCCGGCTGGAAGTGGGCGGCATTTACCAGTGGAAACAGCGGGGCGAGAAGCATATTTTTAACCCCGACACGATCCACCTGCTTCAGCAATCGACGCAGCGCAATGACTACGCTCTTTTCAAGAAATATTCGAAACTTATCAACGATCAGACGCAGAAGGCCATTACCCTGCGCGGTTTGCTGAAATTCAAAAAAGGCCAGCCCGTACCGATTAATGAGGTCGAACCCATCGAAAGTATCTTCAAACGCTTTGCTACCGGAGCCATGTCGTTCGGGTCCATTTCGTGGGAAGCCCACACCACGCTGGCCATTGCCATGAACCGCATTGGCGGCAAAAGTAACTCCGGCGAAGGGGGCGAAGACGAACTGCGCTACACCCCCGCCCCCAACGGCGACAGCATGAACTCCGCCATCAAACAGGTGGCGTCGGGGCGGTTTGGCGTAACAAGTTATTATCTCACCAACGCCCGCGAGTTGCAGATAAAAATGGCACAGGGTGCCAAACCCGGCGAGGGTGGTCAGCTGCCTGGCTTCAAAGTCGATGACTGGATTGGCCGGACCCGCCACAGCACGCCCGGCGTCGGGCTGATTTCGCCCCCACCCCACCACGATATCTATTCCATCGAGGATTTGGCGCAGTTGATTTCCGACCTCAAAAACGCCAACCGGGCCGCCCGCATCAGCGTCAAACTCGTCTCGGAAGCAGGCGTCGGCACCATCGCGACGGGCGTGGCCAAAGCCCACGCCGACCACATCCTGATTTCGGGCCACGACGGCGGCACGGGAGCCTCGCCCCTCTCCAGCATCCGTCACGCGGGTCTGCCCTGGGAGCTGGGTCTGGCCGAAGCGCATCAGACACTGGTACGCAATAAGCTGCGCGGACGGGTGGTGCTGCAAACCGACGGGCAGATGCGCACGGGCCGCGACCTGGCCATTGCGGCCCTGCTCGGTGCCGAAGAGTTCGGCGTGGCCACGGCGGCACTGGTAGCCACGGGCTGCATTATGATGCGGAAGTGCCACCTCAATACCTGTCCGGTGGGCGTGGCGACGCAGAACAAGGAACTCCGCGCCCTGTTTACCGGCAAGCCCGAACATGTCGTGAACATGTTTACCTTCCTGGCAATGGAACTGCGCGAGATCATGGCCGACCTTGGTTTCCGCACCATCAATGAGATGGTAGGACAGGCCCAGATGCTTGAACTCCGCCCCGAGTTACCGCACTGGAAATACAAAAACGTTAACCTCGACGCGCTGCTGTACAAAGAGCCGACCAACCTCGATGTAGCCCTGTTCCAGCAGGAGGAGCAGGACCACGGCCTGAGCGAAGTCATGGACCGGCAACTGATTGAAGCCGCCCTACCCGCGCTGGAATCTACTGAGCCGGTATATATCGAACTCCCCGTGCAGAATACCGACCGTAGCATCGGCACTATGCTCTCCAACGAAATCTCGAAACGCTACGGCGGTCCCGGCCTGCCCAACGACACCGTTCACGTGAAACTGCGCGGATCGGCAGGGCAGAGTTTCGGCGCGTTTGCTACGTCGGGCATCAAGCTCGAACTGGAAGGCGACGCCAATGACTACTTCGGCAAAGGGCTGTGCGGGGCGCAGTTGATTGTCTATCCCGACCGGGCCGCCCAGTTCAAACCCGAAGAAAACAGCATCGTGGGCAACGTATCGTTCTACGGCGCGACCTCCGGCGAAGCCTTTATCCGGGGCATGGCAGGCGAGCGGTTTTGCGTCCGTAACTCCGGCGCAAAAGTCGTGGTAGAGGGCGTGGGCGATCACGGTCTTGAATACATGACGGGTGGTCTGGTCATTATTCTGGGGGAGACGGGGTACAACTTCGCGGCTGGCATGTCTGGGGGCGTGGCCTACGTCTGGGATCAGGACGGCAACTTCCGCAAGCGCGTCAACCCCGATATGGTAAGCGTAGAAGACCTGACCGACGAGGACCGGGGCATTTTGCACGAGTACGTCGAAAAGCATTTTCAGTACACCACCAGCAACGTAGCCCTGGCTCTGATTCAGGACTGGGACGCGCGGGTGAGCCAGTTCGCGAAGGTAATGCCGAACGATTTCCGGGCCGCACTGGCTGAGCGGGGCATCTCGCTGGCGCAGCAGATTCAGGACAAAAACGTCGTTTACCAAGATATTACCGTTGACGTGACGCCGGGCTGATGAAGCTACCCAACTGCGAACAGGCTGAAGTCCCTGACCGAAAACTAACCGCCTATTTACTGGATGCAAACCATCCGCAGAACAAAGGCAAAGCGGATTTTTACGAACTCGCTGGCTACAGGAAACAAAATACCGACGCATTGAAAACTGCTTTGCTGGAGCTTATTACGCTGGCTGATGTCACGAAGGGTATCGAAACTGGATTTGGTAGTCGATACGTCATTGGAGGACGGCTGCCCTGCCCGAATGGGAAATCGTACCCGCTACGAACGGTCTGGTTCATACCAAATGGCGAAACAATTCCTAAATTAGTAACGGCATACCCAAACTGATACAACAATGATTGATGAATGTGATTTGGTGGCTTTACTGGTTGACTCGCCCGATCTCGGCCTGGTGCGGGGCGATGTAGGCACGGTGGCAATGGTGCACGGTCAGCGGGAAGGATTCGAGGTCGAGTTTGTCAATGCCGGTGGTAAGACGATTGGCGTTGAAACCCTTCGTGCTGAACAGGTGAAAAAAATAGAAGACGGCAAAGCGATTCTACATGTCTCAGAAATGGCCCTTATATAAGCAGGTAGCTCTCCTGAAAGACGCTCCCGATGAAGGTCTTTCAGCCGGTGACGTAGTGACAACAGTTGAGTTTTTGGAGTCACCAGAACCGGGCGTTTCGAATGGCTATTTTGTAGAAGCGTCTAATGCATTAGGTAAGACAATTGCCGTATTTATCGTGCACGAAGACGATATTGAGTTATTGACTGACCACGACATGCTAAGCCGTCGAACGCTGGAAACTGCCTGAAATACTATGAAAAACTGGGGAGAACTTACTGCACACTCCGAGCTGCTGGCCGCGCAGGAGATTAAGCAATCCTTTGACGAAGGAAGCCTGACCGACGTGGAAGAAGGTCTAAACCAATTAATTGAAACGATGGCACGTTCGGAAAAAAGAGCGTTGCAAAGCCAGTTGATCCGGCTGATGATGCACATAATAAAGTGGCATATTCAATCAGAGAAACGTTCGCGTAGCTGGCTGCTTACCATTCGGAATGCCCGTTTTGAGATCAGTAAACTTCAACAGTTCACACCGTCACTGAACACAGCCTATATCGAAAGCATCTGGGACGAGTCACTAACCGAAGCACGGGGCGAAGCCGAAATCGAAACAGGCGTTGCCAGCCCGGAAATTACCCTGACCTGGGAAGAGGTGTTTAGCGCGAAATACACCCTATCATAATGCCGGTTGTCCTGCTCATAAATGGGTACAAGTTCAAGTTTTTCAGCAATGAGAATGATGAGCCAGCCCATATTCACATCAGTAAAGGCAGTGGCAAAGCCAAATACTGGCTGGTTCCGGCCATTGAAGAAGAATATAGTTATGGATTCACCGTCCGCGAACGGCGGGAAGTACGGGAATTGGTCACGGCAAACAGTACGCTGCTAATTGATAAATGGAATGGCTATTTTGGAAAATGACATTGTAAACAAACCCGCGCAGGACCCACTCGACAAGCTGATTTTTGAGCAGGGTTTAGGTATCAAAACGTTATTCTTTGACACCGATCTAGATTTGATGCTCGTCCTCTTGACCAATGGCCGGGTGCTGAACCTGAAACTGTCCGGCTTCTCTCGGCTCAAAAACGCTACGTCGGAGCAGCTTGCCAAGTACGAACTCGAAGACGACGGCACGGCGGTTAGCTGGCCCGCACTGGACGAAGACCTGTCCGTTCGGGGATTTATCAAACAGGCCGCCCTCGAAGAAACCTTGTATCACCTGGCGCGAGTCGCCTGATTACCTCACTGGATCACATCATGGGAAAACCTACCGGATTTTTAGAATTCACGCGCGAACTGCCCAAAAAGCGCGATCCGCAGGAGCGGATTCACGATTATAACGAAATTGAAGTACCGTTCTCTGCCGACGATTCGCAGCGGCAGGCGGCCCGGTGCATGGACTGCGGCACGCCGTTTTGCCACAGCGGCTGCCCGCTCGGCAACATCATCCCGGAGTTCAACGACGCTGTGTATGAGCAGAACTGGGGCTACGCCTACGAGATTCTGGCCACGACCAACAACTTCCCGGAGTTTACGGGCCGCATTTGCCCCGCGCCCTGCGAAGCAAGCTGCGTACTGGGCATCAATAAACCGCCCGTTGCCATCGAGTTCATCGAAAAATCCATCGCCGAAATCGCCTTTGAGCGCGGTTTTGTTATGCCCAAACCACCTACCATACGTACCGGCAAAACCATTGCCGTAGTGGGGTCGGGACCGGCGGGGCTGGCGGCAGCGGCTCAGTTGAACCGCGCGGGGCATACCGTCACGGTGTTTGAACGCGCCGATCAGATTGGTGGGCTGCTGCGCTACGGCATCCCCGATTTCAAGCTCGAAAAGTGGACCATCGACCGGCGTCTGGCCGTCATGGAAGCCGAGGGCGTTACGTTCAAAACCGGCATCGACGTGGGCGTAGCCATCAAAGCCGACGATCTGCTGGCCGATTTCGATCTGGTTATGCTCACCGGCGGCTCGACCGTGCCGCGCGATCTGCCCATTCCGGGGCGCGACCTGACCGGCGTCTATCCGGCCATGGAGTTCCTGAGTCAGCAAAACAAGCGCATGGCCAACCGACCCGTTGCGGTCGATCATCAGGGACAACCCTACGGCAATGGCGAGTTGCTGGCTACGGACAGGCACGTAGTGGTCATTGGCGGGGGCGATACCGGCTCCGACTGCGTTGGTACGTCGAACCGCCAGGGTGCCGCAAGCGTGACGCAGATCGAGCTGATGCCAATGCCCCCCACCGACCGGGCCGCCAATACGCCCTGGCCCAACTGGCCCATGATGCTGCGCACCAGCACAAGCCACGAAGAAGGCTGCGACCGGCAATGGTCGGTGAACACTAAAGCGTTCATCGGCGACGAAAACGGTAACCTGAAAGCACTACGTATGGTGGACCTAACGTGGGAAAGCAAAGACGGGCGAATGCAGATGACCGAACTGCCCGGCTCCGAGCGCGACATTCCCTGCGAACTGGCTCTGCTGGCGGCTGGTTTCCTGCACCCGCAACACAACGGTCTGCTTACCGACCTCGGCCTGGAACTCGACGAGCGCGGCAACGTCAGAACCACCAACTACCAAAGCGCGACCAACCCCAATGTATTTGTGGCGGGCGACATGCGCCGGGGGCAGTCGCTGGTGGTGTGGGCTATTTCGGAAGGCCGCGAAGCCGCCCGGGCCGCCGACTGCCACCTGATGGGCGAGACCCTGCTCGAAGCCAAAGCCGTATCTATGCTCGACGTGGCGTAGCGTTCCACTAAATACGTATAAAAAGCCCGGTAGTCAGTTTTAAACTGACCGCCGGGCTTTTTTTGTTTCGAAGTAAATAACCCGTATTTATGTGTTACAATTTACTGACAATCAACACCATTCATACGCGGACTGAACAAAGTAACACTGATCGGAAACCTCGGAAATGATCCCGAATTCCAGAAATTGGCCGACGATATCAGCGTGGCCAAATTCTCGCTGGCTACCACCGAAACGTTCAAAGACAAAAACGGCCAACCGCACACTACCACTGAATGGCATACTGTTGTGCTGTGGCGCAGTCTGGCCGAACTGACCGAAAAGTACCTCCAGAACTACCCCAACCGACGATATTGACCAGATAGACGACCGTAAGATTATCGCTTTTTGCCAATATCTGGTTATTGACCGTAAAGTGTCGGCTTCGCACCAGAATCAGGCCATCAACCGCAACGGCGGACCGGCATAAAGTTCTATTGCGAGAAAGTACTGGGTGGTAAACGAAAGCTCTATACCCTGCAACGACCCGCCAAAGAGCGTCAGCTACCTGTTGTGTTAAACAGCGACGAAATCACCCGCATCTTTGCACAACTCAAAAACCTCAAACACCGCACGGTATTGATGCTGATTTACTCGGCGGGCCTGCGCATTAGTGAAGCTATAAACTTGAAAATCAAGGATATAGATTCAGAGAGAATGCAAATCAGGGTTGAGCAGTCGAAGGGTAAAAAAGATCGTTATACGCTCCTGTCGCAAAAAGCCCTGCTCCTGCTGCGCAACTATTACCAGGAATACAAACCCGTAAATTACCTGTTTGAGGGGCAGGATAGCCCGACTTATTTGGCAAAAAGTATTCAGTTAATCCTGAAACGGGCCTGTGAGCAGGCGGGCATCAAAAAGCACGTAACGGTACATACGTTACGGCACTCGTTTGCTACTGGTCCGACACATCGACATCTACTCGAAAACGGCACCGACCTGCGCTACATACAACTCCTACTAGGCCACGAAAGCAGCAAAACGACTGAGATTTATACGCACCTGACCACCAAAGGGTTCGACCAGATAAAAAGCCCGCTGGATGAGTTGGATATTTAGCGACAAACACCTTACTTGCTCCAGCAATGTTCAATCTGATAGCTTGGCGGGGAGCGGATCTGAACCTAAGCCCACTTACAGACGAAGCGGATATAAACGAAAGTTTGCGCCAAAACAAGGGGACTTTCGTCAATACAGATGTTATCGGCTACCGCATAAATAATCCGATAGTTAAAACCTAATTTGAACATACTATACTTTAAGGAAATCTGTAACAAGATACGACTATGCAGAAAATTATTTATTTCATAATGTTATTCTACCTACTTTCTTCGTGTAGGACAATATATAGGTCTGGCTATGATTCAATTGAAAAGATTGATAATGCCTATGTAGTAAAAAAACCATATAATTTGGTTGCAACTGGAAAAGAAAGAGGAAGATTTTGGTGGAGAGCAACTTGGGGTACAGTTATGGCTACAACTATTGCTGGTGGGACTGGATATCTTCTTGGGAACGAGACGAACGATTCGAAAAAGGGAGCAATAATTGCAGGAGGTAGTATATTTAGTCTTTACACATTAATTATGCTTGGTGCAAAAAAATCTGTATATGACAATACTGGCATTGACCAAGGTTGGCTAACAAGAGTTGGTAAAGACCTTAATTTAAAAAATCCTAAACTAACTTACAGTAGTATTGGGTGTGACCAAATCATAATCGAAGATGGAAAGAACAAATATGAGAAAATAATTGAACTTCAATCAAATGGAACAAATTTTAGTTTGTTTAACCCAATTTCGCAAAAAAACCAAAAAGGTTTTTGGGTAGGAGATGTAAAAAATGACAGACCAAATGGTAAAGGATATTTCTTTTATGAAGGTTCACGGGGTGTTTATGACGGTGCTTTTGACTATAATGGCTACCCAAGTGGTGATGGAAAATATGTTGGAGATTACAAAGAGCAATTTGGATTTGTACAAGCAAATTTTATTAAAGGTATTCCAAATGGGGCTTGTCTTAGTCATACAGTGATGGTTCAATCTATGTTATAGCCACATACTTAAATGGAAAAGCCGAAGGCAAAGCAATTCGGACATCGTGTGGAATTCCTCATGAAATGAATTGCAAAAATGGAAATTGTGAATCTGCATTTTTAGAAGAACTTAGAGAACAAAGAAGAAACGAAATTTTTGCTGCAATTATAGCTGGGGCTATTGTTTACAAAGTTGGGTCATGGATGCTTGGAAATGTTTCTAATGCTGTGAGTGAACATAATCAAACAACAGACAATTGTTCATTAGAAGTTGACCCTGATTGTGATGGATATGATTGTTTCTTTTTTATTTGTAATCAAAAAAGTAATGGGAGAATTATTAGGATTGAACAAATGGCAGAACATAAATATAAGGTTGGTGCAGGAGACCAAATCGAATATGCTTCAACTTCTTCCGAAGCTGAAAAAATCGCTGAAAAATTAACTCAATGTAACTGTAATTAAATTATGAAAAATATATTAATCATCATTTTATTAGCCTTAACTATAAAGGCATTTCCACAAGACAGGACTTGTTATGTTGTTTATAATCATTCCGAAAATAATAAACAAATTTATATAGATGAAGTACCTACAAATGAATTGAATAGATATAAAACAGACCACTTATTCCCTTTAGGGTGAAAGGTATTAACTTTGACCATGAACTCCCTACGACCAGCTTTTGAGAAACGAGGCTTGGATTTAATCCACTGGCAGCAGCAGATGCATCGCCACCCGCAGGAATATATCCGGCGCAAACTAC
>JACMPG010000245.1 GCA_014377625.1 Spirosoma sp.
CCCGACCGGGGGTACTGTTTTCTAACACTGGTAGAACGTGAGGGCAGTGAAAATCTGGCCAAACTCGAAGCCTGCATCTGGCGACGAAATCACCATACGATACGTGATTTTGAAGAGGCAACGGGTACTGCCTTTGGCCGAAATGTGAAGCTGCTGTTACAGGTGTCGGTCAGTTTCAGCCCTACCTACGGGTTACGGCTTGAGATTCTCAAAATAGATCCCTCGTACACACTTGGGAACTTGGAGCGCGAACGGCAAACCGTGCTGGACACGCTCGTGCGCGACCATCCTGATCTGGTCTGGCTGGAGGGTGGGCAATATATTACGGCTAACCAATTACTACCCCGCCCGGCGGTTATGCAGCGGATCGCACTCATTACCGCCCCCAACTCCGACGGCTGGCGCGACTTCCGGCATGAGCTGGCGCAAAATCCGTTCGGCTATGCGTTTGTGGTGGATGAGTTTCTGTCGCAGGTGCAGGGTAAGGGTGCCGAGCAGGACATTTGCGGGCAGCTGGAAACGATTCGACGGAGCAACGTACCATATGATGCCGTGGTGCTGGTGCGTGGGGGTGGATCGCAGCTGGATTTTGGCTCGTTCGATAGCTTTCTGATGGGCCATGCCGTAGCGGGTTTTCCCATACCGATTCTGGCGGGTATTGGCCACGAACGCAACGTCAGCATTACTGACCTGATGTGTCACCAAAGCGTAAAGACACCCACCAAAGCCGCGGCCTTTCTGGTTGAACACAATCGGCAATTTGAGGAAAGTTGCCTGCGTCTGCGTGATCGGCTGGGGGAGGCAGCCCGCAACGCCCTGCAAACAGCCCGCGAGCAACTCGATATCAGCACTGACCGGCTTCGATTCGTATCGCAGAATTTCCTGCGCGACCGCCACACCGAACTGACCGAAAAAACTGTAACGATTCGCCACCTCGATCCGGTCAACATACTCCGGCGTGGCTATGCTCTATTGCTGCGCAATGACCGTATCGTTACCAAAGCGAAGAGTGTCCATCTAAACGAGAATTTACAGGTTCAGCTTCACGATGGAACTATCACCACTAAAGTTATAGAGTTGTAGAAAATGACTTACCATGATGCTTACGACCAGCTTACGGGTCTGGTTGATGAAATTGAGAATGACGAAGTGCCGCTCGACGAGTTACCCGCCAAAATAAAACTGGCGGGGCAGTTGATTGCCTTTTGTCAGGATCGGCTGCGTTCCGTCGAAACCGAGTATCAGGAAGCGATTGAGCGAATTCCCAGGCGGTAATGCCCGAAGTTTATCCGTCCATAGCCTGTGACCTTTGCCATCACTTGCTTACTTTTGACTAATTCAATCAGCCAGACCGTCCATCTGCTGCCGTTGTTTCAATTTACTGGTGCGCATATAATCCTTCTTGCCCCATCGAGATATCCTCTCTATGACTTTATTTAACGAATTTGCCCTCATTCTTACCCCCGACGTCCTGTCGCGGATTGCTGCCTACATAGACGAGCCGACCGAAAAAACGAGCCGGGCTACAGACGCTCTCATCTATACCATTGTGGGTGGGCTGATGAAACGTACGACTACCGAAATAGGCGTTAATCAACTCTATAAGTACCTTCAGAAAGGGAACTACACAGGTAGCGTAACCGATAATCTGGAAGGAGTCCTGCGCGACCCGGCGCATACCAATACGCTCATTACCCAGGGTAACGATGTGATCAGTCATCTGCTGCCCGCCATGAAAAGTTCTATTGCCAGTATGGTGTCTGGCTATGCGGGCGTCCGTAACTCGTCGGCTATTTCGCTGCTGGGCTTAACCACGACCATTGTTCTGCACGTGCTGGGTAAGCATACCCGTGAACGCAAATTAGATGCCAACGGAGTGGCCTCGCTGCTCTTTGCCGAACGGGATGCACTCGTAACGGCCGTACCCGATGAGTTGATGCCAACACTCATCGAAAAAATTGGCCTGCAACAGGTAGTAGCGGGTGTGGCCGGGCCTGCCCGCCGACCCGACGGCGAGTCAGCTCGCACGACCGATACGGTGATGCGTCCGCCCGTTACGTATGAACTGACCGATGCCGAACAGGATGATAACGGATCGCTGGCCAAGTGGGGTATTGGTGCGTTGATCGCCCTGCTGATTGGTATCGGCGGCTATTACGTCTATCAGAACACACAGGAACATGCCGGTGAAGAACCAGCGGCCACCGAAATCAGCACCCTCGGCGACTCCATACAAACCGCCGACACGGTGGCCCGCTCGCTGGCGGTACCCGTCGATACCAGCAAACAGATACGTGCCGCTCCGGCCACCGCAGCCACTACCGCCACCGGCATGGCCGTGGGAGCACCGCCCACGCCAGTACCCAACGGGTTGAGTCTGCAGCTTACGCCCTATCTCGCTAACCCAACTCTGCCTAAGGGGCGCGTATTTCCGTTGTCGGGCGTAGCGTTTTTGCCGGGTTCGTTATCTATGACGGCAGGATCGCAGGCAGCTATCAACGAACTGGTAACGGTACTCAAAACGAACCCGGTCTTGCAGATTCAGCTTATTGGCTTCGCGACTGATGGTTCTGCCGGACTGCCTAATAAAACCCTGTCGTTTAAGCGGGTAAACGTAGTGAAGCAGCAGATTGTATCGGCAGGTATCGACTACCTGCGCGTCGATGCTATTGGGCGCGGCACGGGTATCAGTCCGAAGGCGATTCCGGGTACGGTAACTCCCGTCCCGACCAAGATTGAATTCAAAGTCGTTGTCAAGTAAAGAGGACTGTCGTACCCGATAGGAAACGCAGCAAATCAAACATCTTGCGGTGTGTGGGGTTGAGTTAAGAGTCAAATTAACTCAATTACTATGAAAACCGAAGCAGGAAAAACAGCCCTTATCACGGGCGCGTCGAGTGGTATTGGTCGTGAACTGGCCACCTTATTCGCCAAAGATGGCTATAATCTCGTTCTGGTAGCCCGCAGCGGAGAGCGGCTCAACGACCTCGCCGATAAATTCAAACAGCAGTTCGGCACGTCTGAAATCACCGTCATTGAAAAAGACCTGTCTGACCCGGACGCTCCGCGGCAGGTGTACAATGAGGTAACGGGCAAGAACATCACCGTCAATGTACTGGTCAACAACGCTGGTTTTGGCGAGTACGGTAAGTTTGCCACCGAAACTGATTTGCAGAAAGAGCTGAACGTTATTCAGGTCAACCTGACAGCACTGGTATATCTGACCAAGCTGTTCTCCAAAGACATGGTGGCCCGTAACGAAGGTAAAATCCTGATGCTGGGGTCTATTGCGTCCATTATGCCTAACCCCATGATGGCCGTTTATGGCGCGACCAAAGCGTTTATCTACTCGTTTTCCGAAGCTCTTCGCAACGAGGTAAAAGACACCGACGTTACCGTTACGGTACTCATGCCACCCGCTACCGACACCGATTTCTTCAACAAAGCCGGTGCTATGAACACCGTGGCGCAGCAGGAAGCTCATAAAACTGACCCCGCCGACGTAGCTAAAGCTGGATACGATGCCCTGATGAAGGGCAAAGATAAAGTTGTGGCCGGTTTCCAGACCAAAATCCAAGCCGTTGCTTCGCGCGTGCTGCCCGATTCTGTCGTGACCAGTAATGTTCGCGCCCAGATGAAGCCACAGGGACAGGCCGACGAAGATAGTAACACCGGGCTGTGGCTGACCATTGGCGCGGCTGCGTTCATCGCGGCTGGTCTGGTTATAGCCCTCACCCACAAAAATGCCGGTCCGCTCGACAAGGCCCGATACGCCTACAAAAAAGGCAAGGCCAAATACAAAGTCGGCAAAGCGAAACGGAAGGCCGAACGCGCCATTGATACCGTAACCGACGAAATCGCCAGCGTGTATCACGATGTAGAAGCAAAAGCAGAGGAAGTGCTGGCGTAGGTCGGTCAGGAGTGACCAACCAGTCGCGAAGCGACTAACGCGGCAACTGAAGCTAAGTAACTACTGTGTTAGCCGCTTCGCGGCTGGTCGGTCAGGAGTGACCAACCTACTTCCGCCCCGGAAACTTCCCAAACGCTTTCGCTACGGCGTCGTTGACGGTTTGCTGGGAGAAGCCGTTTTTTAAAACACTGGCCACGGCTACGTCCCAGATAAGATCGTTGCGTTTGGCGTCGATAATGTGCAGGTTAATAGTGCCTTCGTCATACGTACCCACCGGCACTTCCTGACTTTGCCAGTGATACCGGCGTTGGCCAATGTACAGGGGGGCCTCGCGGATGTTGGTAGTCCGGGTTTGTGTTTGCTCCTTCATTACCGCGCCGATATTGACCAGCAAATCGGGCCGGTCGGTGGTGCCGTAGCTGGGCGTTTGTTGGTAGCCCCGGCTGGTGAGTTCGGCCGTTACGGCCCGCTTCAGTTCGTCCATCGCGGCCTGGTATGTCGTGCCGGGCAGGGGGGCAATGCGGGCCGTATCCACGAACGAGTACGTCTTGTAGGCCGACCAGTTTGCGGCCCGGTCGGCTTCGTTCTGGAGAATACGGTACGGTGAACAGGCGGCAATGCCAACAATAAGGGATAGAGCGATAATCAGGGTTTTCATAACGAAGGCATTTTTGTTGATAGAACAAAAATCAACTCCATTTGTGCTGATAGCCCAACAAACGTATGGCGCCGGAACCGGGTAAATCCAAACAACTTGGGGTGGGGTGGGTTCTTTACTCAGACAAAGTCAGTTCACTAACTACACAATACCATGCAGACAGGAACGGGAAAAACCGCTCTCATTACCGGTGCTTCCAGTGGCATTGGTCAGGAACTCGCCAAACTCTTTGCTCAGGATGGCTACAACCTCATATTGGTAGGCCGCAGCGAAGATAAACTCGACCGATTATCCGAAGTATTCAAAGCCAATTACGGCACACAGTACATTACTATTATCAATAAGGACCTCTCCAAAGAAGACATAGCCATTGAACTGTACGATGAAGTGAAGGCCAAAGGCATTCAGGTCGATGTACTGGTGAACGATGCGGGTGTGAGTACCTACGGCAAGTTTGCCACCGAAACCAATTGGGAGCGCGAAAGGGAACTGGTACATCTCAACATCCTGACGACTACGCTGATGACCAAGTTGTTTCTGAAGGATATGGTGGAACGTAACGACGGTAAAATCCTGCAACTGGCATCGCTGGTGGCCATTACACCGTTTCCGCTCATGGCTGTGTATGCCGCCACGAAGGCGTATATCTGGAACCTGACGCAGTCGCTCAACAACGAACTCAAAGGCACCAACGTAACCATTACTGCCCTGATGCCCAATGCGACGGATACCAACTTCTTCCGCGAAGCCGGCGCCCCCGAACTTATTGTAGAAGACATGACTGACAAACCCGATATGGTAGCCCGCGACGGCTACAGAGCATTGATGCGGGGCGAAGCTAAAGTGGTGCCGGGCGGTTTCGTGAACAAAGCGCAGGAAGTGATGGCCTACCTGACCCCGCAGGAAGGGTTGGCTGCTATGATGCGTAAGTTGCTCACACCCAAATATGATGAAGATGGCGAGGAAGAAACCTCACCCTGGGCTATTGGCCTGGGCATTGCCGTAGCGGCAGTGGCCGGTTACGCGCTGGTCCGGTTCCTGAACCATGTCAGCCCCGAAGACAAAGCTCGCTTTAGAGCGCAGGTTGCAGATTTTGGGGACTCCATTGCCAACTCCACTACCAATGCCCTATCGTCGGTAGCCCACTCGGTAGCCGGTGAATACCTCGGCCTCAAAGCCGACGTAGAGGGCGCGGAAGAGGAGTTGGCGTAATTAACTCTTAACACAGAGGGACAGAGATTTCACGGAGAACACAGAGTTTTTTTAATCGAAATTCTCTCTGTATTCTCCGCGAAATCTCTGTCCCTCTGTGTTAGAAAACTCTCTCTACCATGTCACTCCTCGTTATTGTTCGCCACGGTCAGTCGCAGTGGAACCTCGAAAACCGGTTCACCGGCCAAACTGACCAGCCCCTGACTGATCTCGGCAAACACGAAGCCCGCGAAGCCGGAACGCTGCTCAAAAATGACCATTTCGATATTGGTTTTACGTCGGTACTGCAGCGGGCCATTGAAACGATGGACATCATTCTGCACGAAACCGGACAGACCGATTTGCCCATGGAGCGCAGTGCGGCTCTGAATGAGCGTATGTACGGCGATTTGCAGGGGATGAACAAAGCCGAAGCCGCTCTGCGGTTTGGCGAGGAGCAGGTCTATCGCTGGCGTCGCGGTTACGCCGACTGCCCCCCCGGTGGCGAAAGTCTGGCCGATACCCACGCCCGCGTCATTCCGTATTTTAACGACCACATTCTCCCGCGCTTACAGGCCGCCGAAAACGTCCTGATTGTGGCCCACGGCAACAGTTTGCGGGCATTGATGATGGAACTCGAACACATTGGCCCCGAAGACATCGAAAAAAAGGAAATAGCTACCGGCATCCCCCGGCAGTACCGCTTCGACAAGGGAGAGTTTACGCTCCTGCCGAAGTGAATCCTCCGTTTCTCTGTGTTAGGAAAAATCAAGACCGGAATTGCCGCAGCGTGAACGTGAGCATGAAATACTGCCGTAGTACCAGAGACCGGTTATCTTCCAGATACGTCTCGGAAAAAGACCGGCTCACGCTTGTGTTCTGGTTCAGTAAGTCGAATACCGACAGCCGCAGTTCGCCGTTGTCTTTCTTTAAAAAGCGTTGCGCCATGCTTGCGTTCCAAAGAGTAAACCGCTGGTTGAACCCGCTCGAAAGCCCCGCGTACCGCTGAATATTCACGTCCGACCGTAGTACCATCCCTTTCCAGACGTTCCAGACCACGCTGCCCCCTACCGTTTGGGTGTTAAAAGCGGTGGTGCGTTGCGTTTGCAGGCTCGGTCCGTCGAAACGATTTACTACTTTGCTGTAGCCGTAATTGTACGAGAGCGTAAAATCAAACTTCTCGCTGATATTGCTGCTCAGCACAACGCCCTGACTCAAATTGTACGAATTGGCCCGGTTTACCTGCCCATTTATCAGACTTGGCGTCTGGTTGTACGTCAGCGAGGTGTTCAGGTTCAGGTTAGTTTTAATGAACGTAAGGGGCGTTCCGAACGAGAAAAAACCCCGGCTGCTCAGGGCGTTACCGGTGTTAACGGGCCGGGTAAGCTGCGTACCCTGTTGCAGAAAAATGGGCTTACCCGTCGAGGACACTACGCCCGGCACTACCCCCGCCCGCTCGGCAATGAACAGCGACGAACCAATGGGGTTCTGTGCCAGATTCACGGCCAGTAACCCTACCATACTGTTGGCTTTGGCGATGGATGTTTTGGTGAAACGTAGGCTCAGCGCGTGGGTGTAGCTTTGTTTCAGGTCGGGATTGCCAATGGTTTGCTGGAGTGGGTTGGTATTGTTCAGCACATTCTGCAACTGGTTGATGTTGGGCGCGTCGGTACTGGTTCGGTACGTAAAGCGCAGCCGCTTGTCGTCCGTAATGCGGTAGTCGGCAAAGACCGTGGGCAGCACATTGGTGAACGTCCGGTTTACTGAGCCAATGCGTGGAAATAGTTGATCGCTTTGTAAATCAGCGCGTTGTAGGTTGGCCGATGCAGACAGTCGCAGTTTTTCGGTTCGGATGCTGTAGCTTAATCCGGCCCGTTGGGTAAGGTAGTCATTGTTGAACCGGTTGCTAAGCAGCGAGTCGAGTAAATCGTAGTTTTCCGATGCCGGGTTGAGCCGGTACGTATAGCGGTCAGCGTTGCTGTGGTTCAGGCCCGCATTGTACGAGAGCTGCATGATGCCTTTGCCAAACGGTTCGGTGTAGTTGACGCCTGCCGAAAGCTGATAGCCGTTGGCTGTCGTATTGGTGCGCTGGTCAATGCGTTGCTGCGTGGGCGTCACACCGAAAAAATCGTTCTCCGATATCAGTGTACTCAACCCGGTTTTGTCGTTAAGGGCCGTGCCGACGTTCAGCGAAATGGTGCGTCCCCGCGCTTCAAACCGGTGCCGGAACAGCAGGTTGTTGTTGAACGTGTAACCCTGATTACGGGACGAGTATGTGTTATCCGACTGGTTCAGTAATGCGTCGCCGAGTTGAGTATCACTGTTCGTGAGCGAGGTAGAGGTATTGGTCTGGAAACTCAGGCGTGGTGTAATCAGCAATGAGTTGCGCTTGTCGAAGGCGTAATCGAGCCGAAAATTAAGCCGGTGATTCATGTTGCTGCTGTTGTCGGACGATTGTTCACGGTAGGTCTGCGTCGAATCGCCCGAATTCTGGTAGTACGTCCGCAGCAATGACTGCTGGTTGCGATTCCCGCTCTGGTTCATGAAGTAGGAGCCGCGCACGGTTAGTTTTTCGCCCCATTTGTCGGAGTAGTTGATACCGAACGAGTTGGTTGTGCTGATACCGTTCTGCTGACCCACCAGAAAATTGTCGGTCGGCCCGGCATCACCCCTGCCACCGCCCCCCCGGCCCCCGCGCGCACCACCCCCCCGCCCTCCGCGGCCGCCCTGGCCGCCACCCCCGCTGCTGCCCTGCACCCCCAGCAAATCCTGGCTCGAAAAGTTTTGCTGGTTAATGTTGTTACTCTGCCCGATGACGGAAATGCGCCGTTCGCCGTCGAAGAAATTTACGCTGCCCCCGGCGTTGTACGTAGCGTCGGTTCCGGCCCCGGCATATACCTTGCCAAACTGCCCGTTGCGCTTGTCAGATCGGGTGATGATGTTAATGGTTTTGGTGGTGTTGCCATCGTTGACACCCGTAAACTGCGACTGATCGCTTTGCCGGTCAAAGATTTCGATCTTGGCGATTACCTCGGCGGGCAGGTTACGCAGCGCAATGGTCGGGTCGTCGCCGAAGAACGGTTTGCCATCTACCAGCACTTCCTGCACGGCTTCTCCCTGCACTTTTATCGTGCCGCCGGTCATATCCACACCGGGCATTTTTTTAAGCAAATCTTCGGCCTGCGCATCGCGGTTGACTTTAAACGCATCGGCGTTGAACTGGAGCGTATCGCCTTTTTGCTCGGCACTCACAATTTTGCCTTTCACAACTACCTCGCTCAGCTGCCGGGACGTTTCGGGCAGCACAATCCGCAGGGGGCGCGTCCGTCCGGTATCGACCCGCGCGGTTTGCTCCACTGCCGAAAACCCCACAAACGAGGCTCGCAATCGGTACGAACCCACCGCTACGTTATCGAACCTGAACCGCCCGTCGGTATCCGTCACCACACCCCGCCGAACGCTGCTGTCGGGCAAACTGATGAGCCGGACAGTCACGCCGATGAGCGGTTCGTTCTTGCTATCCACAACGCTGCCCCGCAGTGACTGGCCCAAAACGATGGATACCGTTAGCAGAAAAACGAAGGTGAGACCGGTACGCAGGAAAATTAATGGGGAAGAAATGGGCATAACGCTGGGTATGAAAAAGAGAATATACCGACGACCCCGGGTCGTCGGTATATTCTCTGAGCCTGTTTAATTGCTGGATTACTTCTTATTTTTTCGACCTCTGCCCCCATGCCCACCGCGGGCGGGCATTTCGCGGTCATTGACGATACTGCCCTGACCATCTACCTCCAGCATCCGGCGGGGCTTGTCGGTTTGGGTCAGTACGACGTTGTAGTTGCCTTTCTTGTTTTTCATAATCCGCTTCATCTGTGCATCGGGATATTGACTTTTGATGGCTGAAATGCCATTGGCGGGCAGGTCTTTCTCGGCCAGCAGCTCACGGTTGCCCCGGCCCCGCCTAGTGGTTTGCGAGCTGTCGGCAGACATCCGGTTCTGTTGGCCACCGCCCCGACGATTCTGCGCCATGGAGTCAGAGACGTACAACAACGATACAATGGCGGCAGCAATGATGGTCTTTTTCATGATTGTATTTATTTGGTTTGGTTGCTTTTATCATTCCGACGAAGGAGGAATCTTAGACTTAGGCCCCACCGTGAAGCAAAACTTGCGGTCACACCAAAAAAAATTACTGTCCCTTGCCTGTCCTGTTGTTATTGCGTCGGCCACCGCGTTCGTTAGGCGCGCGAAAAGAGCGTCGCGGCAGTTCGCTCAGGAGCTGATTCAGCAACCGGCGCTGGGCGGGCCGGGTAATGGCGGCAACCTTGTCAAAATGGGCCAGCGTCTGCAACTCAACGTCTGCCGATTGCCGGTGAAACGCCAGGGCTTTCTCTTCACGCTGCGCCGTTGTAAATGACGAATCGGCGAGCCGGAAATACGTTTTGCGTAGCTGCCGCAACTGCCGCTGACGGGGTCGTACTTCCCGAAGGTACGTCTCCTGCAACGCGGCCAACTGCTGCCGTTGCTGCGTATCGAAGCCGAGCGTATCGGCCAGAAAGGTATCGCTTCGTACCCGGCCCGACCGGTGGCGCTGCGTCTCTGACCGGAGCAGAAACCAGCTCAGCAAGCCGATGTTGAGTACCACTAAACCAATGACGATACCCGTTAATAGCCGGATTTTGCGAGAATCATTCATAAGCCGTTACGAAAGAATCGATGGTGTATTCGTCCTGAAAAGCGGTAATCGTTGTGCCCGGATCGTCGGTGGTGCTGGTGTTATCGGCCAGCCCGGCCACTACGCCCGCGTTGAGCAGCACCAGCAGGGCAAAAGCCGTGTAGGCATAGGCTGGTCGCCGGAGCCAGAACGGCAGCCACGTAGCCGACTCGACCGACTGATCCAGTCTGGCCCGGAGACGCGTGTAGAAAAACGGATTCAGCTCGGGTTGGGGTCGTTGCCCCCACTGCCGAAACCCGGCCTCCCACCGGTCCGGCTCATTCGGATTATTCGTTGACTCATTCATGGTCTCGGTAGTTTTTTGCGGAGCGTTTGCCGCGCCCGGAATAGTAATGACTCTACTGCCGACACCGACGTTTGCAGCACAGCCGCTATTTCCTGATACGACAGTTCTTCCTGATAATGCAGCGTAAACGCCACCCGCTGAGACTCGGCCAGCGATGCTACCGCCCGATTAATTTGCCGGCTCTGTTCGTCGGTTTCCAGCAGGGTGCCGGGCGTCTGGAAATCGGGCGGGTCATAGTCGGGTTTGTCATCGTTACTGGTGCTGAACAGGCTGGTCATAAACCCGAAACGTTTCTGACGTTTACGGTCGCGCTCTTTTTTCAATGCCCGCGAGGTCGTCAGCCGGTAGAGCCACGTAGCGAGACCGGCCTCGCCCCGAAAATTTCTTATCGTCTGAAACACCTCCACAAATACTTCCTGCGCTACGTCTTCGGCTTCTTCGGTATTGGCAACAATGGCCAGTGCCGTTCGAAACATCCGCTGCTGATACGTCTCGACCAGCCACCGAAACGCCGGTTCGTGCCCCTGCCGAAGCTGGTCGAGTCGGGTAGTTTCGTCGGGTGGTTCGGTCACGCGGTCAGGGGTATTTTAGGGGTTAGGTCCCGTTGCGGAGCGAAACTTGCGGTCGCCGGTAAAAAAAGTGGTGATGTGTTCATTCGCCCGGAGCAGATTGACTATTATTTGCCGAAATAGCGCGCCAGCCGTGTTTTTGCCGGATTTTATCGAACGACGGTAATGCAAAGCCAGTCAGCATCGACCCGTCTTCTACGCCCACTACCAGATTTGGCGAAATGAAAACCCCGTCGATGAAGCCGAACTCTTTCCCCACTATTCGGCTGAATACGCCCGAAAACGGTTTGTAAACCCCTTCGGATGGTTTTTCATCCGTTCGCTTCGCGGATAGCGGTACCCAGAATGTACCTTCTTTACCGGTGCGTTCGTCCAGCCGGACGGCTACAAAATCGCCGGGCTGAATGCGGGCCATGCTTTTCTCGTACTTGATATGTGTCGAGATTGTCGGGTTTATGGCAATGTGTGCTATTTTTTTGTCGGTGTTCAGCGACGTCACTACGCCAACGTGTTCCGGTACGTCGGCGTACAGCAGTTCATCAGCCATTGCCCGGTACTGCCGGTACAGCGGTTTGTTGTCGGTTAGAACGACGCCACCTTTTGCCGCTAATCTGTCTACCGCATCAGTATAACCGGGCATGACGTGCCACCCCTCATTCTGCCGGGCAGTAGTCGACTTAGTCAGTTCAGTCAGTGCCTCATTGACTTTGCCGACCTGATTAAGTTTAACGGCTAAGTCGAGCCGGGCGTTGACTAAGAATTTCTCCTCCGTTGGGCAGGTCATAGCCCGGCACAGGCAGGCAATGGCTTTTTCGGGTTCGTCGTGGTACAGATCGGCCAGCAGACTCCAGAGCCAGAACTCGTTTTGTTTGCGTCGGGCAAAAGGCAACAAAGCGGTCATGGCTTCATCTTTAGAGCCGGTTGCTACCAGAAGTTTCGCCTGGTAGTAGGGCGGGTACTGGTACTCCGGGTGCTGTTGGTGCAACGTTTCGAGATCAGCAATCAGGGTCTGTATGGTAGCCGGATCGGGACGTTGCAACACCTGTTTAGCATACGTAATGTAGGCCTGCTCGGCCAGCGACATCATTTTCCTGGCGTCGTTGGTCATGCCGGGCAGGTAATCTTCAGGGCGCAGGTTGCTCAGCTGCCACCACGCCATAAAATCGCCGAGCCCCCCCCACGTTTTGCCTGCTTTCATAAACGACCGCAACAGGGCCGAATACATATCGGATGGTTTTTCAATAGTCCACGTTTGTACCGATGCAAAAACGGCGGCCAGCACCAGGACGGCTTTATCCGTATCGCCCAGCGAAAACAACGCAACCACTGCCTGCCAAACGGCCTGATTAGTAAGCATGGTTTCGTCGGCAGGGTTGTCGGCCACTAACAAGGCAAGGGCTTCCCACTCGGTCAGGAATGCATCGGGCGTCTTACTTTTGGCAACGGCCCGCAGCCGCTCAAACCGTACCCAGCCCATCGCCCGTTTTGTCCAGATGTTATCGGGTTCGGTAGTGAGCAGGTCCGTTGCCAGCGCAAAGGCGTCGGCAAGTTGTCCGTTTTTACGAAGGGCGGTAATGTCTTTGGCGGTTTGCATATCAGGCGCGAAAGGATTGGACAAGGTGACGTAATTCAGCCAGTAAACTGGCACTGTTGCATTGCTTCGGCATGGCCCGTACTTCGGTGAAGAACCCGTCGCCGTCGTAAATAAAATTCAGAACCGCCCGCTCCGATCCCCGCTCAAACTGGCACCGTTCGCAGTATTGGAGCGATTTCGCACTTGATAAATGAATCCCCGTCAACGTAGCAGCTTCCGTCAGCTTGTGCCGCAGTAGGGTGACAAACGGCTTGTCGGTCGCTGGTAAATCCTGCGCGGGTTCGGCAACGCCGGGCTGGTCAGTCGTTTCAGCAAACGGCAAATCGAACGTAATGGCGTCGGCCTGTTGCAGCAGCGGTTCGACCTTTGCAAATAGGGCGTCGCTACCGTCGGCTTTTTGGTGCCGGGTAAACTTCCGTTTGCCGCTATACCAGCAGTTGATCCCGACCCGGTCGGCTTCGCCCCGCACCGTAACCGTCTCCAGATACTGCGACGAACGTACCGTTTCGATGGTCAGTCCCGCCGGAGCCATTACCTGCGCAATAGCCGCAATCTTGTGCTGAACGAACAGCTCGCGGTTTGCCAGACCCAACCGGGTCATCAAGTCTTGCTGCTCATTGCCCCAGGGAAGTTTCTGATCGTCGATTCCTTGCGTAGCCAGAAACCGAGTGGCTAACCCCGTATCGATCCAAGCCATCTTGGAGAACGGCGTGAGCCGGGGCGGGTTAATGGCATAGAGTTGCTGGCTGCTCCGGGTAATGGCAGTATAAGCCCACCGGAAGAAATCGCTGGTGTTTCGGCCCGACGTGGATTGCTCGTCGGTAAACGGGTTGAAATCTTCCTTCGTGTTTTTGTCCCAGACCGTAAACACCGTTTTCCACTCGCCCCCCTGCGCTTTGTGGCAGGTAATGGCGTAGGCGTGTTTGAGCATCAGGGCCGAAAAAAACGGGTCAACTTTCAGCATCTCGGCAAACTCCGGGCTTCGGCGTTTAATGCCCAGCTTCGTTGCCCGGTTGGTGAAATCGACAAACAGCCCCCGCATCTCTGCCGACGTCAGCTTGCTTTCGTCGCTCTCCAGGAAGTTGAGCAGCGTATTGGCCTGTATAGTCCTTAGCCCTCCCGCATCGTCGGCCTGCACCAGCACCTCCACCGACTGCCAGCGCAACGCTACCGGGCGTTCTCCCCGGATCAAAACGGTGCGGGTCTCCACCGCGCCCATCGTCTGAATCATGCCAAACGTACCGTTTGTTACGGCATGCTGGTAATTATTCTGCGCCAGAATAATCAGATCGCCGGGCATGAGCGCGGGCACGTCCGGCCCAAACCGCTCCGCCCGAATCCGATTGTTGATTCCTTTGGCCGTTTTGTTTTTCCAGGCAATAACGATCTTGTTGGCATTGGCCCCGGCGTAGGCATCCCAGAACTGACCATTCGGCAGCGCGTGTACGTCGCGCCCATTGCCGGCAATCTCGAACTGGTTGAAATAACCCGCAGCCAGCCCCTCCCGAATCCGCGTAGCCACGGCCAGTACCCCGCTCTGCTCGCCCTGCCGTACCACCTCCCGCAACGTAGCCGACTGCACCCGAAGCCGGTACGTATCCCGAAAATGCGCTTCGCTGAGCGCGGGCGAATGGTTCATGCCAAACGGCGGCAACTGCGCCGGATCGCCCACAAAAATCAGTTGCGTATGCACGTTGGGTTGCCCGGCTTTGGCAAATGCCAGCAAATCGCGAAGCAGAAAGCCCGTACCAAACCGGAAAAACTCGCTCTCGGCATATTTATCCGACACCATCGAAGCCTCGTCAATCACGAACACCTGCCGCACAATCTCCGCGTCGGACGCCAGTTTGTACACGAACTGAAATCCGTCGCGCAGTTGCCCCTGTGCGTCGGTGCCTTCCTCGCTTTCGAGTTCGTGGAAATTATAAATCCCCCGATGAATGGTGGTAGCCGTCCCGCTGGTTTTGTCGCCCAGCACCTTTGCCGCACGTCCCGTCGGTGCCATCAGCCGAACCTCGCGCTGCTGCTGCTCAATGACGTACCGGCAAATCCCGCCCAGCAACGTAGTCTTTCCTGTACCGGCGTACCCGCTCAGCAGAAAAACGGAATCGCTCCCGTTCAGAAACGCTTCAACCGCCAGCGCAACGTCCCGCTGCCCATTGGTAGGCGTCAGATTCTCAAAGCAGGACAAAATACCGGGCATAGCAGGCTACATCGTTTGGTTTCGCCAGCAAAGGTGAAGGCAGGGAATGCAGTGGACGTGCATTTAAAGGGGAAACTACCTGTTAGTAAGAAATAATTCGACTATCTCAAGCAAAGGAAAAAGCTCTCTTTGGGTAACGTAACCCTTTCTTCCACCATGACCGGCCTTTTCGTTCCGAATGTTGTTAATTACGCCCCAAGCCATTAAGAAATGATCGCTCTTTTCAAACTTATAGCTTAAAATGAAGGAAATTTTAGCCAAGTATTGAACAGCTATTTCTCCACTTACTGCCGCAATATTTTTCTTGAAATAATCTCCGTCTTTCTTATTTTGAACATAATTTAAATGCCATAATAATTGCCCACTTGAATCATCTATAACTCTTATATTTCTTGAAACATAACATTCTCTCTTAGAGACAAACTCAAAATTATCATTCTGACTTGAGTAGTCTTCTAAAATTTGGTAGTACGTTAAATAAGCAAGATTTAGATATTTTTTATCGTACATAGATTTCTTACACAACTCAAACGCAATTTTTAAAGAAGAATCAGCCCTGTTGTAGAATTCTTTGTAGCTATTCATTCTTCTATCAAAATTTGAATTCATGTAATCTTTACATTTCATTTCAATTATAGCGATCTTTTTGAGGAAGCGACTTTGTAAAGACTGCTGTACCTGCTCAATAAATACAGCAGTATTGTTTTTCCCAAAGAACTTGTCTGGAGCGTTTAACGGTGATTCTTTTATGTAATACCCATCGGCTGCATTTTCACCATTCAGCAATGTCCTCATGTTCCAAGCCTTATTAGAAGCTGTAAACATAATTACTTGATTACCAGCGTTGATAGACTTTATTTTCTGAAGTACGGTTGCTCCTGAGAAGTTTTTCGTTTCAGAGGTGTCATCTTCATCTTGACCATTTAATCGTAGATCGACCAAGTACAGATCGAAATCCTGCTCCTCGATGGTCCTCTTGTTTTCATCTGAGAATTTGTCGTAACTACTGACTTTTTCGTTGATGGTTACAAACGTTGGATTTCCCTTCTCATCAAGAGTTGGATTTTTGTCGCTAAAATTGAAAATTTTCTTCAATACCTTTTCCCAACCCTTGTCTGCGTTGTCATCTATGAGCAAGACTTTGGCTATGATCTCTACTTTATCAGCAGTGGAATCGAATTTATATTTTTCCTGTAAGTATTTGAAATAAAGTTTGGGTGGCCAGCTATAAACTACATCCTCGGGGCTGTATCCAACGTTTGCCGCCAAGCGTAATGCCCCCCATTGATTCGTTATAGAATGACTATCTTCGTACTGTTCAGAAAAATTAAGTGCCGTTAAGTATCTCTCGTATGTGTATTGCCTGTTATGTTTTCGTGTAAGTCTCGCAATGTTTGTAGTAAAACTGTCATAGTTTGAATCTTCTGCTACGTCAAATCCTATATCTGAATAGGTTGTAAAAAGCGCACCTTGCCCAGAAAATATTAGTAAATCATCTTTGAAAGTATCATTATTTACAATGTCAATCTTATTCTCGCGTACCAACACAATCGGTATATCTCGTAACCTTTCATCGCTCCACTTTGTCAGTCGTATGTGATTAGTAAAGCGAACCCCGATATAGTCATTCTTCTCGAACCAATCCAGTTCTATAATGATAATATCGCTACTGATAAAATATTTTATCCATTCTTTACAAAGACTATCTAAGCGATAATCAATATCGAATTCCTTGTACTCTTTTAATACGACAATTTCATCATACCTGTCAATATTTAAATGAACAACTGTCGAATCTTTCGACTTGTTTTGTATCTGACGACCTATATACAGAAAGTTCATATACGTAAGTTTTATGATTGAACGTCTTCAACTAAATTTTGACAGAATTTTAAAAAATGATTGTGATTCCTCACACTCGAAGATAATTCACTCTCTACATCTGAGTAAGTTAAACCAGATAGCTTCAGTAGATTTCTGAATTGATGGCTATCAATTAAAGATTTGACGGATTCATAGTCAGCATTGCTTTCTATATCAAAAAAATACCTTTTTGCTAAATCTACTGTCCAAGTTAGAGGGGATGTAAAACTACTCAATAGGATTTCATTATAATTTTTGAACACAGTCAAAAAGGTTATAAATCCGTTATCAAATTCCGTATACCTTAATTTTGGCACAGATAAATCTGTTTTTGTTTGACCGCTAAATCCAACTACAGGACATGGTTTCATCGAATTTCGTAATAATGATATTCTATTTTCTGGAAATTTAGGATCGTTATAACTTGAATGAATGAAGATTACTTTCACGTCACTTTTATTAAAATCTACATTAAAAATCAAATCATCACTATTCGTGATTGAACAAAAATAAAGTTCTGAATTCAAATCAACGCTTGAGTTCATATTCATAAGTTTGACGCTCTCTTGATGTTTTTCAAGCCTTAAAAGTGTATCATCAATTAAAATAATGGGCTTACTCATACGTCATAGAAAGTAAAAATGTGTGTAAATCCTTGACAATCAGAGTCTGGAATGGGAATAATTGAGTCTGATTCTTTAAGGAATGGTTGAAGGATTAATTTGAAAGTACCATCACCACACCTACTTACTACTGTCCAATCACAAACAGAGTAAAAACTTTTTGCTTGGTCACGAAGTTCTTTCAATAAAACCCCAGGCTCTCTTACGGTGTAGGAACCTAAGTCACAAATTATGACGTGATATATGTATCCTTCATTTAATTGATCTCTCTGTATTTTGATTGGAATTTTTTTGGTTTCAGATATCAATTTATTTCTATCGACAGATTTACTGTGCTTTATCATTGATTGTAACTGAGTTTTTAGCCCAATTTCGAAGCTAAATACATCCGCAAAAAAAACAGCTTTAATGTCAAATCTTTCTTCATTGGGCAGGTACGTTATTGCATTGTCCCCGAATTTGTCGGAAAAACTCAAACTGTATACAGTTTCTTTAGCAATGTTTCGTATACACTTACTCAGAATACTTCCTTCACTTTCTTCATCAGAAAATCTGTATGCCTTTTTAAATTCTTGTATAGCTAAGGTAACGTTAATGTCTTCATAAATTGGATGTTTATTTTTTGAAAGCCAAAATTTAATTCCTTCTGTTCCCAATACATTGAATAGTTTATCTATTCGATCAACAAGTTTCTTGTGCAAAAAAATCTTACCCTCATAGTCATTCCAATATGTTTTGGCTTCATCGTATGTATTGATGAAGTTAAACGTGTCAGGATCATTAGGTGAGTGAACAAGTTTTTTAAACGAATTTCCTGTGTCGTATTTAAATGATTTTAAAAGTTTAGCTGTAATTTTAGGACTATGTATTGATTTTCTTGTAACTAAAGCCTCTACAGAATCTTTTTCAATATTATCAAAAATATATGTCGTATTCATGAAGTCTGATAAAAACTTATCATATTCATAATTCAGTTGTTCGTCTGTTTCAGTTGCTTTCGTTTTCTCTCCGTATATGACCATCTCCTTCACCTCCACTACGTCGTAAAATCGGCTTTTGACTTTTTCGACTTTGGGGGTATCGCCTTCCTGTGCTTCGAGCTTGTCGATCTCGCGCTGTATTCCGATTAGAAACTGAATTTTGCGGGCGTCCATCACTTACAGGTCTTTGTATTGCTCAAAAGCAGTCATTGCCTTCTCCAGACCCTGCTTCTCCCAAATATCTAAAATTCGCTCCACATCTACCGATATTTCGTCGGTGGTTTGGTTTGTTAGGGCGTCGAGTTGGCGGGCGTAGTGCTGGTATAGTTCGTCGTTAGCTCCGCGTACCATCTTCATAAACAGAAGTTTACCCGATAAGACGTTCGCCAAAGCGGGGGCTTTCTGGCTTGGCCGCGCTTTGTTGAGCGCGTACAGTTTTTGGAAACGGGTATTTGCTTCGTCGTAGTCGAGGGTTTCCCAGTTGTGAAGCAGGGCACGGATCTCGCGCCAGAACCGGCGCGGTACGTTCACGCGCTCGTTTACCACTAAGCCCGTTACTTCCTGCCGGTAGCCGGGGCGTTGCAGCCGGGTTTTGGCGGGGTTAATGACAAACCGCTGATCGGTGATGATGCGGTTCAGCTCAACGCAAAACGCGCTATCGGGCTGGTAAATGTTCACGAACGACGAAAACGTCATGTCGTCGGCGTAGCGGGTATAGGTCGCGCCGAAGCGTTTGGCCAGGCCCGTGAGTCGCCGGTCGAGTTGCTGACAAACTACGTTGGTCAGGAGGGGTGAGGTGGGCGCGCCCTGCGGCAAAAATGCCCGCGATGGCTCGCCGACCTGGCGTATGCAGCAGAGGTTAGCAATCAGAAAAGCCAGTGGCTCCCGGTCGCCGGTGAGGTTAAAGGGTGGCAGTTTCAGGCAGGCTTTGACCCGGTGAAGATCAACGCTCGTGAAAAAGTCTTTCAGGTCGAGGTTATAGACGTAGTGCTTACCCACGTGCGGGCGGGCATTGTCGGTTATGCTTTTGCCCGGCACAAATCCCGTAGCGGCTTTGTGCGGACTGAATACGCACTGCAACACCAGATTCAGGCAACGCTGAATGACCTTGAGCGGGTCTTTGGGAGCAAAAATTAGGCGATGACCGCCCCGCTTCTTGGGAATCTCGAAAGCTGTGTACCGTTTAACACCCAGCGATGTGTTGGCGTACCAGGTTAGCGACGTTAGTTGAAGCGGATATTGATCGCCCTTCTCAAACAGCATCGCCTTCGCTTCATTGAGCAGGGCAAGCAGGTCTGCTTTACTTTGCAGACTGGCAAATTGCTGGCGAAGGTGGTCGATTTGGGGCTGATCTACGAGCATGGTTGAAAAATCCTGAGCAGCCTGAGTCCGGGCCAGTAGGCCGGTACTCTTTATGTATGCACAATCTTCTTTTTACTACTAATAATTTAAATAATTAATAATAACTAAGATCATGTTCAATAATCATAATCAGTATCAATTACCCAATTACAGTCAGCCCGCAGCTTGCGCCGGGGCCACACGGCGAAACGCACGTGCAGAAAATCAATACCTGTCGGAACAGGCGGCTCAGGATGTGAAAGAACTGGGGCAAAAGTAGTTGACCCGAATGCAGGGTTTCTGCATTTTGCCGGAAGTTTTCAAAAATACCGATGGCCACCAACAAAAATGCTAGTTTCCGCTACCGCGTCCTGAATGATTGCTTTGCCGACGGTTCCCGCCAATGGACCGTTGAGCGGCTCATCGACCACGTTTCCGATCTGCTCGATGAACATTTCGGCATCATGAAGGGCATCAGCGAGCGGCAGGTGAAAGAAGATATCCACATCATGCGGAGTTTGCCGCCGAGGGGATTCGACGCGCCTATTGTTTGCCGAAACGCCGTCTATTTCTACGACGACCCCGCGTTCAGCATCGAAAAAAAATCGCTCAACACCGACGACGTGCGCAGCCTGACCGAAGCCGTTTCGCTGCTCCGGCAGTTTCGCGGGTTGCCGCATTTCAGCGAAATCGAAGCCATTCTGACCAAGATCGAAGGCAAAGCTCTGACCAACGATCCCGACGAAGCCGTTATCTCGTTCGAGAACACGCAACTCACGCGCGGCTACGAGTTTCTGCCCCAACTGTATCAGGCCATTCGTGCCGGGCAGGTTGTGCGGGTTGCGTACCGGGCTTTTCAGGCAGAGAATGAGGAGTTCGTGCTGCACCCGTATTACCTCAAAGAATACCGGGGCCGCTGGTATATTTTTGGGCTGGTGGCCGGAAAAGACCTGATTTATAACCTGGCTCTGGATCGCATTACGGCAATCGACACCACGAAAATTCGGTATAAGGCCAATCACCTGTTCGACCCGGCGGTGTACTTCGCCGACATCGTAGGCGTAACCCGTCCGGGTAATGGCAGCATTGAAACGGTTCTACTTTGGGTAGCGGCTCAATCAGCTCCGTACGTAGAAACGCGCCCAATTCACCACTCGCAGCGAGTCAGCAGCACCGACGAAACCGGTACTACGTTTAGCTATCGGCTTATCCCCAACTACGAGTTCATAGCTGAAGTTTTGCGCTTAGGCGAAGCGGCCCAGCTACGCGCGCCCGATAGCCTTCGCGAAATCCTTACCCGCCGTGTGGCTGTGTTGCATGAGCTGTATAACGGGTAAATCGTCACGTTGCGCTACTCCCCCGGATGATACGTCCGTTTGGCGGTGCGCAGAACCTCGGCTTTGTCCAGCGTCATGGGCCTGGTTTTCATGTCCACAAACAGCTCCATCTGGTCGGTATAGTGCGGGCTGTTGGGCCGGGCACTCGCACCAAAGCAGTTGATGGTTTCCAGAATGGGTAGCCCCGCTTTCGGAAACCGTACCAGCGAAATATAGGATTCGCCGTGGGTGCTGTGGATGCGTCCGTTTTTGTGTGGAGCCGACGTAATGGCCGTCAGCACGTCGGGAATGCCCCATATTGGTAGTTCTTTCGCACCGCGAACGTGCTTCTGGTACTCGCCCAGCATGACGTCGGTACGGCCAAAATATTTCCTGAGGTGCGTTTGGGCGTGGCGTAGTCCCTCGGCGCATTCGTCGGCGGTTAGGGCTTCATGGGTGGCGTCCTGCCCGGCCAGCTTGTCGCGCCAGTAATAGTAGAACAGCGCAAAGAGCGTAGCCCCGCGACTATCCACGGTAGCCTGCCGGTTCCAGGCAGTCAGCGTGTCGATGAGCGGACCGATGTCAGCGTAGGTATTTTTATCGAGCGAGAACAGCGCGTTGATGTCCGGCCCCTGCGGAAACTCCAGCTGGCGGGGTAGTTGCTGATCGTATTTGATGCGTTTGAAATCGGCATAGCTGAGTTTATCGTACTGGCCAATGAGTTCGGCAAAGCGCAGGCTCCGGTTGGTGTTCCAGCGTTCGTACCCCATCGTTTTGTCGAACTGTTCCGGGCGTAGGTTGTCGGCGGGGCCAGTAGCGTTAAACGGCGTATTGTTCATGTTGAACAGGTAGCCGCTCGGCGGGTTGAGGTACTGCGGAAAATCGCTCAGCGGATGAAATTTAGTCCAGAGTGTTTTGTTGGTATTGCCCGGCAGCGTACCGCTCCAGTCGTAGGCTGGATCACGAAACGGAATCTTACCATTGCTGACGTAGTAAATGGTGTCGGGGTCGGCGTAAATGATGTTAAACCCCGGAATGGCGGTCATGTCCAGTGCCTGCCGGAACTCGCTGAACGAACGCGCCTTGTTCATGCGGTACCACTGTTCCAGTCCGCGCAAATCCTGATTGGCCCCCGTCCTGAGCGAAAACCAACCTTGCTTTGTCTTTACTGTCGCACCGTATTTACTCCAGTACGCCTTTTTGCTGATGGCAAACGGAATACCTTTGATGCGCAGCCGAACGCGCTTTTCTTCCAGCGAAACCCACTGCCCGTCGAACAGATACTGGTCAGGGTGGGCCTTGTCGGTTTGCAGTTGAAAGATGTCGATCTTATCCTGATAGTTGACTGTATGCGCCCAGCCGAGGTGTTCGTTTACGCCGTGAAAAATGGTTGTGCCGCCCGGAAACAGGCTTCCCAGTGCGTTCCAGCCCTGTTCGCTGCACAGGTGCGCTTCGTACCACGCTACTGGCCCCTCCAGCGGCTGGTGCGAGTTGATGGCCAGCATGGTCTGTCCGTCGGTGGTTTTACTGCGGTGAATGGCGAAGGCGTTCGAGCCTTTTTCGCCCAGATCCAGCGTCGGAACTTTACCCGTGAAAATGCTCTGCAAGGCCCGCTCCACGCCCGAAATAACCGACAGCGACAGCACCGACACTTTCAGATAATCTGTCAGGGTAACCGGAAACGTGCCGCGCACCAGCACCTCGTTGGGGTGGGCAGCCGCGTAGTCATTTATGCCCTGCAAATAGCCTTGTACCACCGCCCTGAAGTCGGGGGAGAGGGCCGTCTCGCCCCGTTCGGCCACCAGTTCGGGCGCGTGAAGCAGTTCCACTACGTAGTCGGCAGCCGCGCCTTTCTTGCCGAGGTGCCGCCCCAGCAACCCTTTGGCGGGCAGAACGAGTTGCTGAATGGTCTTGAAATTGTCTTCGGCGTGTGCCCAGGCCAGTCCGTAGGCCACTTCGGCATCGGTTCTGGCGAAGATGTGCGGTACTCCGTAGGCATCGCGGGCAATGGTAATGCGGGCCGGGTCAATGCGGGCGGGTAGGGGATTCGGCTGTGCCGATAATAAGAAAGGCAGGAAGAGTATCGGGATGAGCAGGGTTTTCATGTAGTCGGTTAATAACCCTGCAAGATACATGAATGCCCGGCGCGACGTCTATCACTAAAAACACACCCTGTCTTAACATTGACATAATATTAGCCTTCATTCTGTTAGAGCGGAATATCTCAAAGTAGTGGAATATCGCGTATTTTGGTTGCTTTTGCACTACATACCCCAGTAATATTACCCAGATACTAACCCGGGCAATATTAAATTTTTATTGGATTGTTAATATTGGGATAATATATGGGTAATATTACAGTCACATTCAATCGAAGGACTCGAAAGGGCGATCCGGGCGAGTGGGCATTGTTCATATTCTAAATTTTTGAAGTCATGAAAAAGTCTCTTTTTCTCCTTACGCTGGTAGGCTTCCTGGCGACGCAAGCCTACGCTACGCCGACAAAACGCAAACCACAAATGCCGAAAGCCAATCTGGAACAACAATTGGCTAAATACATCTCGTATCCCGACGTGCTTAAACAGACCCGGCAATCGGGCGTTGTCGTGATTCGGTTTAAAGTAAATGCCGATAGTAAGTTGGCTCAACTGGAGGTCTTCAGCCAGAATGAGCAGCTAAACAATAGCCTGTTGCAGCAACTCACAGGAAAGAAACTGGCCGGATATGGCAGCGACGGCAACGAGGTTTATACCGTCCGGCTGCGGTTTCAGCCGTAGCGCGTGATTTGGGTTCATAAAGAAAGCCGAAAGCGGTTGGGGAAACTCAGTCGCTTTCGGCTTTTTTGTACCTCAACTTTTTCCCAAAACGGGCCGTTGAACGGATAGTAACAGAAAACCGTACACTGACCCATGTCTCTATCTCTCTGCTGGCTCCGGCGCGATTTGCGCCTGCACGACAATGCCGCGCTGTACCACGCCCTCAAAAGCGGGCAACCCGTTTTGCCCGTCTTCATTTTCGATAAAAATATCCTCGACCAACTCGAAGACCGGGCCGACCGGCGGGTTGAGTTTCTGGTGCAGGAAGTGAACCGTCTGCGCAACGAACTGCGCAACATGGGGTCAACCATCATTGTGCGTTACGGCAAACCGCTCGACGTGTGGCGCGACCTGACGGGGCAGTACGAAATTGCCGAGGTCTTTACGAACCACGATTATGAGGTTTACGCCAAAGACCGCGACCGGGACGTCGGTAACCTGCTGGCCGAGGGCGGTATTGGCTTTCATACCTTCAAAGACCAGACGATTTTTGAGCGTGACGAAGTCCTGACCGGTAGCAACGCGCCCTACACCGTCTTTACGCCGTACAGCAAAAACTGGCTCGGTAAGCTGAACGAGTCTTATCTCGACTCATATCCGACGCAGGATTACTTCGCCAATTTCCGCAAAGCCGACGACCTGAACGAACACGTACCCACGCTGGCCAACATGGGTTTTGAGCCGGTAGGGGAGCCCTTCCCACCCCAAACCATATCGAACGAATTGCTGGACCACTACGATAAAACCCGCGACTACCCGGCCCGGCCCGGCACCAGCGAACTGAGTATGCACCTGCGCTTTGGCACCATCAGCATCCGCGACCTGGCCCGGCAGGCCCGCGACGCCGACGACCAGACATTTCTCAAAGAACTCTGCTGGCGCGATTTTTACTTTCAGGTACTCGATCATTTCCCCCACGTGGAGAAGCACTCGTTCCGGCGCGAGTACGACAACATTCCCTGGCGTAACAACGAAGCCGAGTTTGACAAATGGTGCCGGGGTGAAACGGGCTACCCTATTGTCGATGCCGGGATGCGGCAGCTCAACACCACTGGCTGGATGCACAACCGCGTCCGCATGATTACGGCCAGTTTCCTGTGCAAACACCTGCTCATTGACTGGCGGTGGGGCGAAGCGTATTTCGGCAAAAAACTTCGCGATTACGACCTCTCGGCCAACAACGGCGGCTGGCAGTGGGCGGCAGGTTCCGGCACCGATGCCGCCCCCTATTTTCGGGTGTTCAACCCCACGCTGCAAGCCGAAAAGTTCGACCCCAAAGGCGAATACATCCGGCAATGGGTACCTGAATTTGACACGCTGGACTACCCCCAACCGATGGTCGATCACAAAATGGCCCGCCAACGGGCGTTGGACGTCTATAAACGTGGGTTGGAGAAGGAGTGAACTGACGGGGTGATAACTAATCAGCATCGAAACGAATTGTTCCCTGAACTACAATCAATTACCCGAACGAAGCCATCATGCAGATAGGAATAGACAGTTTTGCCGCCGATTTTCGACTTACCGGGGCCGACACCAGCCAGCCCCAGACGCAGGCCATGCACCAGCTTCTGGAGCGCATTGAACAGGCCGACCGCGTGGGGCTTGACGCATTCGGCATCGGCGAACACCACCGCGCAGAATATCTCGATTCGGCCACCGCCGTCATTCTGGCCGCGGCTGCTGCCCGCACCAAAACTATCCGGCTCACCAGTGCCGTTACGGTGCTGAGTGCTGCCGATCCGGTGCGCGTATTCCAGCAGTTTGCTACGCTTGATCTGATCTCGAACGGACGGGCCGAAATGGTAGTAGGGCGCGGCTCGTCTATCGAAGCGTTTCCGCTGTTTGGCTTCGACCTCAACGATTATGACGAACTCTTCGCCGAAAAGCTCGACCTGCTGCTGGCTGTTCGTGATACCGAAAATCTGCACTGGTCAGGCAGGTTTCGGCCCGCGCTGTCGGGGCAGGGTATTTATCCGCGTCCGGTTCAGCAGCCGTTACCCATCTGGCTGGGTGTGGGCGGTACCCCGGCGTCGTTCGTGCGGGCTGGTACGCTGGGGTTGCCGCTGATGGTGGCCATTATTGGGGGTGACACGCACCGATTCCGTCCGCTCATTGATTTGTATCGCGAGGCTGGTCGGCGGGCGGGGTTTGCGCCGGAGCAGTTGCCGGTAGGATTGCATTCGCTTGGCTACGTGGCCGAAACAACCGAAGAAGCCATTGAAGCATTTTACCCCGGCTACGCCCAGACGTTCAGCAACCGCGCCAAAGAGCGCGGTGGCCCACCCATTACGCGGGCCGCGTTCGATGCGCAGACCGGACCGTTGGGGGCGTTGCTGGTGGGTAGTCCCGACGAAGTAGCCGAAAAGATTCTGCGCCACAGCAAGGCGTTGGGCGGTATCACGAGGGTAATGTTTCAGATGGACGTGGCCACCCAACCGCACAACAAACTGATGCAGGCTATTGAGCTGATCGGTACCCGTGTGGCTCCCTTGCTGCGGCCGGGCTTAGTTGCGAGTTGATTGAAAAGGTAACTATTCAGCATCGTTTGCAACCGTTTCTGTACCTTATGGGTCTGTTTAGCGTGGCCCAACCCAACGGTATGAATCGACTTCTTTTGCTGCTTCTTCTTTCTTTTTCCCTGCACAGCTCCGGTCTGTTTGCACAGCAAAAACTGCGGCTGGTAGCTACCGTCCGCGATGCCGCTACGGGTAAGCCGATACCGGGAGCCAGCCTGTTCATTGCCGAAACCGGTACCGGCGCGCGGGCCGACACGGCGGGCGTGGTGAACCTGGTGCACGAACCGGGCACGCTGACGGTGTATATCTCCTCGGTTGGTTATTTTCGAGACCGGCAGCTGACCACGCTCGACGCCAACAACAAGCGCGTAGAATACCGCCTGCGGCCCCGCGCTACCGATCTTGACGAAGTGGATGTACGGGCTATTCGCGAAGATAAAAACATCAAATCGGTGCAAATGGGGCAGATTCAGCTCCGAATGCCCGACCTGAAACGAATGCCGGTTGTGCTGGGCGAACCCGACATTATCAAGGCCCTGTCGCTTCAGGCGGGCGTTACTACGGCGGGCGAAGGGGCGGGTGGTTTCAACGTGCGCGGGGGTCGGGCCGATCAGAACTTAGTGCTTTTGGATGGGGCACCGCTCTTCAACACCAGCCACTTGCTGGGGTTTTATACCAACGTCAACTCCGATCTGGTGCAGGATGTGAGCCTGAACAAAGGGGCATTTTCGGCGCAGTACGGCGGGCGGGCGTCGAGTCTGTTGCTGATGAGTACCCGCACCGGCAACACCGACGGCTGGCGGTTTTCGGGCGGGCTGAGTCCGGTCAGTGCAAGGGTTGTAGCCGATGGACCAATCAGCAAAAAGCTGACCCTTCTGGTGGGTGGGCGTATAGCCTTTCCGAACTACCTCTTACAGGCGTTTCCGGCACCAAGCGTCAAAAACAGCCGGGCGTTTTTCTACGACGGCAATATCAAACTGGCCTACACGCCGGATGAAAAAAACAAACTCTCACTTTCGCTGTACCAAAGTGGCGACAACTTCCGATTCCCGGGCGATACGCTCTACGGCTGGCAGTCGTTGGTGGCGTCGGGTCGGTGGAGTTACCTGATCCGGCCCAGTCTGCAACTGAACGTAACGGCCCTGTACAGTGGCTATAACCTGAACGTCGATGGCGTAACGCCGGGCCTGACGTTCCGTTTTTCGTCGTTTATTCAGCAGCGCGAAGCCAAAATCGATCTGTTTTATACGCCCACCCAAAGACTCAAATTTCAGGTTGGTACAAACGCCATTCTGTATCGGATTCAAACCGGCGAAGTGAATCCCACCGGCCAAAACTCCAGCATCAATCCCCAGCGTACTCGACCCGAACAGGGCCGTGAGCTTGGTCTGTACGCCAACGCCGACTGGGAACCCACGCCCAACCTCACCATTTCGGCGGGGCTGCGCTACTCGGCTTTTGCGTATCTGGGGCCGCGTACCGTTTATACCTACGCCGATGCCGTACCTATCTCACCCGAAACCCGCCAGGACTCGCTGCTGTACGGCGCGGGGCAAACCGTGCAGACCTACGGCGGGCTGGAACCCCGGTTGGCCCTGCGCTGGCAACTGGCAAAAGCTACCGCGCTCAAAGCCAGTCTGGGCCGGACGCGCCAGTACGTAAACCTCGTCTCGAATACCACCGCCATTACCCCTCTGGACTTCTGGAAACTCAGCGACCGCTACGTGCCGCCCCAGATTGCCGATCAGCTGTCCGTGGGCGTGTTCCAGAATTTGCGCGACAATGCATTTGAAATCAGCGTCGAAACATACTACAAACGGATGCAAAACCAGCTTGAGTACCGTTACGGGGCCAACCTGATTCTGAACCCGGCCCTCGAAACGGCTCTGGTGCCAGCCGCCGGTCGGGCCTACGGTGTGGAATTTAGTGTCAGTAAAAATGCCGGACGGCTTACCGGGCAGGTTAACTACACCTACGCCCGCTCGCTGATTGCAGTACAAACCCCGTTCGATGAACTGCGCATCAACGGCGGTCGCTACTACCCGGCTTATATTGACCGGCCCCACACGCTGAACGCACAACTCCGCTGGGCGTTGCCGCACAACTGGACGTTTACCACCAACTTTGTCTATTACACCGGCGTTCCGGCTACTTATCCCGATGGGCAGTACCAGTACAACGGTGAGATTGTGCAGGACTATTCGCAGCGCAACGCCGACCGCATTCCCGATTATCACCGGCTCGACGTGGCCTTCTCGAAAGATACGCGCCTGAGCAAATCGCAGCAGCGATACGGCATCTGGACGCTGGGAATTTACAATCTCTACGCCCATAAAAATCCGTATTCCATCTATTTTGTCCGGGCCAACCAGCGTACCGAAGCCTACCGGCTGTCGGTGTTTGGTACGCTGATTCCGTCTATTGCCTACTCGTTTTATTTCTGATGCGCCGAATCTGTCTTTATCTGTCTGTATTGTTCACGGCCTTCTCTTGCATTGACCGCGTCGAACTGCCCATCCGGGCGGAGGCTCCGCGTCTGGTGGTGGAGGGGCAGATTACCAACGAGGCTCCGCCCTATACCGTCCGGCTGACCTACACAGGTCGCTACGATTTGGAAGGCCAGAACCCCGCCAATCAGTTTGTACGCAACGCGCAGGTCAGCATTGCCGACGATGCGGGCCGTACTACCCGGCTGGCAACCACCAGCGAAGGGGGCGTTTATCGGACGTTCGATCTGTCGTTTCGGGGGCAGGTGGGGCGGTCGTACACACTAACGGTGGTCATGCCGGATGGCAAACGCTACGTGTCTGCTTCGGAGCAAATGCCCGCCGTGCCGGTTATCGACAGCGTATCGTCGCGGCTGATTCAGACCAATAGCTTTATCGCGCCCTATCAATATGCTTATTCGATCAGTACGCAGGACCCGCCCGGCGTTCGGAACTACTACCGCTGGACCGCCTTTGGGCTGACGGTCAAAAAATCGACGGGCGTACCCTGTCCGCCATTTACTACAGGTATCTGTTTCGACAACTGCTACACAACCGAAACCAGTACCCGCGTCAATATATTCAGCGACGACGCCATCAACGGCAATCCGATTCGAAACCGGGCGGTGTTTCAACTGCCGGTCTATGCCGCCTGGCCGCAGTGGGTAGAGGTACAGCAGTACGGCATGACGCTCAGGAATTACCAGTTCTGGAAACTGTATCAGCAGCAGGGCGTTCGCACAGGCAGTATTTTCGATCCCCTGCCCGCACCGGTTGTAGGCAACGTGAGCAACGCCGACGATCCCACTGACCGGGCGCGGGGCTATTTTGCCGTGACGTCAGTGGCCCGGCTGCGTGTTCGCAACGATGCGGTGGAGGCCCGGCAAAGCACCGCTGTTTTTGGCTTTCTGGCCAGTCAGCCCGTCCCTCGTGGCGACTGCCGGGATACCTATGGACGAACAACGCCCGTTACGCTGCCGCCTGGCTGGCCCTGAAAAATCTTAGTTCACCCGCCACTGCACCACCAGGCCAGGTTTGGCGGCTTTTGGCGTAGGAATGCCCGCAAGTCCCGTAGCCGGATTGATGGCCAGCATATTCAGGGATACGGGCTGGTTAGTAGTGGTCGAAACGCCTTTGGTAACACGCAGGAACAGATTGCCGTTGGTGTCCACATCATCGACAATGGCGTAGAGCAGGTTGCCTTCGGTAAACTTTTCCTGGTCAACCCAAAGGTCATCGAGCAGTTTAAAGGTCCAGCTTTGGCCGCGTTTGGGTTGCCCGGCCCTGACCAGTTCAGCGGCTACGTCGCCCAGAAAAACGACGGGTTTGGCAGCCCGTTCGCTCAAAAGCCTGTTCAGCACACTATCCATTTTCGTGGCTTCGCTGCGGCCCGAAGGTGTTTTGGGGAGTGACTGTACCGGTGCGCCCGTGGGTTCGGTGTCGGTATCGTGCAGCCAGCCGTTGCGCCGGGCTTCGTCGCGTTCGGCTTCGTAGGCGGTACCCGTCTGGGCCAGCATCGTAGCTACTGAGCCAATGCCGTAGGACGGATTGGTAAACAATTCTTTCATGGCCAGAATCCGGTACAGGTAGTAGCCCGTTTCGGCATTCATCGACATCGCGTAATAATTACGATGGCCATTGCGCGATATTTTGCGCTGCACCATGCCTACACCCCCGTTGTAGGCAGCGGCCACGAGTGTCCAGGAGCCGAGTTGGCGGTATAGTAACTTGATATACCGGGCGGCTGCTTCGGTCGATTTATGCAGATCGGTACGTTCGTCCTTGCCGCCGGAGTCTATGTTCAGACCCATGTCCTTCGCCGTTTCGTCCATGAATTGCCAGTAGCCCACGGCTCCGGCACTGGAAACGGCGTCGGCCTGCCATGCGCTTTCGATGAGGGGCAGGTATTTGAAATCATTGGGGATATTGTGTTTTTGTAAAATTGGCTCGATGACGGCGAAAAACGGTGCCGACCGCGCTTTCAGACTACCCACGTGCCGGGCGTATCCCGAACTACCCGCCAGAGCCATTGCCAGTTTGCCGGACACGTCGCCCTGCTCGGTTGGTACAATTTCACCACAGAAGTGCAGGCGAGCTGACGTAAGCGTAGGATGAGCGGCAGAGACCCTCGTTACGCGGCTTTTCGTCGGTTTCTGAGGGCTGGCTTTCTTTTGGCCCGTTGCTACGGAGACAGATAGCAAAACGGCGAGCGACAGGATACTGATTCGTTGAAGATAAAGTATCAAAATAGTTGAGTGTTGGTGCAACCCGTTGATAACGAAGTAGTAGTGAGGTTTAGTTCTGTATAACTTTTCGGTACGTTTGTGCAAATCTATCCTCACCATGCCTATACGTCTTCATCTTTCTGTACTTCTCCTGCTGATTGTGGCCGTTGGGTACACTCAGCCACGAATTTATACCGATGCCGATGCCCGCACGGCCTGGGCCAGACTCCAAAAACAACCCCTTACCGAAGACACTTTCCGGCAAGGTTGCGATTTGATTCAGGACGTGGGGCAGACAAATATCGGACTTGCCTATGACCTGCTGGCTCAGTATGTAACAAAGGTTCAGAAAATCGGTAATCGACGCTGGCTGCATATTCTGCTTATCAATTCGGGCAAAGGCTACGAGTCGCTCAACCATTATCCAGAAGCGGATTCTATTTTCCGGCTGGCGCGGCAGAATGCCCGGCAAACCAGCCCCAAAGCGTACTGCGATGCTCTAACGTACACAGTTCAATTGTATTTCGATTGGGATAAACCCGATTCGCTAACAAAATATCTGCATTTGGGCGAACGGGCTGCCCTTGCCGCCCGTGACCGGGAAACGCTATCCTTTTTACGAACCTATCGGGCCGTATCGCGCGTCCGGGCTGGGCAACGAGATTCGATGCGAGCCGATTATGATGAGGCCATTCGGCTGGCTACAGGGCTGCCCAATAAAAATGCCTTTTTTATGGCTAAGCACAGCCGGGCTTCAGCGTACCTGACTAATCCGCAACAGCAGGTGATGGCGTTCGATAGCCTGCTCGAACTTACCAACGACAGCCTCCTGACCCGAAGCCCCCGATTTTATGAGCGGACTACCGTTTATTTTCGGAAACCCCGCCCTACGGTTCTCTTCAAGTTGGCACAGTTAAATCTATTATTGACGGATTACGACAATGCGGGTAAGTTTGCCGATATAGTCTATGATGAGCTTGTGAAACCTAACCCGCAGGCCCCTTCTGTACCGTATTTCAATGCAGAAATGGCCATTATTCGGGTATATCAGGGGCAGTTTAAACAAGCCAGGGTCTTTGCTGATTCAAGTCGGCGGCAGTTTCGGAGCGCGGAAACCCAGATTCCATATTCAGGTTATTTTCTGGCCGCCGGACTATTGGCCGAGCACGACGGGAAGTTCGCCAAAGCGGCTGATTACTACAGACAATCGCTGACAAAAGGGGTGACGGCAGCTTCGTTTTCGCTCATTCCGCCCGAACTCTACTATGCCAGGGCGTTAGTCAAAACCGGAAGCTACGATAAGGCTGGCCAAATGCTGGTATCCCTTGCAAAAGCCACGACTGCCAATCTGTATTCCGCGATTGGCTTATACTACTATCAGGCACTGGCCGATCTGAACAAAGCCAAAGGCAATTACGTCCAGTATGGGCAGGCGTTGAGTCAGTACTATGCCATCCGGGATTCGCTCACCAACCTGAATCAGTACCGGGCCGTGCAGCAGATTATGGCCCGTGTTCGTATTCGGGATAAAGAACAGCAAATCAGCCGCCTGAACGCCGAAAACGTGGCCCGGGCGGCTCAGCTTCGGCGCGAACGCTGGTTTTATGGCATTGGACTGTCTCTGGCGTTGCTGGCTGTTGGGCTGCTGGCCCTGTTGCTGCGAAACCGGCAGGTGCGCGCCCAACAACGGGAAGCCCTGCAGCAAAGCGAACTGGAGCAACGCGAAAAACAACGGCAACTCGATCTGATGCAGGGTATTATGCAGGCCGAAGCAAACGAACGCCTGAGTATTGCCGACCAGCTCCACAATGAAGTGAACCCTATGCTGGCCGTAGCTACGCTCAATCTATCATCGGCACTGGAAACGATCTCGCCCGATGCACCCAACAGTCCCAAACTCCGCCGGGCGCAGGATGTATTGATGTCAGTAGGCAGTGCTGTGCGCGGCATCAGCCACCGGCTTACCCCCCAACTTATTGAGCAACAGGGGTTCAAACGGGCTATCGAAGATTTGGCCGAGAGCATAAACCTGTCCGAAAAAGTTAGGGTGCAAACCATCGTCATTGGGTTTAACACAGCTTTACCATTGCCCTTTCTGAGCGACCTGTACCGGATTGTACAGGAATTGGTGCAAAACGTGATCCGGCACGCCGAGGCCACTGAAGCCACTGTAGAGGTCATTGAACACGACCGGCACGTTACAATCCTGGTCGAGGACAACGGTATTGGCATCGGGAGCGATGCCACTGGCGATGGGCAGGGGTTGCAAACCATCCGGGCCAAAGTAGCCCTCCGGCACGGCCAAATGGACGTACAGCGCAAAGCCGACGGTGGCACGCTAATCGTTATTGACAACCTTCAGCTACCCGACGTGCAGAAGCAAGAGAAAAGGACGGAGCATGGCTAATTACGAAGCCTTTCTTCCCGCGTCTTTTCCTCCTATCGTTCTTCTAAATTTAGTTAGCTCTAACTATTTTGCTTTCGGGGGGCAGAGCGGAGTTTTGGGGAAACAAATCGCTCAAAGCCCATGAAAGCTTCTGTGTTCCTGCTAAGTCTGCTGATGCTGGCTGGCTGTAGTAAAAAAGACCCCGAACCCGCCTTTTTTGTGTCGGCTACCATCGACGGTAAATCCTGGACAGCTAACGAACCCAACAGCCAGAATACGAATGCAGCGGCTGTTATCAGCCAGAATCTGGTCGTGGTAGTGGCCTCGCAGAATGTCGATAAGACGGTTACGTCGGTAGGATTGGTGTTTCCAAAGGCCATTACGCTCAATCAGGCAATAGCCATTGACCCGGCAAAGAACATTGCCCTTGCTTATTCGCTCACACAGACCGAAGGCTACTCTGCCGACCCGGCCAAAGGGGGCAAAGGAACGATGACCATTACCCGCTTTGATGAAGCAAACAGCTTGGTTGAAGGGACATTTTCGGGGGAAGCTATTCATAATAAGAATGGAAGCCGGGTCACCATTACCAACGGACGATTTCGGTCAGCTATCTATTCTCTTACCGTGACTACGCCAACCCCCGGCAAACGCTGACCCCCGCTATGACACTACTCCTCGCCGACGACCATCCGCTGCTGCTCGACGGCCTGAAAAGTGTCCTGTCTGAGTTGCCCGGCATTGATCTGCTACCGCCCGTTCAGAACGGCCATCAGTTACTCGACTACCTGCATTTGCACCCGGTCGATGTGGTGCTACTCGACCTGAATATGCCCAAAACCGATGGTATGACGGCTCTCAAACAGATTCGGCGCGATTTCCCGGCGGTGAAGGTTATGGTGTTTACGAGTTATAACCAGCCGCAGCGCATTCGGGAGGTGCAGGCGTTGGGGGCAGCGGGCTACCTGCTCAAAACCACCGACGCGCCCACCCTCAAAACTGCCGTACAGCAGGTATTGGCCGGTCATACCTGGTTTCCAGCCCTGCAACTCGTTAGCGGAACTACCCCTGATGAGTCGACTCCCGATGATGCGTTTATGCAGAAGTACCAGCTAACGAAGCG
>JACMPG010000246.1 GCA_014377625.1 Spirosoma sp.
CCGTTGTCGATGCTGAATTCTTGCCGTATTGCGAGGGTAGTACGCCATACCGCTCCTGAAACACTTTGGCGAAGTACGACAGGCTATCGAACCCAACCGCATAGGCAACCTGCGAAACCGTGTCATCTCCTTTAGCCAGGAGGTCGGCGGCTTTACTGAGTCGAATATCCCGAATGAAGTTGGTAGCCGTTGTGTTGGCTATAGCTTTTAGTTTACGGTGGAGTTGGGTGCGGCTCATGTTGACCGTTTCGGCCAGCGTTTCGACCGAAAAGTCTGTGTTATCGAGGTGTTGCAGCACCACCGCTGAGAGCCGGTCGAGAAATTTCTGCTCGGCCACCGGCAAAGCTGGTTTAGCGGGCTCAACCACATCAGTCAACGGGGTATGGTCAGTAGCAGCCGGTATCAGATTGGCGACAAAACGCTGGTAGAGTTGTTGGCGCTGTTGTACTAAGTTTCGCACCCGCGCCTGGATTTCGGCCCGGTGGAAAGGTTTGGTTAGGTAGTCATCGGCCCCCAGTTCAAAGCCCTCGATACGGTCTTCGACGGTGGCTTTGGCCGTCAGCATCACCACCGGAATGTGGCTGGTTGCTTTCCCGCTTTTCAGGGCGCGGCAGAAACCAAACCCATCGAGCCGGGGCATCATCAAATCGCAGATAACTATATTGGGCAGGGTAGCCGTGGCGTGTTCCAGACCCTCCTGCCCGTCTTCGGCTTCAATGATCTGATAATCGGCTTCGAATATGCTCCGTACATATGCCCGGATATCGGCATTGTCATCAATGATGAGCAGGATGTTCTCGGTCAACGGGTCAGTAAGCGCAGGGGCGTAGGTGGCAACCGGCGTTTCTACGGTAAGTGTGTGAGAAGGCTGACCTGATAACTGCGCAGGATTCAGACCGGTTAAAACGGGAATATCGGAGGTGTCAATCACCGTTATCGGCAGGGTAATGGTGAACATGGTACCAACGCCTTCGGTACTCGTAACCTCGATGCGACCATTCAATACCCGAACCAACTCATTGACTAACGCCAGCCCAATGCCCGTGCCTTCGTAGGGTCGGTTGGTTTGCCCTTCCACCTGGTAAAACCGCTCGAAAATATGTGGCAGTTTGTCGGCAGCAATACCAATACCGGTATCCGCGATGATGACCTGCACCGTATCCGGCGAACCCGATTCCGGAAACTGCACGGTCATGCGTACTTGCTTTTCTGCCGGGGTGAACTTGAACGCATTAGACAACAGGTTACTGATGATTTTCTCGACCTTATCACGGTCGAAATCTGCCAGGCAGGTCGATTTGTTTTGGGCAAACAAAAACTGAACCCGGCGGCTTTGGGCCAGTGACTCGAATGAACTGGCCAGAATTCGGAGAAATACGGCCATATCGCCCCGTTCAGGTTCGGGCCGAAGCTGGCCTGCTTCCAGTTTACTCAGGTCGAGGAGTTGGTTGATCAAACTCAGCAGCCGGCTGGCATTGCGCTGAATGAGTGGGAAACGTGTATCCTGGGCGTAATCCTGAACGGCCTGCTCAATAGGTCCCAGAATCAGGGTCAGTGGAGTGCGGAACTCGTGGGAGATATTGGTGAAAAACTGCGTTTTCAGCGCATCCAGTTCAGCCAGTCGGCTGGCTTCTTTATGCTCAAAACGGACCTGCTGCTGCAGGAGTAACCGCTGTTTCTGGAATCGATAGAGCAACCCGCCCAAAATGACCACTACGCCTATATACAGCAAATACGCCCACCAGGTGCGGTAGAATGGCGGATGCACCCGAATCTGGAGTTCTACCGGTCTACTCCATGTTTCGCCATCGGCCGATCCCATCATCGTCAGGGTATAGCTTCCATCGGGCAGTTGGGCGTAGTTGGCGAAGCGGTTAGTACCCGCTTCGACCCAATCCTGGTCAATGCCATCGAGCCGGTAGCGATAGCGGTTCTGGGCTGAATGCGTGTAATCAACCACGGCAAACTCCAGGGTAACCAGACTCTGCCGGTGCGAGAGGTCGATACGCTGGGTCTGGTCGATACTCTGGGGCAGAATCCCGTCGGGACCCCCCACGGTTACCGGCTCGTTATTCACTTTCAGGCCAACAATATGCGCCTGTGGGGCCGGGCCGCTTTTGCTGATCACGTCGCTGGCCCGGAAGCTACTCAGCCCGTTGACCCCCCCGAACAGCAACTCGCCCGAAGCCGTTTTGAAATAGGAACCCGTATTGAACTCATCGTCCTGCAAGCCGTCGGATTTGGTAAAGTTTCGGAACCTGAATGTTCGGGGGTTGAACTGGGCTAGTCCCCGGTTGGTGCTTATCCAAAGATTCCGGGACTGGTCGGTCAGGATTCCGTAAACCACTTTGTTGGGTAATCCCTGCGCTTCGGTAATGTGCAAACACTGACCCGTTTGCCGGTCGAGCCGGTTCAGCCCTCCCCCTTTGGTACCCACCCACACATACCGACCCGGCTGATAGGGGTCGTCAACTATACTCGATACAAAGTCGTAGCTCAGGCTCTGGCGGTCGGTCAGCGAATTATTGTAAAGCGAAAACGTGGGAGTCGCCAACAGGTTGTCGGTTCGGATCATTCCTTTCTGGGTACCTATCCAGAGTGTTCCGGCTGCATCCTGATACATGGCATACGTTTCCAGCCCATCACTTCCGCCCGGTATCAGATTGCGGTAGCTAAACACGGCAAACGTCTCGGTAGCCGGATTAAACCGGAGCAGATTACCGTTGGCGGCCCCAATCCAGAGGTTGCCTGTCTGCCCTTCCAGGGTTTGGTTACCCGTAAAACCAAAGGTTATTCCTGGGGGTAGCGGGTACTTTTTGAGTAGCTTCCAGTCGGTAGAAAACTTGAACAGCGTAGCCTGATGGGTTTCAAAATGGACGTTGGACACCCAGAATGTTCCCTGACTATCCTGCATCAGGAATCGTTGCCGCTGGTCGGCAACGGGTAGTTTTTTATCCAGAAAAGGTACCATCCGGTTAGTCGTCCGGTCCAGCAACTGATAAGCATATTTATGATGTGTATACACCCGTCCCTGCCGGTCGGCGTAGAGTTCGGTTAGTGAGGTGTTAGGCAGGTAAGACTTAAAATATTTGACTCTGGTATTGAATTTACGCAGTCCATACCCCCCTGTGCCGACCCATAAATTGCCCGTTTGGTCTTTCAGAAATCCAGTTACCGAATAGGTATTGGGAGGTAGCGCCACAAACGCGTTCCGGGCCGATAGACTATCCTGAGCAAAAAGTTCGGCAGGCGACATGATCCAGAGGTAGTTAGTAGCCGAAATGGCCATCGTGTCTGAGCCGATAGCGTCGAAATTGACGCTGAAGTTATTGGTCTTGGGTAAAGCAATGGTTTTTAATACGCCTTGTTTCCAGGCAATGATATTGTCACGCGTGGCGGCAAACCAGATAGCCTGCTTTTCGTCGTGATAGAGGGTATGGAAGTCGAGTAACGACCGGGAAAAAAGACTGTCTTTGATTACCCCGGCCGGGTGTTGCCAGTTGAACGAATACAGGCCGTAAGAAGTCCCCAGGGTAGCCCGCCCATCGGACCGAAAACGAACGTAGTGAGCTACATCTTCGGCTGTTGTTGAGGGGACCATCAATGGCTCAATCGTCACCTGGGTTGTACTATTGGGTCGTGTCGGGAAACCTGTTTGTAAGGAAGGGGGTAAGCTGATTTTGAAAAGTTTGTGATTATTGGTCGCCACCCAGATATTTCCGTTTGGATCTTCCCGCAGCAGATTGATTTCGTAATTACCACTATTGGGTTTCGTCTGGTCAACGATGTCGATGTGATAAAACCGCTGGGTGCGTTCGTCGAATAGATTCAATCCTTTGTTGAGCGTCCCCACCCAAAGCCGTCCCCGCCGGTCAAGCAACAGCGCCGAGCAGTAATTGTCCGACAGGCTGAACGGATTGTAGGGGTCATGGGTGAATACGGTGAAATTATGGCCGTCGTAGCGGTTCAGGCCGTCTTTGGTAGCCACCCAGACAAAACCGTTCCTGTCCTGCCCGAGACCAAAAATCATGCCCTGCGACAGGCCGTCGGAGATGGTTAGTTCCTGCCAGCCCTGCTGCTGAGCCGACAGTACAGCTGGGAAAATTAAAAGCAGTAGGTAAAGAATGCGCATTTATCCTTGATTTGATGTGAAAAGTACGTGAAGTTACCAGTGATTGTTACTTTAGTTGATAGAGTTAAGAATGGTACTGTTCTCAGAATTAACCTTGACGTAATTGAGCTTCCTCCTGGTTTGTGGGCTATCAAACAGCCCGTTAATCTTAATTCTTTACCGATTACGCTCCTCCGTCCAAGCCAAAACTTTTTTCTAACGTCGCTAAGTCGCCAGTGCGGTGGGGTATAATGCCACACAACTTTGTTGATTAACTGGTGAGCTGTTACTGCATCAAAGCGGTCATAAAAGCTACCCGGATGATGTGTATTCAATCGGGTAGCCGGTGCACTTGTCTTGTAAGAGATGGACTTTCTCGACATTAGGATAGTGTTGAGTGAGCAACGTATGCATAAACTCGGTGTAATCCATCTTCGTGTGTCGTTTACGAACTTGTACATAGCACTGGCAGGTGTCCAGCCGGGTGTTCGGTGCCATCGTGAGCTAACAGCACCACCGCCATTCCCTGCCTGATGTATCTTCTTTGGCTATGCTACCTGGCGGAGTCGGTAAAGGGGCCAAAACGTTGGCCAGGTGCTGCCCATCTACCGTGGCAATACACCACTGTTGCTTGAGCCAGGGCTTCAATCGGTTTTTTTTAGCTGCTCACCCACCGTTTTATATGAAACCGACTCGACTAACCTCAGTTCGACTAACCGGTCGGCCAATAGCCGTAAGGTCCAACGACTCCGACCCTCGGGGGCTTCACTACAAGCGAGGGCGGTCAAATGAGCCTGAGCGGCTTTGTTAAACTTACTGGGCTGACCCGACCGCGGCTTTTCGCTTAAGGCCACCGTCAAGCCTTCGGCCAGATAGCGATTACGAATGTTGTAAATCATTGCGGGGCTGACGCCAACGAGCTGAGCCGCGGACGAGGGGGTATTGCCTTCTTGGAGAGCGAGCAACACTTGAACCCGCTTGAGGCTGCGTACCGAGTGTTTACCCTTGGTGAGCATGAGCTGAAGGTGCTGAATTTCCTCAGCCGGTAGAGAAAACGAAAGAGCAGAACGAGCCATGGGCGGAAAACGAAGAACAGTATTATTCCGCTAATATAATTCTATCAACTAAAGTAATAAACCAACAGTAAACACTGGTAAAATGTGGAAAGTATAATCAGGGTTGTAGCGCCAAAACGAAGGCTCCCGTTTTCGGCATGAATGAACGTAACGGGCGCGTTGTCGCTATTGGTGTTACGTCTACCAACGCTCGCACCTACTGTCCTTACCCCGTTTTGTGAGCCAGTTTTGATTGGAGTCTAAGCCCCCTGTGCCGGTATTCGACGGCTGGTACTGTCGTAAAAGTCAAGTTTTGACATAGGATTTTTTCCATATCTTTGGGCCTACAAGTAGGACAACTCGGCCACCGCCAGTTGATCCTGTGTAGTCC
>JACMPG010000247.1 GCA_014377625.1 Spirosoma sp.
ATTTCATAAAACTTGGTATGGGTGGGTGATAATGAAATTGTAGAAGAAGAATGGGTTGACATAACTACCATTATTCCTTGTTTTGTAAAGAAATCATCAATTACTGTAAAAAATATTTCAATTAATGACGGGTTTAATACGGAATCTAATTCATCAAGAAGTAAAAGTTTTTTTTCAGAGAACTTATTGCCAATTAATGAAGCAAAACATAAGGAAATTATAGTTTTCTCTCCATCTGATAAATCAGAAAGAACTCTTCCCTCATCAACATTAATTGAGCCACCAATATTCAGTGGAAATAATCTTGGTTGCTCATTAATTTCTACACCATTAATAAAATAATCATCCTTAAATCTATATTCCAAATTCAGTTTTGTAAAAAGCTCATTTAATACTGTCCAAGGTGCTTTTTCTAGCATTGATGAATTATAGTTTGCTCTGCTAACTTCTTTCATCATTTCACTTACTTTTAAGCAATGATTGAAAAATATTTCTCCAATGGAATTTGTGAATTTATCACCTGAACGCCAAATAAAATTTTCTTTTAAAAGTTTTGACTTAAAATCATTTTCTGAAATTTGAATTGAATTAAATTTGTCTTCTCCATATCCTTCTTGTAGTATTTTTCTAGCAATAAAACAGGAGTCTGCAAACTGGTAATTGTCGTATGATAATGGATTTAAGAGGTTTTTTCTATAAATCTCCCAAGCCGTATTTCCTGAATTTATAAAACTTAGGGGAGTAGAAGGTGTTAGTTCTGGAATATAGGTATTGTCTTTAAATGATCTTATATCAATGTCATTAATATGAATTGGTTGGTCGTCAATTAGTATTGTGGAATTTATTTTTTTTTGAATATCTTTTCCTTCTTGTCCATAAATTATATTCAAAAGTTGTGATTTACCGCTTCCGTTTACACCTGATAGAATTATTAAATTTCCCGTCAAGGAAATATTGAAATTAGCTTCAAATGATTTAAATTTCTGATTTAGCTTAATTTTTAATTCTTTCATTTAGTTTGATGTAAGTGGTGGGTTCGTTACAATTGTGCACAACTCGCTAATATGCGAAAGTTTTGTCGTACTTTCTGTATTTATTTGTACTATACTAATAAATTATTGTACTATTAGTATAGCGTTTATTTAACTATTGAGCAAGTTTCTTCGGTTTCAAACGTAGCCAGTTTAAGTCAGGAATGCAAATCATTAATGCTCTTTGGAACAGGGATTTCTTACAAAATCCTAGAACTCTATAGGAGCAGTATATCTGTAGAAAATAGCATAGATCTATCCTGTTATGAACTCCGTCGGAGTTATGAGGGATCACAAATACCTGATTCTATAAAAGATTATATCCTCCAGGATTTTATAAGAAAGCCCTGTATGAAGCATAGATACTGAGCCCCGCATAAATGTTTCTATGAGGCACATCAGCCCGCTTTTTGCCAGGACACTGATATGTCCAGTTCTTATTATTATTTTAGTTGCAGGTAAATCAGTAACCCGGCGGCAACTGTCATAATAGCCAATGCAGCAAAGCCCAGAATATTTATTGGCCTGCTATTTACAAATTCCCCCATAATTCTTTTATTATTTGAAATGTGAAGAATTATCGCAATCAAAACGGGTGCGGTTATGCCATAGAGTATTGCCGTGTAAATCAAAGCCTGTATAGGTGAAATACCTATGTAATTTATTGCCAGTCCAAGTACTAATGAAATGGCTATTATTATATAAAACCCTTTTGCCTCATGAAATTTTTTGTCAAGCCCCTGTTCCCAACCAAATGTTTCGGTAAAAATATAGGATAGAGAGCCGCTCAATACGGGTATTGCAATTAATCCGGTTCCTATAATACCTATTGCAAAGAGTAAGTAGGCTAAATTACCAGCCAAAGGCTTCAACGCCATAGCAGCCTGCTCAACGGTATCTATTTGGTGAATTCCTCCCTGAAACAACACCGTACCTGTTGTAAGAATAATGAAGTACATTACAAAGCCAGAAACGCCCATTCCAAAATCTACATCCTGATTCATGGCGCGAATCAATTTTTTATTTACTATAAGATGCCTTTTCCTATTATTCATCTCTTCAACCTCCATGGATGCTTGCCAAAAAAATAAATACGGAGAAATTGTGGTTCCTAATATCCCCACAACAATGGCCAGAAAGTCTTTGTCAAATTTTATTGTGGGAATAAAGGTTGCTGTCAATATTGCGCCAAAATCCTGTTTGTACAGGAAAGGAACAATGAAGTAAACTAACATTACAGTGCAAATATATTTTAAAGAAGATGCTATTTTCTGATATGGTAAATAGACAATTAGCCCCAACAATAAAATAGTAAAATAGACGCTAAAAAAGCCATCGTCTATTTTAGGAAATAATAAGTTACCCACTGCTCCCATCCCTGCGATGTCTGCACCAATATTCAGTATAATGGCTGGAAAGCTGAATAAAAGCATAACATACAAAATTGGTCTTGGATAATATTTCTTGAGAGTTCCGGTTAATCCCTGCGAAGTTACCAGGCCAATTCTGGCACACATTTGTTGAATGGCAGCCATAAGCGGAAATGCAACAATAGAAGTCCAAAGTGTTGAAAGGCCATAAGCCGCACCAGCCTGTGAATAGGTGGCTATTCCCGATGGATCATCATCGCTTGCACCTGTTACCAAACCAGGACCTATTTGCTTCCAAAATGAAGATAGTCTACTTAAGATATTTTTCTTACTTTTCATTTCTTGGTTTATTTCGAATTATTGGGAAAAGAATAAGTAAGACAAGGAACCGGGGCTTTGTTATAAAAATCCATAAGAAATTTAACCTTCTTATAATCAGGTATTTATGGCTCCGCAGGACTCCGGCAACCCGGTCCTGTGGAGTTCTGAAGTTTCTTAAGAAAGCCGCGCAGGATTATATAATCAGCGAACCCTTCATTGTTTCACCCGCACGTATTGTTCCGTATTGATGCGGTTAATGCCCGCGCTTTCGATTTTCTCGACGCCGGTTTGGGTAAGCGTGTCGTTCTTGATGGTTACGGTGAAAACGAAGTCGTTGCCTTCCCACTGCCGGTCGCTGCAATAGGTGAGGTGTTCGGTGTAGAGCGAGTCGGCGAGGTTGTATCGGCCCCCGCCAGACGAATACACCGCCGAGTCCTTGCCTTTAGTGAGGTCGTGCAGCAAAAAGGCGAAATGGGTATCGTTGATAATCTTGATGAAAGGCGTTTTCTGCGTATAGTCTGTCACGGTCGTGTCGCCATTCTCGATAAGGGTGCCGCTGAGTAGTTGCCACGTGCCCACAATGGGCAGACGATCCGATGTCGGCGCGTCATGCGCTGGTTTGTTGGTACAGGCGGTGAGCAGCAGAGCCGCGATTAGGGCGGGAATAAGGGTATGGGTCATTTGCAGGGTGGGATTAAGTCGCTGGTTGATTGTGGGGGGCGTATCTTGCGAAACGCAAACATAGCAACTACCCGCCACACGCCATGCCTGATACGCTCACTATTGCCCTGGCCCAACTCGCCCCCGTCTGGCTCGACAAACGTGCTACGCTGAAAAAAATAACAGCCGCCATTCAGGAAGCCGCTGGTCAACACGCCGGGCTGGTTTGCTTTGGCGAGACGCTGCTGCCCGGCTACCCCTTCTGGCCTGACCTTACCAACGGTGCCCGCTTCAACTCCAATACCCAGAAAGATATTTTTGCCCACTACCTCGCCGAAGCCGTCAGCATCGAAGCCGGTGATTTACAGCCGGTGTGCGACCTGGCTAAGCAGCATCGGATTGCCGTGTATCTGGGTTGCGCCGAACGGCCCGTTGACCGCGCCCGGCACAGTATTTATTGCAGCCTGGTGTATATCGACCAAAGCGGGATTATCCAGTCAGTACACCGCAAACTAATGCCGACGTATGAAGAACGTCTGGTCTGGAGCATCGGCGATGGCAACGGGCTGCGGACACACGAACTGGGGCCGTTTACTGTGGGCGGGCTAAACTGCTGGGAAAACTGGATGCCAATGGCCCGTGCCTCGCTGTACGCGCAGGGCGAGAATCTGCACGTAGCTACCTGGCCCGGCAACATCCGAAACACTACCGACCTGACCCGCCACATTGCGCTGGAAAACCGAATGTACGTCTTGTCGGTGTCGGGTCTGATGCGCCGGAGCGACATCCCGGACACCGTGCCGCACCACGCTTTGATTTGGCAGGCCGCGCCTGATTTTATGGCCAACGGCGGCTCGTGCATTGCCGCGCCCGACGGTAGCTGGGTCATTGAACCCATCGAAAACGAAGAAGCCATTCGGACCGCCACCATTGATTTGAACGAGGTCAGGAAAGAACGGCAGAACTTCGACCCGTCGGGCCACTACGCCCGCCCCGACGTATTTGCGCTGCACGTGAACCGCGAACGTCAGACGCTGGTGCGGTTCAGTGGGTAGGCATCTTGCGGGTAGTCAGCCCGTAACCATTTCACATCAGTCGGGTTCTTTTTCTGAACGCCACGATCTCTACACACTACCACACGATATGAAAACACGGTTTCGGCAGGTTTTACAGCAGTTACTCAGCTCGCTCTGGTTTGTACCAGGCCTGATGGTTATTGCCTCGGTAGTACTGGCCGTGGGTCTTGTCGAGTTCGATAGCAATACGTCCTGGAACGGGACCAAACGCTACCCGCTGCTGTTTGGCGTGGGGGCCGATGGCTCGCGGGGGATGCTCACGGCCATTGCCGGGTCGATGCTGACGGTGGCCGCGCTGTCGTTTTCGCTTACGCTCACGGCTATTACCCAGGCCAGCAGTCAGTACTCACCCCGGGTGTTGCGCAACTTCATGGCCGACCGCGTCAATCAGGTTGTTATGGGCTATTTTGTGGCAGTATTCACCTACTGCCTCATCGTGCTGGGGACCATTCGCGGGGGGGACGAAAGCAAGTTTGTGCCGGGTACGGCGGTGCTGGTGGGGCTATTTCTGGCCCTGGGTGGCGTGGCGGCCCTGATCCTGTTCATTCACCATATTGCCGAATCGCTTCAGACCGGCACCGTTGTTCAGCATATTCACAGAGAAACCATTGAGGCTATCGATACCCTGTTTCCCGGTCGTTTTGGTGACGCTATCGATGATCCGGACCAACTGAAAGCGGCTCTGACCTACACCCGTGAACAGGTGGGCTGGCACGGCGTAGAATCGACGCAGACGGGTTATCTCCAACGGATTAATACCGACGGCCTGCTGGAATGGGCCAAAAAGAACCGGGTGGTGCTGCGGGTCGAAAAAGACATGGGTTCGTTTGTGGGCATAAAAACCGTCCTGTTCAGCGTGCGCAGCGGCATGGAACGCCCTGACCCTGATGAAGCCGACTGGCCCGACGATCTGATAAACTACGTTAGCATTGGCCGCAACCGAAACATTGGTCAGGACGTTGCCTACGGCATTCAGCAGTTAGTCGATATAGCCCTGAAAGCTCTCTCACCCGGTATCAACGACACCACCACGGCTATCATGGCCATCGACTACCTCGGTGCTATCTGCGCCCGGCTGGCCTGCCTCGATTTTCCGGCCCGGCTGCGGTCTGACGGGAAAGAACTGCGTGTGCTGGTTATGTCAGCTGATTTTGAGACGTACGTCCGGCTGGCGTTTAACCTGGTTCGGGTCAATGCCAAAGGTAATTACGCCGTTTTTCGCCGGCTATTGCGGGCACTGGCCCTGGTAGGTACTAATGTGATACGTGATGAGCACCGGGCTGTTTTGCACGAACAGGCCCTGCTGCTGCTCGCCCGGTCTAATGACACGTTAGCTACCGATTACGAAAAACACCTTGTGCGGTCTTTATATGACGATCTAAAAGCGGCCTGGACGGTCATGGACACGACCGGGCAAACGTCCTGATAACATAATCCAATCACTTAAAAATCTGATTGATGCTTTTTCCCACTCTCTTCTCTATTCGTATTTATTCACGTATTGTCAGCCTTATTCTGGCGGTTATGCTGATTACAGGGCCGCAGGGATGGGCACAGCTACCCACGATCAAACCCGAAACGACTTTTTCTGCCGGAGCCGTTGATTCGCTGGGAAGGCAAACGCCCCGCGGTACCGTGCAGGGATTCATCAAAGCCGTTGGTAACGAAAACTACGCGCGGGCGGCCCTGTACTTGGATCTGCCTGTGCGGATGTCTGCCAAAAACCGGCGAACGGGACCGCAACTGGCGCAGGCCTTGCAGCAACTGCTTGATCAGGAGGGTAGTCTGGTTCCCGAATCGCTCATCAGCAACGATTCGACCGGCAAAAACAGCGATAAGCTGGGGCCTGATCTGGATCAGGTGGGCGAGGCTACCGTAGATGGACAAACGATCCCTATTCTGCTGGAGCGGAAAAGCATACCCGGACGGGACAGGCTCTGGCGATTTTCGGTGCAAACCGTTCAGCAGATACCGGCTCAGTCGGCCCTGATGGAGCAGTCTGTTGTCAACCGGTTTCTGCCGAAATACCTGATCGAAAAAAAATGGGGTGGGGTGCCGGTGGGCCACTGGTTTGTTATGCTGGTACTGCTGATGGCGTCCTATATACTGGCCCGGCTACTCGTTACCCTCGCGTCCTGGCTATTGCGTATATTCTGGTACAAGGCGCGTAAAGAACAGATGACGCAGCTGATCCAGGCCTTTGTGCCGCCTGTCCGGCTTTTCCTGACGGTGGTGCTGTTCACGGCGGCAAGCGGGGCCATTGGCGTGTCGATTGTGGTCCGGCAGAGCTTCGGCGAGATTATTATTGTGATTGGGCTGGTGGCGTTTTTGCTGTTGATGTGGCGGCTGGTCGATGTGTTTTCGAAGTATGCCCAGGTTCGGCTGCTGGAAAGCGGGCAGGCGGGGCGACTCTCGGCGGTGCTGTTTTTGCGCCGGGGTATCAAGCTGGTACTCATCGCATTTGGCAGCATCTCTGTTCTCAACGTGTTTGGCTGGGACGTTACCACCGGACTGGCCGCGCTGGGTATCGGTGGTCTTGCCCTGGCGTTGGGCGCACAGAAAACCATCGAGAATTTTGTGGGCAGCATTACCATCATTGCCGATCAGCCCCTGCGGGTGGGCGATTTCTGCAAGGTAGACGGCATGGCGGGTACTGTTGAGCAGATCGGTATCCGGTCCACACGGCTGCGGACGCCCAGCCGCACCATCGTGGTGATTCCCAACGGGCAACTGGCCGCCCTCAAAATCGAGAACTTCGCCTTCCGCGACCGGATGCTCTTCAACCCGACGCTTGGCCTGCGCTACGAAACTACGCCCGACCAGATTCGGTACCTGCTGGCTCAACTCCGGTCACTGTTGCAAAACCACCCGCAGGTAAACCCCAATCCGGCACGGGTGCGTTTTACCGGGCTGGGGGATAACTCACTGAATGTGGAGGTCTTTGCCTACGTCGATACGGTTGATTTCAATGAATTCCTGGCTGTTCAGGAAGACCTGGTACTACGTATGCTGGACATCCTCGACGAGAGCGGTGCGGGTATTGCCTTTCCCTCGCAGACAGTCTATGTGGGGGCCGATTCGACGCAGTCAGCAGAAAAAATTAAGCGGGCCGAAGAAAAAGGGCGCGAATTACGGGTAAAAGACGAACAGAATCGCGCCGATGCCGACGCGCCCAAAAACGCATAGCGAGACGGAATGCAGGGGTCTGAGTTAAACAGACGGGCTGCTGTGGGGTTATGTAGGGACACTAACAAACTGCACAATCAGTTTATGCACACTATGAAATCGATCCTGTCTGTTGCCATTGCCCTATGCCTGACACTTTTTTTAGTCTCCTGCGGTGCCTCGAAAATGGTATTCGAGAACTCCTCTGTCGTGCCAGCCGCCACCGGCGACGTCAAAGTGAAAAAAGACAAAAACGAAAATTATGCCATTGACCTGAGCGTAAAGAACCTGGCCCCGCCCCAGAAACTGACCCCTTCGAGAGAAATGTACCTGGTCTGGATGGAAGATGGTAAAAATCCGGTGCGGAAGCTGGGCCGTATGGACCCTTCCAGCTCGCTGAAAGCCAGTCTGACTGCCCTGTCAACTACCACGCCTGAAAAAGTATTTATTACTGCCGAAAATAACGCCGAAGTGACCTATCCCACCGGCGACGTGGTGTTGACGACCAAGAAATAATAGGTATCCCGTTCGTAGCAGACAGCGCAGTTCTGAGGGCTGAAATCAGATGGCTGTCCGATACGGATGGAACTTCTAAACCCTACCTGAATGGAACACAATCACTCATCATCCCGCCAAACTACGCTGTACATTTTTACGGGGTCATTGCCACGCTGATGCTACTACTGGTGGGCTATCTGATCTATCGCAACTACGAGCAGAACAAATCGTTCGAGAGTGAACGGACCAGTCTTCTGGCTACCGTCCGGCAGCGTCGGCTGGCCAATGATAAACAGCAGCTCACGTTTGGCATGAAGACCTTTACCTGGGCCGTGCGTAACACCATGATTCAGAACAAGCCCGGCGAAATAAACGAGTACTTCAATACACTCGTTAAGGACCGGGGCATTAAAGAGATGCTGCTCGTTGACGATACCGGTACCGTGCTGATTTCAACGAACAAGAAGAATCAGGGTATTCCATTTACCAGCCGCTTTCCGGGCGAACTGCTTCAGCGCGAAGACGTGTATTTTGCTGATAAACGCCCGTATGAACTCTCAGCCCCGGTTACAGCCCCTAATAAACGGCTCGGTACGCTGGTCATGTTCTATACCCCCGCCCCCATTCTGCCCGACTCACTAAGCCGGTAGACGGGGTAAACCTGACACCACACGACTCTATGCTTTTTCTGCTCGTACGCTGGCAGCCTTCTAAAGTAAACCAGCCGCCCTTTACCGTCAGCGACGGAATTGCCCTGTTCTGGGGTACCGTACGCGATTTTTTGAAGGGCTTCGCCGAACGTCTGCCTTACATTATTGTGGGCGTTCTGATCTATATCCTGTTCCTGATCCTGAGCAAACTACTCAAGAAAGGAATCAATAACATTGCCCGACGATCCAATTCGATCAACGATACGCTGGCCAGTTGACAGCAAACTCGATCCCGGTTTCTATTTCCTGAACGATCTGGAACTGAAGGACCGGATTCGGACCTCGGTGGCTGATGAACTGGAAGGACGCGGCTACAAAATGGACCGGCAGTCGCCCGATTTGATGGTTAACTTCCGGGTATTTGATAAGCCTACCAAAATAGAAACCAACTCGGACTATGGAAATAGTTATTACGGGGCTGGTGAGATCGGTACTATTGATGGCATGAAGACGATTGACGTAGCCGCCGGGGCAATTGTTCTGAATATCGTGGATAAAAAAAGTGGTCAGGTTGTCTGGCGCGGACTGGCATCGGGTCTGACAAACGCCAATGGGTTTGACCGCGACAAAAACAAAATTAAGGAAGCGGTAAATCTGATGTTCAATAAGTACGAATACCGCGCCGACAAATACTAAGTCAGTCGGTGAAGCACACAAAAGGGCCATCTGTCAAATATAGATAGATGGCCTTTGTGTGTGAAGGGTCAGTTTTAGATAGGTTTTTGTTGAGATCGCCGGGTTAGTCTCTCATACCCGGTAACACACAGCCAGGCAGTCAGGACACCGATACCCGCTCCGGTGAGTACGTCGAGCGGGTAGTGGGCACCCACGTAGATGCGACTGTACGAAACAATGGCGGCCCACAAAAATACCCAGCGCACAACAGGATACTGCCGTCCCAGCAATAACCAAAGCCCCGTGGCCAGCGCGAACGTATTGGCCGCGTGCGACGAGGCAAAGCCGTATAGACCCCCACATTCCAGCACCGGATGAATCAGCTTTTGCAGGCCCGGCGTGTGGCAGGGACGCAGTCGGTGGGTGAGAGGTTTGAGCAGAGCCGACGTCGTTTGGTCGCTGATGGCCACAGAAACGGCCAGTGTCAGTACTATGCCGATGGCCTGTTTCCGGTAGCGAAACGCCAGCCAGCCAATGAGCAGGGCATAAAATGGAATCCAGACGTCCCGCCCCGTAATGAGCACCATAGCCGGATCAAGCCAGGGCGCGTACAGGCCGTTGAGCCACAGAAACAGATCGGTATCGAGTTGATTGATAGTCTCACGCATTACAACACCAGAAACTGACTGAGGTAGTTGCGGGCGGTCAGGATGGCCGTTTTAACGTCTGCCGGGCTGCCCTCATACGCTTTATCCTCGACCTCGATGCAGACCGGACCCCGGTAGTGAACGTCGGTGAGGGCCGCGAAGAAATTGCGCCAGCGCACGTCGCCAAGGCCGGGCAGCTTGGGCGAATGGTACGCCAGCGGATTGGCCATGATGCCCACCCGGTCAAGTTTGTCGCGGTAGAGCTTCACGTCTTTGAGGTGGATGTGGTGCAGCCGGTCGCGGTAGTCGTATATGGGTCTTACCTCATCCATCATCTGCCAGATCATATGGCTGGGGTCGTAATTGAGGCCCAGAATAGGCGAGGGGATAATCTCGAACATGCGGTCCCAGACGGCGGGGGTGGTGGCGAGGTTTTTGCCGCCCGGCCACTCGTCGTCGGTGAACCACATCGGGCAGTTTTCGATGCCGATCTTCACGTTACATTCTTCGGCCACCTTCACAATGCCGGGCCAGTGTTCGGCAAAGAGTTTCAAGTTGTCGGCCATGCTCAGGGTGGGGTTGCGGCCAATAAACGTCGTTATCGCAGGAACCCCCAGCCGGGCAGCCGCCCGGATAATTTTCTTTAGATGCTCACGGTAAAACTCCGCTTTCTCCGGGTCCGGGTCGAGCGGATTGGGATAATAGCCGAGAGCCGAGATTGATACGCCGTACTGCCGGGTCAGGTCGTGAATCTGGCTGACGTTCAGGTTGTCTACGTCGATGTGCGTAACGCCCGCATACCGGCGGGTGTCACGGTCCGGCGTTCCGGCGTTGCTGGTGGGCCAGCACATGACTTCTACGCAGGTGAATTTATTCTCCGACGCAAATTTGAGAACGCTGTTCAAATCATAATCGGCCAGAATTGCCGATACAAAGCCGAGGTTGAGCATAGTATTTTGTCCTGCTGACGAAGGAAGCATCTCCGTCGGATTACTGATACGATAATGATGAAATTCCAGGCCACAACGAAGATGCTTCCTTCGTCAGCAGGACAAAAATCATTTGAACCCCAGTACCTGCCGTACCCGGTCGATGGTTTGACGGGCCACGGCGCGGGCTTTTTCTTCGCCCGCCCGGAGTTCGGCTTCCAGCGCGTCGGGGTGTTCGGTCATAAAATAATTAAATCGTTCGCGTTCGGTGGCGTAGTTGTCCCGGAGGAGTTCAAAAAGTTCTTTCTTGGCTGATCCGTAGCCGTAGCCACCCGCTTCGTAACGGCCGCGCAGCGTCCGTATCTGCTCGTCCGACGCCACCAGCGAATACAATTGAAATGTACTATCAGTATCCGGGTTTTTCGGTTCTTCGAGCGGGGTCGAGTCCGATTTTATCTTTTTAACAACCTTGTACAGTTCATTTTCGGGTAAAAAGATGTCGATGTAATTATTGTACGACTTGCTCATTTTCTGCCCGTCCAGTCCCGGAATGGTCATAACCCGCTCGTCGATGCGGGCTTCGGGGATGGTCAGAATTTCGCCGTACTGCCGGTTGAAGGCCGAGGCTACGTCGCGGGTGATTTCGAGATTCTGCCGCTGATCTTTCCCCACCGGAACGATATTCGCGTTGTATAAAACGATGTCTGCCGCCTGCAAAATGGGGTAGACAAACAGCCCGCTGTTCACGGAGCTAACCGCCATCTTTTCGGTTTTTTCCTTGAAGGCCGTGGCGTTTTGCAGCATGGGCATGGGCGTGAAGCACTCCAGATACCAGGCCAGTTCGGTGTGCTCGGCCACCCGCGACTGCCGCCAGAAGGTGTTCCGCTCCGTATCCAGCCCGAACGCCAGCCACGCTGCCGCTACCGCCCGTGTAAACTCCCGGCGCGTTTCGCCGTCGCGCAGCGAGGTCAGCGAATGCAGGTCGGCGATAAAGAAAAACGAATCGTTGCCGGGCTGTACCGACAGGTCGATGGCGGGTTTGATGGCCCCCAGAATATTGCCCAGATGCGGACGCCCGCTGGACTGAATACCGGTTAAAATTCTCATTATTAAGTTGTAAAGTCGTAGAGTTGTAAAGTTATAAAGTTATAAAGTTGCGTCCCGATCCGTTGACGCGCCAGCCAACTATATAACTCCATGACTTTACAACTTTACAACTCTTTTTATTTCCCCTGTGCTTCGACCACCGCGATGGCGACCATGTTCACGATTTCGCGCTCCGACGAGCCAAGTTGCAGGACGTATACGGGTTTGCGGATGCCGAGCAGAATCGGGCCGATGGTGTCGAAGCCCGCAGCTTCGGCCATGAGGTTGTAGGCAATATTGGCCGCCGACAGGTTCGGGAAAATCAGCGTATTGGCCCCCTCGCCAACGAGTTTGCTGAACGGATGGTTTTGTTCGAGCAGTTCGGTGTTGAAGGCTAAGTGCGCCTGAATTTCGCCATCCACGACCATGTCGGGGTGTTTACGCTGTAAAATCTCGACTGCCCGGTTCATCTTCTCGGCATCGTCGCCTTTGGCACTGCCGAAGTTGGCGTACGTAACCAGGGCAATGCGGGGCTTTATGTTGAACCGCTCAACGGTTTTGGCGGTCATCTCGGTAATCTCCACGATCTCATCGGCGGTGGGGTTGAAATTGACCGTGGTGTCGGAGAAGAACAGCGGGCCGCGCTTGGTCAGCAGGATGTACATACCTGCCACCCGTTGTACGCCCGGCTCCTTGCCAATGATTTGCAGGGCGGGCCGGATCGTTTCGGGATATGAGCTGGTCAGGCCCGAAATCAGGGCATCGGCTTCGCCCGTTTCCACCATCATCGCGCCGAAATAATTGCGGTAATACATCAGTTTCCGCGCTTCGGTAGCGTTCACGCCCTTGCGCTTGCGCTTGTCGAAGTACAGTCCGGCAAATTTGGTAATCAGGGCATCCTGCTCTTTGGCGCGGGGGTCGATGATCGGAATCTGGCCGAGGTCAAGGTTATTATCGCGGATGATTCTCTGGATTTTAGCCGTTTCGCCGAGCAGAATGGGGTGGGCAATGCCTTCGTCGCGCACTTGCTGGGCGGCTTTCAGGACTTTCAGGTTTTCGGCATCGGCAAAAACAACGCGCTTGGGGCTGCTCTTCGCCTTATTGAGAATCACCCGCGAAATCTGATTGTCGTGGCCCAGCCGCCGGGCCAGTTGCATTTCGTAGGCGTCCCAATCCTGAATCGGCATCCGCGCCACGCCCGACTCCATAGCCGCCCGTGCCACTGCCGGGGCTACCGTAGCCAGCAGACGCGGATCAACGGGTTTGGGCAGGATATACGTCCGGCCAAACAGGATGTTATCCTGCCCGTAGGCCAGATTCACAATGTCGGGAACGGGTTTTTTAGCAAGGTCGGCCAGGGCGTAGGTAGCCGCCAGTTTCATGGCTTCGTTGATCTCCGTAGCCCGCACGTCGAGGGCACCCCGAAAAATGTAGGGAAAGCCCAGTACGTTGTTCACCTGATTGGGGTAGTCTGAGCGGCCCGTAGCCATGATGAGGTCGGGGCGCGCGGCCATGGCGTCTTCGTAGCTGATTTCGGGCGTCGGGTTGGCCATCGCGAAAACAATCGCATCAGCTGCCATCGACCGGATCATGTCGGCGTCTACAATGTTGCCCCGCGAAAGACCCACCATGACATCGGCGTTTATAAACGCTTCGGCAATGGATGCAATGGCGCGATTAGTGGCAAACGGGCGGGTAATGTCGTTGAGATCGGTGCGGTCGGCAGTGAGGCAGCCGTTTACGTCGAACATCACGATGTTTTCGTAGGCTGCGCCGAGGGCTACGTACTGCCGGGCGCACGAGATAGCGGCTGCGCCGGCTCCCAGAATAACGAACCGGGTCGTTTCTATTTTCTTGCCGACCAGCACCAGCGCGTTGAGAAGGGCGGCACCGCTTACAATGGCCGTACCGTGCTGATCGTCGTGCATGACCGGTATGTTGAGTTCGGCACGCAGCCGGGTTTCGATCTCAAAGCATTCGGGAGATTTGATGTCTTCCAGATTGACCCCGCCGAAGGTCGGCTCCAGAATCTTTACCGTCCTGACAAACTCGTCGGCGTTGTGGGTGTCGAGTTCAATATCGAATACGTCGATGTCGGCGTATATTTTGAACAGCAGCCCTTTGCCTTCCATGACGGGTTTGCTGGCTATGGCGCCAATATCGCCCAGGCCCAAAACGGCAGTACCGTTGCTGATAACGCCCACCAGATTACCCTTGGCGGTGTATTTGTAGGCATCGTCGGGGTTGGCTTCAATGGCCAGACACGGCTCGGCCACGCCCGGCGAATACGCCAGCGAGAGGTCGCGCTGCGTACTGTATTCTTTGGTCGGCACCACTTCGAGTTTACCGGGACGCCCTTTGGCGTGGTATTCGAGGGCGTCTTCGCGCCGTATTTTCTGTTGCATACGATTCAGTTTGCAGGTGGTTTTGTTGTGCGAGTCAGGACCGCGAAGGTACGGAAACGGGCCATGCAACCGAAATCCAACAACCGAAAGGCAGAGTATCTTTCCTGATGCTCACTTGCCCAGCCACTCTTTGAAGTCGGTCATGCGGTCGCCACTGACGAAAACCTGGGCGGCATTCCGTTCGGGGCGGGGGCGGGGCAGCAGGTCGAGTTTGAGCTTGCCCGCCGAAAACTGGTGGATGGTCTGGATGGCGGGTAGTGATACCAGAAACTGACGGCTGATTCGGAAAAACCGGCGTGGGTCCAGCAGTTGCGCCAGCTTTTCCAGACTATAATCTACGGGCAGGGTCAGGTTGTCCTGCGTGACCAGAAAAACGATACGTTCTTCGAGGTAAAAATACGCAATGTCGGCGGTGTCGATGCTGCGGATTTTGGTACCCACCGTAATCATAAACCGGTCTTTGTAGGTAGTTTGCCGGGCTGGGCCAAGTAGTTGCAACAGCGTGTCGAGGTCGGGATTTCGGGCGGGGGTGCCGGAGCCAAACTGTTCTTTCAGGGCTTTGAATTTATCAATAGCGGCCACTAACTCGCTGTAGTTGATGGGTTTGAGCAGGTAGTCGATGCTGTTAACCTTAAACGCCTGCACCATGTACTCGTCGTAGGCGGTCGTGAAAATGACGGGCGTTTGCAGGTGGGTCTGCTCAAAAATACGGAAACCGATATCGTCTTCGAGATGAATATCCATGAATATCAGGTCGAGGGCGGGGGCGTCTGGTTGTGAAAGCCAGACCACCGTATCGGCTACCGATGGCAGTTGCGCCAGCACCCGAATGGCCGGATCGTATTTCGCCAGCATGCCTTCCAGCCGCTTCGCTGTCAGGCTTTCATCTTCAATAATCAGGACGTTCATCTTTTTTAATGAGTGAATGGTTGAGTTTTGACTGATAGAATATACTTGCGTAAGCCCCGCTTCGGCGTCCCGATTCTACCATTCTATCAGTCAAAATTCATAATTAGATGAGGGGTATTTTTACTACGAAACTCTCCTCCCTTTCCTGCACGTGAACGGGGGAGTCTGTGAGCAGGGCGTAGCGATTGATGATGTTTTGTAGTCCCAGGCCGGTCGAGGTTTCGGACTGGGGGCGCAGTTGCCGGTTATTCTGAACGACGAGACAGTCACCGGCCACGAAAATATGCACCTGCAACGGCTCTTTGGCCGACATCCGGTTGTGCTTTACTGCATTCTCGACCAGTAATTGCAGGGTGAGCGGGGCAATGCTACGGCGTTGCTGCACGTCTTCCGGTACGTCAATCACGACGTCGAATTTATTCTCGAAGCGGATGTTGAGTAGAAACCGGTACGCCTGGATAAAGGCCAGTTCAGTTTTGAGCGGCACCCGTTCGTTATCTTTCTGCTCCAGAATGTACCGGTATGCTTTTGATAACTGGTCGATAAACCGCTCTGATAGTTCGGCGTCGGCATACACCAGCGACGACAGGATGCTCAGGCTGTTGAACAGAAAATGGGGATTGACCTGACTCTTGAGCGCGGCAAACTGCGCCTGAAGTGCTTCTTTTTCGAGCCGTTCGGCGCGTAGCTGCACGTCTTCGAGCCGGCGGTTGGTTCGGCGGTTGGCAGCCAGATAAAATGCCGATAGCAGGGCCATGACGGTCAGGCCATTGTTGACCCGCGCCCGCTGTTCGCGGCTATACTGACGCACCACGGGCAAATCCAGCGCGGCAGCGCGGGGTGGGGGGGTGACCCGAAACGCCGGGAATTGCTCCTCTATCATCCCGTTTACCGACCGCGCAATAGTATAAAACCCGAAATTAAACCCCATTGCTATGATGCTGGCAATCAAGAGGGTAGCCAACTGATCCGGTATTCTAAACTCAAGCAGAAAGCCGTCGCCAAACCAGCGAAACAGGCGTCGCTGAATCCACTCGGTAATGCTGATCCACAGAAAAAAGAACAGCAGCGACAGGACAATTTCGAGGACAAAAAACGGAATCCGCGTAGCCCGGAACGCCCAGGCCGGACTGCTGATATTAACGTAGAGCCGGATGGGCCAATAGACCACAAAAACGCTCACGGCAAGCTGCCACTTCTGGCGGCCGGTCAGGCGGTACAGGCTCAGGTCTGGTGTCATGACGTAAAGCTACGTGAGTCCGGTAATTCGCAAAAAAATAAACCCATTGAATGCCGGTTTTGTAGGAGCGAATGCCCCGTTTAGACGTTTATATTTGCCTGTTTACCGAATTGAAAACCGTTGTTTATGAATCGCCTTTGCTTTGTTGTGCCCTGGTTGCTTATGGGTTGCGGTGGTGGTAAGTCGTCTGAAAGTGATCGGGCCACTTCCGAAACGCAGGCTACTCCATACACCTTCCCGTATGCGCTCAACGCCCCTGCCGATGCTGTAACGCTGCCCAAACGGCTGCGCGAGGTGTCGGGGCTGACGTATTACAAAGACAATAAACTGCTCTGCATTCAGGATGAGGAAGCCGCCGTATTCGTCTACGACATCGAAAAAAAGCAAATTACGCAGGAGGTGGGCTTCGGTGGCTACGGTGATTTTGAAGGCATCGAATACGTAAACGGCGACGTGTACGCCCTCGAAAGTGATGGTAATCTACAGCGGTTTACGCTCGACCTGTCGTCGCCGAAATCGGTTCAGGTGGCCCGTATTCCAACCGACCTGCCCGCCAAAACGGAGGTTGAAGGGCTGGGCTACGATCCCAAAACCGAGCGGCTGCTCATTGCTGTAAAAAAGGGGGGTGGCACGTCCAGCAGCCGCGCCGTGTACTCGTTTGGGCTCCGCAGCCGGGCCGTCTACCGCGAGATGCAGCTTCCCGAAGAAACCCTCCGCAGCGCGGGCGTGGACCCCGATGAGTTTAAACCGTCGGCCCTGGCGGTACACCCCGAAACGGGCGACTGGTACGTCCTGTCGTCGGCCAGCCACCAGCTGATCGTTACCAACGGCCAGAAACAGGTGTTACACGTCGAGAAACTGGACAAGAAACAATTGCCCCAACCCGAAGGCATCTGTTTCGCGCCCAACGGCGATCTGTTCATTGCCAGCGAAGGCAAAGGCAAATCGGGATATCTGCTGCGGTTTGGGTCCAGGTAATGAATCGTCAGGCTCAGGGCGTCTGCCGGATTTCGGCCCCGATCGTGGCGTTTTTGCCTTTGGTATCTACGAACGTAGTGCGCGGCTGTTTCTCGCCGGGGTCCAGTTCGGGCAGGCCGTCGGTGGTGGTGTAGGTCGTGCCGTCGGTAGCGGTAGCTGTGAATACTGCGCTGAACCGCGGTCTTCCGGTAATGGTGTACCGCCGGGTCGACATATTTGTGACGTCGTAATTGACACGGTACATATTGGCGGCTGCCGTTGAGGCCACAACCGTGACGCTGAAATTGGTAATCAGAAACGGTTCAGGTTCGGGTTCGTTTTTTTTACAATTCCAGAGCGAGAGAGTCAGCAGAACAACAATGAGCTGAATTAGACATGTTTTTTTCATAACGAAGCAGGTAATTGGTTTCTTAGAATACGGCTTTATCGCCAGTTGGGATTCACGTCGGGCTGATTTCCGTGCCGTGGGTGTGCTGCATGACGGTGCGCAGGGCGGGGCGGAACAGGCCAAATGCCCGGATACCCGCTTCGGTCAGACCCGGTCGGCCAAATAGTTTCTGCACGTTTCGCCCCACCCACAACCGCCGGCCAAACTGCGCCGACCAGCCGCGCTGATACTGTTGCTCCAGCTCAGGCCGGCTTAGTGTCCCGCGCAAAAATGAGCCGGACAATTCACTGACGAGCTTGGCCCCGTGAATCGCCATCGCCATACCGTTGCCGCAGAGGGGCGTAATCAACCCTGCCGAGTCGCCCGCCATCAGGATGTGGTTTTCAATGGCTGGTTTGGGCGCGAAGGATATTTCGTTGATAACTTCGGGCTTTTCATACAGGAAGGTGGCGTTTTCAAACACCTGCCGAAGGTGCGGATTCTGGTACAGCACGGCCCGTTCCATATCGGGAATGTTGCCGTGCTGCCGCAGGTTTTTGCGCGTTGTAAGGTAACAGACGCAGTATTTACCGGCCTCAATCGCCGACATGCCGCAGTAGCCGTCGGCAAAATTGTGCAGGGCAATTACGTCGGCGGGAAAGTCCATCACGACGTGGTACTTCACGCCGATGTAGGGCGACGGCTGGTGCATGAATGCCCGGTCGAGGGTTTTGTCTAACCGGGACCGTTTACCAAATGCGCCAATTACCAGCCGACTCGTCAGGGTTTCGCCGTTACTCAGTGCAACTGTGAACCCGTTATCGGCAAAACTAATAACGTCGGCCTGCTGACCCAGCACAAACGTAACTCCGGCTGCTTCGGCCAGTTTATAGAGTTCATAATCAAGGATATAGCGACTGATACCAAAGCCGCCCAGATCGAGCGTACTCTCCAGCAGCCGCCCCGACGGTGCCGAAACCTGAAACCGGCTGATAGCGGCCGCATCCAGCCCGGCCAGGTCAATACCCAGCGATTCGACGTAGGCCCGCACTTCATTGGAGATGTACTCGCCACAGACTCGGTGGAAGGGATACGTTTTTCGTTCCACGAGCGTAACACTGTGGCCCGCCCGTGCCAGCTCAATGGCCGATACCAGCCCGGCGAGCCCGCCCCCTATAATCGCTACGTCCTGCATGGATTTTCCAATTACTAAATCTCTTCTTTTTATGACAAATGGCAGGGCAGTTTGGTTTTATAAATACAACGCTACTTTTGCTCATATGCCAACTACTCTCTCCGATATACAAACCAACTGGCAACGAAATTACGCCAGCCTGACCGCTGCCTACGGATCGGGGCAAACGTCGTTCGTTGTGGATCTGCTGCCCCAGACCGCCGTTCAGCTTTCGGTCTATCAAACGCTCGACGTTCTTCACAAACGGCTCGGTACCGATGTGATGCGCCGGGCACTCGACCCTGCCGAAACCATTGGCAGTCCCGTGGCGGGTCAGCCCGACGGCTCGTGGCTCAAAGAAAGTAATATGGTGGGGGTCAACGTCCGCACGTTGGGTTCGTTCTGGAGCGTAGTGGCCTACAGCCTAACCCTCCCCGCCCTGCACGACAGCATCCATCTGCTGCCCGTTTGGGAGCCGGGCGTGGTGGGTAGTTTATACGGTATGGTGAGCTGGCAGATCAACCCCGAATTTTTCGATCAGAATCTGGCGCAGTACGTACCGGCCCTGAATACGGTAGAGAAGCAACTCAAAGCCGTTGTCAACCTGCTTCACGCCACGGGCCGAACGGTGGGCATGGACGTGATTCCGCATACCGACCGCTTCTCGGAGATGGTACTGACCCACCCATCGCTGTTCGAGTGGGTCCGGCGCGAGGGACCAAAACTCATTGACCATAGCAGCATGGTTTATAAGTACGTGGAAGAAGCCATCTATCAGTTTTTGCGCAGCGAAGGAACCGCCGATGGGTCGGTGCTGACAATGAGTAAGGACGTTTTTTTCTCGACCATCGACAGCCATCTGACTGATGGACAGCGCACCGGGATGATCTTCGGCAACCCGACCAACTATGCCGGGCGGCTGAGTCGGCGGCTGGCCCTGATGCGGCACCTGCTGGCCCGGGGCTACGAAACCCTGCCGATGACCATGGCCCCGCCGTACCGGGGGCTGCACATCGACGCCAACGACTTCATGACCGACGGCTACGGCCAAATCTGGTATCAGTACGCGTTCGATACCCCCGAATCTATGTCGCGGGTGTTTGGCCCGCTGGCCCGGTACCGGTTTTTTGAACCGAAAAACGACAATCAGAATTGGGAACTGGACTTTGATACCCCCAACTACCCCGCCTGGGATTACCTGAACCAGCGCGTTTATGACTGCCAGCGGACGTATAACTTCGATTTCATGCGGGGCGACATGGCGCACGTACAGATGCGGCCCGGTGGCGTTCCCGATATGGTGGGACATTACTACGACCCATTAAAGGCCGTAAAACGCTACGTGCAGGGCAACGGCGTGTCGCACTTCGGTTTCTTTGCCGAGACCTTCCTGGCCCCGCCCGACACGATGGGCTACGGCAATGAACCCGACCATCTGGACGCCATCGACGCCGACTCAACGCTGGGCGATTTACAGTCGCTGGTGGTGAGTTCGGACGAGTTCAGGCGGCAGCTGGGGTTATATGACGGGTACCGGAAAACGCACCGGTTCGCGCCGAATTTTACGGTCATGACCGCCGACAAAGACGACCCGCGCTTCGATGCATTCTACCGCACGGGCAACGTCTTTCGCTATTTTACCGCCCTGTTCCTGACCGACTGGCCGAGTTACACAGGGCTGGGATTTGAGGTAAGAAACGGGCATGAGCAGCGCGGGGCCAACGAAGAATATACCAAGCTGTACGTGTTTCAGATCGAAGACGACCGCCAGCCCGACAAAGTGACGCACGGCCCGTTTGTCTGGGGCCAGAACGCCGAACAGTTTACGGCCATCGTCCGCATCCGTCAGTTTGCCGAACAAATCTGGGAACAAATCCGGGGTAAAGAAACGCGCTGGCTCGTCGGTCCTGACGCCGGGGAAACTTATCTGGCCTGGACCCAGCGCGAAAACCCAACCCATATTTTTGCGGCCAGCCTGACCGGCGAATTACCCGATACCGTTCCGGAACTTGAAATGGGTGAGGTCGTTTTTGCCGAAGCGGGCTGCTGCGTGTGGCGCGTTGACCCGGCATGAAAATCTTCCCGTTTCTGCGTATCTTGCCGTAAACCAGCATCGACCAACATGACTCAAGCCCAGCCACAGGCACTTGTTCTGCCTACGACCTTTGAGGAGTTTCTGCGTTTCGAACCAGCCGATGGCTACAAGTACGAATGGAATGACGGCGAACTCATCAAATTTTCCAGCACGAAACGAAAACACTTACCCATTATTCAGGCACTGAACTTTTGTTTCGACAAGACGAAAGCCAAGCAGGAGCGAGGGCAACTTATTTGTGAGCAGGACGTGATGCTGACCGGTATTCAGATGCGCCGACCCGACGTAGCGTATTTTTCCGACGGGCAGATCCACAGTGATGACGAACCCATTCCGGCTTTCTGCATCGAAATTATCTCGCCGACCGACGACGCCATGAAGGTGGAAGCCAAACGCATCGAGTACTTCAATGTGGGGGTGCAGGTGTTGTGGCATGTCTTTCCCGAAACCCGCGAAGTATATGTTTATACAGGCCGCAAAACCGTCCAAATCTGCTCCGACGATGACTTGTGTTCGGCACAACCCACGCTGAACGATTTCGCTATTACGGTAAATGAGCTGCTGGGCTAATCAACGCAAACCAATCAGATTATGGAAGCTGTTCTTGAATCCACTTTCCTGACGCCCTACGAACGCGAACGCGGAAAACCCATGCCAAGCTTTAACCATAGTAAATTACAGGCTCGTTTGAGTCAGCAATTGCTGAATCAGTATGAAGACCGGTATGATGTGCTGAGCGAGTTGTCGCTGGAGGCTCCGAACCCGTCGTACGTACCGGATTTGTGTCTGTTTCCGGTAGAACCCTCTAACTGGCGCGAAGATGAAGTGAAAGTAAGTGAAGTACCGCTGACCGTGATCGAAATCATTTCGCCTTCGCAGACTGACACGGAGTTGACTGAGAAATCGAAAGCGTATTTTGCGGCTGGTGTTAAATCGTACTGGCTCGTGCAACCCGTATTGCGGACTATTTTTGTACTCCTGCCCACCGGCGACGAACTCGTTTTCCACAACAACGTCCTGACAGACCCCACCAACGGTGTTTCTATTGATCTGAGGAAAGTGTTTCGATGAAAAATGCTTCTCTTCATGCACGCTTTTTCTGGTATATTCCGCTGCTTCTGTTCGCCCTGATTGTCTGGTGTTTTACTACTTCACAATCTGCGGTTGACCAGGCCACACGCTATTTCCCCCAAGAGAGTAAATTTGTGCAGGTGGGTTACCCGGCAAAAGCATTACACTATCTGCGGGCCGGGCAGGGTCAAACCGTTGTGCTGATTCACGGCGACGGTGGTTCAACTTACGACTGGACAATGGCTAATTTTGCCCGGTTAGCCAAAAAATATGATGTTATTGCCATTGACCGGCCTGGGTTTGGATTTAGCGAAACGTTGCCAAACCAGTCTGTTCTTAGTCAGGTGCGGTATATTCACAAGGGATTGCAACTGGCTGGAATTCGTCGGCCCGTGCTGGTTGGACATTCGCGCGGGGGCGAGGTAGCTACGCTTTTCGCCGAAGAATACCCTAACGAATTAGCAGGCGTTGTTACGTTGGGTGGGGCCTGCTTCAACACTGAAGACCGTGAACCTCTCTGGCAATACAAACTGCTGCGAACTCCGATATTTGGTAAGTTATTGGCTCATACCGTTTATATTCCAATAGGAAAGCCAGCGGCCAAAGCCGGTTTAGACCACGCTTTTTCGCCCGAGAGTACCTCACCCGATGCGTACACCGAAGTCTATACTGCCCTGATGATGCGTCCGCAGACGCTGCTTAACTGGGCGATAGATCACGACGCTACGGTGCTGGATTCTTTGATTATTCCGCGATACAAATTCATTCGGGTGCCGTTTGTGGTGGTCAATGGGCAACTCGATCAGAACGTTCCCGTAGCTATGGCCCGCCGGTATAGTCAGATGATTCCCGGTGCTCAGCTATTGGTTGTTCCGGGTGCCGGACACGAATTGATGTTTCATCATCCCGACGTGGTTGAACAGGCTATTAATATGGTATTGCAAAAGGCTACGCAGAAATAGTATGACGTTAACTTTGCCTTATGAATCGTAACCTCCACGACGGGCTGAATTTTGCCCGGAAGCTGACCCCGAAGCGCGTGGCCAATGCGCTTCGGGTACTGTCGAGCTACTACGTCTCGAAACGGACGGGACGGGCCAGTCACCGGGGCTTGCCAATGTCCATTGCGTTTGAGCCGACCACGAGCTGTAACCTGCGCTGCCCCGAGTGCCCCAGCGGGCTGCGTTCCTTTACTCGCCCCACCGGTATGCTCGTCGAGGAACTCTACAAACGCACCATCGACGAACTCCACGATACGCTGTTGTACCTGATCTTTTATTTTCAGGGCGAACCCTACCTGCACCCGCAGTTTCTGGACCTCGTGCGCTACGCCACCGACCGCAATATCTATACCGCTACCAGTACCAATGCGCATTATCTTACCGATGCCAACGCCCGTAAAACCGTGGAGTCGGGGCTGGACCGGCTCATTATCAGCATCGACGGTACCACGCAGGAAACGTATCAGCAGTACCGGGTGGGTGGGAAGCTCGAAAAAGTGCTGGAAGGCACGAAGAACATCCTGCGCTGGAAAAAAGAACTGAAATCGCGCACGCCCCACGTAGTGTTCCAATTTCTGGTGGTGCAGCCCAATCAGCACCAGATTGATGAGGTGAAGCAACTCGCCCGCGACCTCGGCGTGGACGAGGTAGGGCTGAAAACGGCGCAGATCTACGACTACGAACACGGCTCCGACCTTATTCCGACGCTGGACCAGTACAGCCGCTACGCCGAACAACCCGATGGCACGTACCGCATTAAAAACGGCTTCGGCGACCACTGCTGGAAAATGTGGCACTCCTGCGTTATTACGTGGGACGGGCTGGTGGTACCGTGCTGCTTCGACAAAGACGCTCACCACCGGCTCGGCGATTTGCAAACCGACTCCTTCGCCGACCTCTGGCGCGGCCCCGCCTACCAGAACTTCCGGCAAACACTGCTACGGTCGCGCTCCGAAATTGAGATGTGCCGCAACTGCACCGAAGGCACGCAGGTCTGGGCGTGACCAGCTACAATACTTAGGAAAGGGCGTTGAGGATGGCATTTAATTTTTCGGGGATTTCAGGGTCAACTTCTTCAGGTCTCAGCAAACTGACAAGCTCGTAATAATCCCGTTTATAAAAATTGGCGGGTAAACTCAGGCGTTTATAAAATTCGGGAAAGATAACATCCAGCCAATCGTCTGACAATTTGGTATCACTCCAGAATTTAGCTGATAAGTCCCGAAGAGCAGCAGGAGCGGTGATGTCGGTGATAACCTGCTCCATAACTTCTTTCAGTTTTTCGCTACTAAACGATGGATGTTTGTGATGCAGTAAACCCGCGTGTCGAATTAAGATGTCTGGTCGGGCGAAATAATTTTCCAGTTCGCGTTTTTTCCAGAATTGCACAGGTATAGGCGGTGGGTTATTCTCGTAATTTTTCTCGACCCGGTCAAATAGAGCAAATCCCTGCAAATCAGGTACAAACTCACGCAGGGCCACAAAATTTTCTATGGCTTTGTGCGGTACGTTATTTTCTGTGTACTGTACATTGGCTGTTTGTAGAAAAGCGAGTATTTCAGGATTCAGCTTTTCTGCAAATTTTTTAAGCATTTCAAGATCAGTTGAGCCTTCTAGATAAAGGATATGACCTTTCAGCCGGGCCAGATAATAACGCTCCCAGCCGATGTCCGTCAGGGCTTTTTTAAGGTAATTAATTTGCTTTCGCTTTTGATCCGTATTCAGGTCTATGGCCTTACTATCAATCAGGGCTACTATATTCGATGCATCGGCGGCTTCATCGAGTACTACTTCTGAGTGGGAAGCCATAATCAACTGCGACTGGGTTTCGTTGGCAACGGCGTTTATTAGCTGGAATGCTTCGCGCTGCCGAATTACTTCAAGGTGCGCATCGGGTTCGTCGAGCAGTAGTGTCGTGCCGGGGTGGGCGTACATATAGGCCAATAGGAGCAGCGTCTGCTGAAAACCCCGCCCCGCTGAAGCAATGTCGTACCGAATCTTTTTCTCGGTGTACTCAAGTTGGAGTAACCCCGTTGCCCGAATGTATTCGGGTTCATGCAGGTCGGCACCAAACATCTTTTGGATGGCTTCGCGCAGTTTTTCCCAGTTCGCCTGCCCGTTGTTGGCAGCCTGTGAAGGGATTTCGGGATGCAGGATGCTGTAGCAAATATTTCGGAGCACTTCGGCGGTTCGGCCTTCGCCCAGGCGTCGGTCAACGGCACCGGGCGTTAGCAGGTCCTCTTCGGTAGCCAGACCCGACATGGGTTGGAGAAAGCCAAAATGAACGGCTTTATTCTGGTCAATCAACTGACTATACTGCTTAAGGCCACTCACTATTTTGCAGCTAATGGACTCCGCGTTGGCAAACGTAAATTCGGTTTTACAATTCCAGTCTTTGCCATCCTGTTCGCCCGTTAGCTCGACGGTCAGCCGCACATGCTCCACTCCGCCACTCTTTTTGTTTTCGGTCACTTTTTTGCTTCGCCATAGGAATCTGGCGTCAGCAATAGGCGTATTGAGTAAATCTTTCCGGTTAATGGTAACCGCTCCCTGCCGGTTTAAGTCATTTTTTTGGTGCGCCTGAACGAAGTTGGCAACACCAATTTCCCAAAGACACAATGCTTGGAAAATGGTTGATTTACCTGCGTTATTGGGTCCAATCAGAACAACCGACTGGGAAAGTGAGAACGATACGGCTTCTAATTTCTTGAAGTTTTTTATGGCAACTCTCGTAATCATAGTTTTCGTTAATACGTCCTCAAATAGCTAAATAGACGCACAAATTACAACCATTGACTGAAAGAGAGTAATACGGGTGTAGCTGAACTGCTCTATTTTTTCTAAACGCAGATCGTCAAAACTCAGAATGCCAGCCAGCCCGATATTTTGAGGGCGAAGGGCGTAACGGGGATGCCCGTGCGGCTCACGTTGTCCAGATAGGTAAGCCGGTGAATGGCATCGACCCGGAATACTTTGAAGATGTTATCGATACCGTAGCCCACTTCTACGTAGGGCGTGCTGGTGAGCGAGTTGAAGCCGTCAACGGCCCGGCCCTGTGGGTCAGTAGGCGGGATGAGGTTCGTGTTGGCCGGCGATACGCTGCCCACCATGACTTTTGCGGTAACCAGCTCGCGCCACTTGAGCCGACGTAGCAACGGAACCCTGTTAAACAGCAGCCCGCCAAAATTATGCTCGTAGCGCACCGTAGCCCAGCGGTCGGCCACAAATTCGAAGTAATTCATCAGGTTATACGCGTTACCGACGTAAAACCAAGATTCGTTGCCCAGTGGCGTATAAAGCAGCGTGTAGGGTACCGTTGAGGGAATAATCCCCGCGTCGATGGTGTAGTAAGACCGGCCCAGTACGCCCATGCGGAACGAGTGCTTCAGCGACATCGACACGCGATGGTACGTAAAATCACTATCGAACAGGTACCGTATGCCAACTGTATAACGCAGGGTAAGAATTGGTTTTCGGGTGGCGCCCGTGCTGAGCCGGGTATTGTCGTTCTGGATAATCAGTTCATCAGGCGCGTAGCGCGTTTCTGACGTAATCTCCGACACGGCATAGTCAGACCGGATGTTCTGATCGGTATCCTGCGGTTGTGGGCGGAAGGCAAATGGAAACAGCGGATCGAACGAGCGTCGGCGGATGGCCAGCGTCTGGGTCAGCCCCTTACCTATTTCGCGCCGGAAATACAGCAGTTTGTCTTCCTGGAAATACGGTCGGCGGATGGTACCAAAGCGCGAGAAGGCTGCAAAAAAAGTATTGTTACCGAGGTTATCGGCTCCCAGACCTACCCGTTCCAGGTCGTAGGTTTGCCGGTAGCCCACCACGGTCCAGGGCTTACGGCTCAGGATGTGTTCAACGCCCGCACTATATTTGAATTGCCGGTCGAGGGTTCCGTAGGCCAGATAACCCGTCAGCAGCCATTTTTTGCTGAAACCCGTTGTGGTGCGTCCGCCCAGCCGAAACCGGTGACCTTCAACGGTATTGCTGGCATAGCTGTCGAGTAGATGACCAATTTCGAGGTGTAATTTCGGTACGGGAATGTAGCCCAGCGTAGCAATGCTGATAAACTTGCCCGCCACCCGCATGAATGGTACGTTGCGCACTGAATCGACCACCTGCATGGCCCGTAGCTCACGGCCCGAGAGTTGCTGGGGTCGTACGCTTTTCCAGAAGGTCAGGTCGTCGGTTTTATAGTCGTCGGCGAGTTCGATGGCCGGGTTGTAGAAGCCAGCGTCTTTGGGCTGATTTTCTACGATTCCGGTGGCCGTAGCCAGAAACCGAATCAGCGCGCCGGGTGCTTTCTTGGTAGGTTGCCACGTATCAATCGTGAGCTGGGTCTGGGTTGGAAACCGAATGCCCGACGCGGTCTGCTCCCAGTCCTGCTCAATACGTAGTTCATCAATAAAATTGATGTTAGCCCGTTTGTCCACCCGCGCGTCAATCTGCGTCAGCGCATAGCGGAGCGTGTCGATCCAGACGGTGCCTTCAAAAGCAAGATCAGCGGCTCGTTTGGGCGCGAACTCAATCTCGAAACAAGTCACGTCACCCACGTTGACGGTGTCCTTGAGCCGGAACGTGTAAACCGTTTCCCACGACCCACCCACCGGCGAAGGGATATCCTTTTGGAAAACATAGAGTGAGTTACGGTAAAAATTGTACTGCTGAAACGACGCCCCCGTCAACTGTGCAATTAGCCCGCCGTCGCCCACGCCTACACCCGTTACGTGCGATTTGAGAACATTTTCCTTTTGGAGAACGGGATTGGTACGGGTAAAAAACTGCGAATATGTTTCGGATACGAATACCGGCACGGCAGCACGTCCGCTGGCATCGGTAATGGCGGGCAGTTTACTTAGTAGCCGGTTGATGGGCCCGGGACGCCGTCCGTTCTGGCGGTTCTGATCGAAATTATTCAGATACCCCTCAATCTTGGTATAGCTGTCATACTGAAACGCCGACAGTTGAGTCGGGTTATACTGATCACGCCGTTTCACCACCTCGCGAATAATCCGATACGCCGGGTCGCCCTTTTTTGCGTAAATCTTTACTTCCTGTAGTTTAGTGGCTTCCGCTGTCAACTGAACCTCTACCGTCTGACTGGCAATGGCCAGTAACCGATATACACGGGTCTGGTAGCCAAGACTGAAAACCTGAAGCGAGTCGGAAAACTGCTTCGTCTGGAGTTTGTATTGCCCCTCCGCGTTGGAGGTGGTACCGGTTGATGTGCCTTTGAGGGCAATGCTAGCAAACGGGATGCCTTCGCCGGTGGCGGCATCGGTCACGCGCCCGGTAATGCTATAGGTTTGCTGGGCAAGCGTGGGTTCGGCCAGTAAGAAACTGGTAAACACCGGGACAAGCAGAAAAACGTAGCGTATAGTAAGTGTCATCAAACGAGCCGGAGCTAATTGTATTTTAATGTCAACCTGCTTTTAGTCAACAGAGTTTACTATTTGTGCCTGTTTTTGATGAACGGCGAAATAATCATGTAGATACACAAACTCATCTTTGTTGAGTACGATTTCAAGCCATCAAAAGCAGAGGGACCATAACAAAAAAACGTCCCGCTATTAAGCGGGACGTTCCATAAATTGTTATCCGTCAGATAAGTTACGCCTGCTCGACACGGAGTTGATGGCGAAGCTCGTCAATCTGCTTTTCGGATTCAGCGATTTTGCGGTCGATGTCGGCGCGGAGCTGATCGGCGTTTTTCGAGCGGGCAAAGAATTCGATGTTATTGCGATACGTAGCAATGTCGTTTTCAATGGCGGTAATACGTCGGCGCAGGTCTCCCTCGCGCTTGCTGCCACCACTGTCGCCCCGGTTGTAATCGTCGCGATAGGTGTTACGGCCATAATCGCGGTCATCATCCTGATCGCGGCTGCCCCGGTTGCCACCACCCCGATTCCGGTCGCGGTTACCGCCCTCTTGTGGGCTGCCCTCCCGTGGGCCGCCCCGTTCGCGGTTACCGCCGGGTCTTGCCCCTGCGTCTGAGCGTCGGTCCGACCGGGGGCCTCCCGCCCGAGATCCTCCAGTCCGGGTCGCTTCGGCTTCGCTCTGGAGCATGATACGCTCCTTATCTTTGGCCGGAATCTGACCCGTAGCACTTACCAGCGCGTTTACGGCGTTGATGTACCGCTTTTGAGTTGCTTCTTTATCTTTCTTGGGAACGAAACCAATGGACAGCCATTCCTGCCGGAAGGCTTCGAGTTGAGAGAGGTCAGCGTTTTCGGTGGTGGCCGCTTCAATGCGTTCGATGAGCGCAATTTTCTTCGTCAGATTATCCTCAAACTCACGTTCGGTATCCTGATTCCGGGCGCGTTTCTTGTCGAAAAAGGCATCGCAGGCTGCTTTGAAGCGCTCAAAAATCGAGTTCTTCTGCTTTTCCGGCACCTGCCCGATATTCTTCCACTGCCGTTGCAGTTCAATCACCGTCTGGGTAATCTCCGGCGATTCTTCGCCAGCGGCCAGAATCGCTTCTACCTGCTCGCAGAGTTCGGTTTTCTGGCGCAGGTTGTCTTCGCGCTTGCTTTCCAGCTGCCGGAAAAACTCACCTTTGTTGGCGAAGAACGTTTTGAGTGAAGCCCAGAACTTCTTGCTCAGGTCTTTGCCTTCATCGCGGGGCATCGGCCCTTTTATGGCGTTCCAGCGGTCCTGAAGGCCCATTACCACTTTGGTACGGTCGTTCCAGTCGTTGATGCTGTTGGATGAGAACGACGTAAGCGGAATCAGTTCTTCGTAGATCGCCGATTTTTCTTCGTATAACTGCGCTGACTCTTTGCGCTGCTCGTTGGTCTGATCGCGCCGTTTGTCGTACAGGATATCCAGAGCAGCTTTCATTCTGGCCCACAGGACTTCCTGCTCGGCTTTTGGGGCTGGTCCAATGTGTTTGTATTCCTCGAAGAGCGCGTTGGCATCGTCGATGGTCTGGCGCGTTACGGGCGTCTCGTCCGATGCTTTGGCCATAGCCTCCACCTTCTCGATAACCTCGGTTTTCAGGCCGATGTTTTTCTTGCGGTCAAGTTCTTTCAGTTCAAAATAGATGTTGCGGTTGCTGAAATACCGGTCAACGAGCGCGTGGAACGTGGCCCAGAGCGTAGCATTGTGCGGGGAGTTCATATTCCCGGCGGCTTTCCACTCGTCCTGAATTTTCTTAAACTCGTTCCAGCTTGCTTTCTGGTCGACGGCGTTGGTTTCGTCCGACTCAACCAGTTCGCGCAGACGGGTCAGTAATTCGGTTTTGGCCGTGAAATTGCCGTCTTTGGCTTTGTCCAGATTCTGAAAATAGGTATTCTTCTGACTCTTGATCTGCTTGTACAACTCATCGTAGCGCAGGACTTCGTCGTCGTGTTTGAACGTAAAGCCTTCTTCAGATGCCTCTTCGGCCTGGGCCGTGTAGAGCTGGAGGGCGGCTTCGCGCTCGGCCCGCTTCATTTGATCGAAGAGGGGCTTGGTATCTTTCAGGACGCGGTCGGCCCGCTTAAAATCGGCGGGCATTACCGCCGATGCCGAGATAATGGTTATCTGCCCTTCGAGCAGAGAAACGAAGTCAGTTTTTGAGAACTGGCTATAGTCAGCGGCAGGTTCAGCTATGGTTTCATCTTCAGTTGCAGCGTTATCTGACTCACTGCTGACCGGTTCGGTTTCTTCTGCTTCCGTAATGTCGGCAACGTCTTCCTCTACGGCAGCGGCAACGGTTTCTGCTTCGTCAATCGGAGTGTCGTCGGAGACTGCATGGCTCATGTCGGTTTGCGCCATGACGTCGGTTTCCGCTGGTGCCGATGCGTCAATAGCTTCCGCAACGGCAGCTGGCGCGTCCGGTTCGGGCATCTCGGCAGGGGGTGGGAGGGTGGTTTGGGCTTCTACAACGGGCATAACGGCTTCGTCCAGCTCCGCCGTTTCGTCCACATCTGCCGACGAGTCAGCCTGTTCGACAACTGCCGCTTCATCAGCTACCGGCGTCTCTATCGGCTCAGCCACGTCTGCCGGATTGGTCACGACTTCCGTTGTTTCGCCGATTACCGACTCATCTGATTGTTCGTCAGTTGTTGTGTCGTCGGGCGATGGGATCGCTGTGTTGTCAGAATCCGTTGGCTGAACTGGCGTTGCAGCAACTGACTCCGCAGTCTGGGGCGGAGTGTCCGTGGCCTCAACCGCCGTGTTGGCTGGCGTCGTGGTCACGTCGGGGGTATTCACTGCCAGCGCGTCGGTTGTCTGAGAGGTGACTTCCGGCTGCTGGTTTATTTTCTGGTCTTGGTTTGCCATGTTGGGAACGTACCGATTACTTTTGCAAAACTACGAAAATTGGCGAATCCATCGCTGTTCAGCCTTTTAAATGCCACTTTAGACCCCTCAACGGTATGTCTGCAACCCTCAGTGACTTACGAAAAGAGTACACCTTAGCTGGTCTTGACCTGACTGATGTCCTGCCCGACCCGATGGCGCAGTTTAGGCGGTGGTTTGATGCAGCCCTCGGTGCGGGCGTTCCCGAACCCAATGCCATGCACCTCAGCACGGTGAATGCCGATGGCCGGCCCGATGGCCGGATTGTGCTTATTAAAGATGTGTCGGACGCCGGATTTGTGTTTTATACCAATTACGAAAGCCGTAAAGGACAGGAACTGCTGGGACAGCCGTTTGCCGCACTGACGTTTTTCTGGCCCGAACTGGAGCGGCAAATTCGGATTGAAGGGCGGGTTGAAAAGGTGAGCGATGCCGAATCGGACGCTTATTATGCCAGTCGCCCGCGCGGGAGTCAGATTGGTGCGTGGGTGTCGCAACAGAGCCGCATCATTACTAACCGTGCGGTGCTGGAAACCCGGCAGCGCGACCTCGAAGCACAGTTTGCTGACCAGTCCGTGCCGCGCCCGCCGTACTGGGGCGGGTTCCGGCTCGTACCCGACGCACTGGAGTTCTGGCAGGGGCGCCCCAGCCGCCTGCACGACCGGATCCATTACCGCAGAGAAGAAAATAGCTGGGTGCTGGAACGGCTGTCGCCGTAGTGTTTTGGGACGGTTAGTCTGTCCAATCGGTAGAAAACGAACCGGACATTGTTTTACCAGTCCACGAACAACCCGGCTCCTGAGTCGTTATCTCGCCATGCAAAGCACCATGACTTCGCCCCGCAACAAGGCCGACGCTACTGAACCTACTACGGATTTTTATTGCCTCGACGATCTGCTCACCGATGAGCATAAGCTGGTGCGGTCGGCGGTGCGCAACTTCGTTAAACGCGAGATTTTGCCCATCGTGGAAGATTATGCCCAGCGGGCTGAGTTTCCGCGTCAACTGGTGCCTAAGTTCGGGCAGATCGGTGCGTTTGGGCCGAACATACCGACCGAATACGGCGGAGGGGGGCTGGATCAGATCAGCTACGGACTGATGACTCAGGAACTGGAGCGGGGCGATTCGGGCTGCCGCTCGTGCGTATCGGTGCAGAGTTCGCTGGTGATGTACCCCATCTGGGCGTTCGGTACGGAAGAACAAAAGCAAAAATACCTGCCCCGGCTGGCCACGGGTGAGTTGCTTGGTTGCTACGGCCTGACCGAACCCAACCACGGATCGAACCCCGGTGGTATGGAAACCAACTTCATCGAGCGTAGCGATTACTACCTGCTCAATGGCTCAAAACTCTGGATTACCAACGCACCCATTGCTGATATTGCCATTGTATGGGCTAAAAACGATCAGGGTAAAGTACGCGCCCTGATTGTGGAACGTGGCTTTGAAGGCTTTACTACGCCCGAAATCCGCAACAAATGGTCTTTGCGGGCCAGTACCACCGGCGAGTTGGTGTTTCAGGACGTGCGGGTACCGAAAGAAAACCTGCTCCCCGGGGCCTACGGGCTGAAAAGTGCCCTCAAGTGCCTGGATCAGGCTCGTTATGGCATCAGCTGGGGGGCGTTGGGCGCGGCCATGGACTGCTACGAAGTGGCCCGCCGGTACGCGCTGGAGCGGGTGCAGTTCGAAAAGCCGATTGCGAGTTTTCAGCTGGTGCAGAAAAAACTGGCCGAAATGCTGACCGACATCACGCAGGCGCAACTGCTATGCTGGCGGCTGGGCGTCCTCAAAAACGAAGACCGCGCCACTACCGCCCAGATTTCGCTGGCCAAGCGCAACAATGTGGAGATGGCCCTGCGCATTGCCCGCGAAGCCCGGCAGATTCTGGGAGCGATGGGCATATCAGGCGAGTATCCTATTATGCGCCATCTAATGAATCTTGAATCAGTTAGTACCTACGAAGGTACGCATGACATTCACCTGCTCATCCTGGGCGCCGAAATCACCGGAATTTCAGCTTATAAGTAAAAGGGAGCCGCAATAAATTGCGGCTCCCTTTTACTTATAAGCTTCTGCGAAGTAACGCCCGTCTGCGTACTTACTCCGCAAGAACCGCTACCGCTTTTTTGCTTTCAGGCTGTTTGCTTTCTGATTTTTCGGCGATGTGAACGTACTTCTTCAGGAAATCTTTCTTGTTATCGCGGTACGACGACACCATACCGAGCTTATACAGGCCATAGATGTACATCCAGGCAAAGTCGATTTGGAACGGCAGAAAACCAGCGCGGGCACTGCTGGGGTACAGGTGGTGGTTGTTGTGCCACTCGCCCGAGAAAAAGCCGGGTCGTGACTGATTGACAGACAGGTTACGCCGGTCGAAATCAACGCCCTCCACGTGTTTCACTTCGCCTTTGCCGTGGCCGGTGTAGTTAAACGCCCGCACCAGCACGAACCAGAACATGGCACCGGTAAACAGGCCGCACACTAACGCCGGGCCGCCAATCAGGTAAAACACCGTGGCCCAGAACGACCAGTTCAGTATCCACAAACCAATCGTATAGTACGGCGAAGCTACTGACCCCCATTTTTGGTAGGCTGCGTAGCTGTTAATCCAGACGCCGGTATGCTTCATAAAGCTGGCGGCCTTGTTATAATCTTCTTCGCTCAGGTTTTTGGAAATGCTCTGGTGATTGACGTCCGACAGCATGCAGTACATCAGCCCGCCCTGCGCGTTGTACGGGTCGCCGGGCTGGTCGGATTTGGAGTGGTGAACGTGGTGCGAGACCACATAAATCTCTTCGGGGAACGTCTTCAGTACCAGGTTCTGGGTAATAAACCGCCACACCGGATGGCTGAACGTGAAGGCTTTGTGCGTGCTGTAGCGGTGGAACCAGACGGTGGCATGGGTACTCATCACCATGATACTGTACAGGAACGAAACCAGCAGCAGCGGAAACGAGAAGTATTTAATGAAGGCCAGCAGCACGAATGGTACCAGACAGGCTGCCATGAGCCAGCTAACCGCAGAAATCCAGTTTCTTCGGTCAGTAAAAATGTTGATTCGCGAAAAGGCTTCTTTAAAAAGTTGTCTTGTGGTGGGAACGATCAGTTCACCATTTTCATCGCTCCAGCCGTACGCTGGTTTCTGAAGAACGTTGTCAATAAATGCCATAAAGAGTGAATGGATTAAATCAGGCTATCTTTGACAAGATACGGAAAGAAGTTGAGAACTGCCGGGATGCGCCAAAGACTTGTAAGGAATAAAGAAATTTATGAACAATCGTTTGCCAGCTTGTTAGACTACCTGCCGCCCGGAGTAACGGATTTCTGAACAATACCGTTTCGTTTTAGGTAAACTTTAGTGTACAAACTAACCAACGTATGAACCTCGTCGATACGTCCGTGAAGGATAACACCTACAAAAACCGCTTTGAGCTAAATTACGCCAATAAACTGGCCATTGTTGAGTATCGACAACTTGACGACGAAACGCTGGCCCTGACCCATACCGAAGTAGATGCCAGCTTAGAAGGGCAGGGGGTGGGGTCGCATTTAGTTAAGGGCGTGCTGGAGTACGTTGACCGCAATAACCTGAGGATCGTGCCAGCCTGCCCGTTCATAACCACGTATCTCAAGCGTCATCCTGACTGGAACCGCCTGATCTCGACCAGCTACAGCGTAGCCGATTTATGAAGTACTTGATAGTGAATTTAGTGCTTCAACTGGTATTTCAGGGCCAGATTAACGATCCGTCCCTGCTGGGGTCCCCATAGGGGTGCAATGGACGGGTTGCGAACATCGCCCGTAACGACGGGGCCGAAATTAATTTGCTGGACGTTGAAGAGGTTTTCGGCGTTTAAAATCAGGTGAAACCGCCCAAACATCCGCTCTACGGCGGTGGCCCAGAAATAATAACTGGCCACCCGCTGATTATTGTAGATGTATTGGTTTCCCACCCAGCTTGCTTCGATACCAAACCGCCATGTATCGGGAATTTCGTAGGCTACCGTCAGCGAGCCTTTGTCGCGCGGGTTGAACGGCACAAATTGTTGCCCGTTGCCACTCACCTGCGTCTGGCGGGCCGCCGTGTGGTTATAGCCGATGTAAAATTCGATGGCGTCGTACTCCAGCCTCAGGTACGTATCGGTGCCAAGGGTACGGTAGTTGTAGCTGGCGTTCCGCAGCCGGGTCAGAGGATTTTTCGGGCTGGTCAGGTCGGCAACAGCCACAATTGGGTTATCTACGTAGGAGTAGAAGAATGCCTGGTCGAGCAGTACGCTCAGATGTTCGCCAATGTTACCGTGATAGGCAATGTCCATGTTCAGGCCCAGCGACTGTTCGGGCGTTATTGACGGGTCAAGGCCCTGCAAATAGCGGTAGCGTGTGCTGGCACCGGGCGTAGTTGTAGTCACATTCCCAAAGACGTTGGGCGTTTTGTAGCCCGTGCCAATGCTGATGCGGATGCTGAAATGCTCGCTCGGTTTGGTCAGGATGGAGAGCCGGGGCAGAAAGAAGTTGCCGTACACGTTGTGATGATCGAGCCGCAGCCCGCCCTGAAATGTCAGGTATTTTCCCGCCCTGTAGTCATCCTGTACAAACGCACCGACGGTATTGTAGGTGAAGTTCTGGATGGTTGTGGCGTCGGTAATGCCCTTCGTGAACTGTTCGTGGGTCACGTTTACGCCCGCTACCATATTGTGTGGACCCCGCTCGTAATTGTCCGTCAACTCAACATAGGTGGATAGTTGCTGCCCGTCGAAGCGGTAGCCGCCATCGGTCTGTTTCCGGTCGAAATAACCGACGGTTCCGCGCCCGGTCAGGCTGTGTTTATCGGTAAAAATATGCTCGTAGGTCGCATCGCCGGTGTGCCGAACGAGGTCGTTGTTGAGGGTGTACAGATTATCGGTATTGCTGGCCGGGTTGTTCACCGCCGATGCATAGCCGCCGTTCCGCTTTTCGCTCACGAATGAATATCCCACGTTAAACTTGTTTTGGCTGCTGGGCGTGAGAAACAGGCGTGGATGCAAATCAAACTGATGAATAAGCGGTACGTCCGAAAAACCATCGCCGTTTACATCCACGGCGGGTTGGTTGGTATAGCCCGTAAACATGGTGAACCCCACTTTTTCGTTGAGTTGCCGACTGCCATACACGTTCAGGTTACTCTCGCGCAGGCTGGAGCGATTGGCCACTACGGTCAGTTCAGGTTCGGAGCCGGGCCGGCGCGAGACGAGATTAATCAGGCCCCCAATGGCCCCGCCCCCGTAGAGCGTTGAGGCCGGACCTTTCACGATTTCTACCTGTTTCAAATCCAGTGGTGGAATCTGCAACACCCCAAGATTACCCGAAAATCCTTCGTACAGCGGCAAACCGTCGCGCAAAATCTGCGTGTATTTGGGCGCGATACCCTGCATCCTAATCCCCTCGTTGCCCGTTGGGAGGGAGGTGCGCTGGAGGTGAATAATCGAGATGTCGCCGAGGATGCTGCCTACGTTACCCGGCACTACGGCGGCCTCTTCGTCCATGTCTGCCTGCCCCAGCACTTCTACCTTTACGGGCAAATCCTCGATGCGCCGGTTGGTTCGCGTTGCCGATACGGTTACTACGTCAAGCTCGTCCGCTGCCGACGCCAGCCGCACCGTCATCAACGAATCGGCGGGTACGCTAATGGTACGTGTGTATGGTTTGTAGCCGAGGTAGCTGACCGTTAGTCGATAGGCTCCAGTGGCGAGACCCATTAGCTGAGCCAGGCCTTCGGTATCGGTAACGGCACCGCTAACGGGGGTGGTGTTTATCCGAAGGGTTACGCCCACGAGTGGTTCGCGGTTCAGGCTGTCGAGGACTCGGACCCGAACGGTCTGGGCGTTAGCCGCGCCGGATAGCCAAACGGCAAGCGCGAGAAAAAAGGAGAGCTTCATCAGGTTCTATTTACGGACAAAGCTACCGGCTAATTCTGGAGAAAAACTAAAGAACAGAGCACCATCTTACCGGTACCGTTTCTGTCGTCATTCCCGAAGAGTTTTTAGGGTAAAACGGAATACCTGACTGGATGAAATCAGGTGTTCCGAGTCGATTAGATTTTCCGGGCGAAACATTCATATTCCGCGTTACTTTCTATTGCCTGGTTCAAAAACAAAAAGCCCTGAAACGCAGATTACATTTCGGGGCTTTTGCTGAACGGTTAGTCATCAACCTGCGTCGGGAAGTACCTTCTGCCTGCTTCGGTATGTCAGACGGCAACTGGTTCGGGCTCTGGTTTTGATACATCCGGCTGCGTTTCGCCCGGCTGTTTGTCTTTTCGGCGACTTAAATATGTATAAATAACGGGTACCACATACAGCGTCAATATGAGCGAGAACAGTAGCCCGCCCACGATGACAATACCCAGCGGTACGCGGCTTTTGGAGGCTGATCCCAGCGCGAGGGCCAGCGGCAGCGCACCAAAGGCCGCTACGAGCGTGGTCATGAGAATGGGGCGCAACCGCAAAGCCGCCGATTCGGTAGCGGCCTCAAACCTGTTCTTACCCAGCAGCCGCTGCTCGTTGGCAAATTCCACGATCAAAATCCCGTTTTTCGTGACCAGACCCACCAGCATGATAATGCCAATCTGGCTAAAGATATTCAGCGTCTGATTAAACATCCAGAGCGAGAATACCGCCCCGGCCAGGGCCAGTGGCACGGTAATCATGATGATGAAGGGATCAATGAACGAGTCAAACTGGGCGGCCAGAATCAGATAGACCAGAATCAGGGCCAGCCCGAAGGCAAACAGCGTGTTGGACGAACTCTCGGCGTAGTCGCGGGAGGGGCCGGAGAGGGCGGTCTGGAAGGTTGGGTCGAGCGTGCGGTCGGCAATGGCCTGCATGGCCGCTACGCCGTCGCCGATGGTTTTTCCCGGAGCTAATCCTGCTGACACCGTAGCCGACTTGAACCGGTTGTAATGATACACCTGCGGGGGGCTGCTCACTTCCTGAAACTTAACGAGGTTATCCAGTTGAATCAACCGCCCTTCGTTGGTACGGACGTAGAGCGAAGCCAGATCTACGGGGGCGTCGCGGTCGGCGCGGTCCACCTGCCCGATCACCTGATACTGCTTGCCATTCATCAGAAAATAGGCCAGTCGCCGGTTACTCAGGGCCAGTTGCAGCGTTTGGGCCACGTCCTGCACCGATACGCCCAGGTTGGTGGCTTTTTCGCGGTCGATGCTGATGTTGAGTTCGGGCTTATTGAATTTCAGGTCCACGTCCGAAGTCTGGAAGGTCGGGTCTTTCTGCACTTCATCCAGAAAGGTGGGCAGTTTTTCGCGCAGTTTCTCAAAGTTCAGGTTCTGGATCACAAACTGTACCGGTAGCCCACCACCCCGTCCTACCTGAATGGTCTGATCCTGGGTAGCAAAAATGCGGGCTTCGGTGAATTTGCGCATGCTTTTGTTCAGGTAATCAACTATATCCTGCTGCGATCGGCCACGCTCTGAGGGATCAGTCAGGTTATCGAATACGAACGAATTGTTGACGGCTCCCGCGCCCGAAAAGCCGGGGGCTACCACACTAAACGCCAGCTTGGTTTCGGGAATCGAGTCGAGCATAAACTGCATGACCCGGTCGGTAAGCTGGGCCTGGGGTTCGTAACTGGTGCCTTCGGGCGAGGTGATGATTACACGGGTCCGGCTGCGGTCTTCCAGCGGAGCCAGCTCCGATTTGAGCAGCGAGCCAATGCCAGCGATCATGGCCAGACACACTCCAACCATCACCAGTGCCAACCAGCGTGTTCGCATGAATCCCGTCAGTGACTCGCGGTACGACTGGTCGAGCCAGGCAAAGAATGGTTCAGTTTTTTGGTAAAACCAGGAGCGGTAATTGTGGTTTTTGCGGGTCATTTTCACGCTCAGCACCGGCGTCAGCGTCAGCGATACGAAGGCTGAGATCAGCACCGCCCCGGCCACCACCACGCCAAACTCGCGGAAGAGCCGCCCCACAAACCCTTCGAGAAAAATAATGGGTAGAAACACGACGGCCAGCGTAATACTGGTGGCTAAAACAGCGAAGAAAATTTCGTTGGCTCCTTCGCGGGCGGCTCGCTGCGGCTCCATGCCGCCCTCTACTTTCTTGTAGATATTCTCCGTTACCACAATGCCGTCATCAACCACCAGACCCGTGGCCAGCACGATAGCTAACAGTGTTAACACGTTGATACTGAAGTCAGCTATGTACATAATGAAAAACGCGCCAATCAGCGAAACTGGAATATCGATCAGGGGCCGGAAGGCGATAAGCCAGTCGCGGAAGAAGAGGTAGATGACCAGCACGACAAGTACAAATGAGATGAGCAGGGTTTCGCCTACTTCTTCAATGGCCCGCCGGATAAACACCGTCCGGTCGGTACCGATTTTAACGATCAGGTCGGGGGGTAGGTCGCTCTTGATCCCATCGAAGCGTTTATAAAACTCATCGGCAATACTGACGTAGTTGGCACCGGGTTGCGGAATCAGGACGACAATGACGCCCACCACGCCATTCTGCTTCGAGATGGTTTCTTCGTTTTCAGCACCGAGGGTAGCGTAGCCGATGTCTTTGAACCTGACAATCTGGTTACTGGTCTGGCGCAGAATCAGATCATTGAAGTCTTTCTCACTGGTGAGCCTGCCAACCGCTTTAACGGTTAGTTCGGTGGTGTTGCCATAGACTTTGCCACCCGGTAACTCCACGTTTTGTGCCGTCAGGGCAGCCTGAATATCCTGGGTGGTAAGGCGGTAGGCCGATAGTTTGATGGGGTCGATCCAGAGCCGCATGGCCTGCCGTTTGAGTCCGTAGATATTCACCTGACTCACGCCCGGAATGGTCTGTACGCGCTCCTGAAGCACATTCTCGGCATAGTCCGAGAGTTGGGTGGCGTTGCGGGTGGTACTTTGCACGTTCATAAAAATGATCGGGTCGGAGTTGGCATCGGCCTTGCTCACTACCGGGGGAGCGTCAATATCCTGCGGTAGTTGCCGCTGCGCCTGAGCTACCTTGTCGCGTACATCGTTGGCGGCCCGTTCCAGGTCGGCGTCGAGGTTAAACTCGACCGTGACCGAGCTAACGCCGAGGGCCGAGTTGGACGAGATGGTCCGGATGCCTTCGATGCTGTTGAGCGATTTCTCGATGGGTTCGGTAATCTGCGACTCAATAATTTCGGGGTTGGCACCGGTATAGCTGGTACGTACCGAAATAACGGGCGGGTCGATGGCCGGGTACTCCCGGACGCCCAGAAACGTAAAGCCAATGATGCCGAAGAGGACGATGACAATCGACATCACCATCGCAAAAACGGGCCGGTTCAGACTCAGCTCAGGAAGACTCATTTTTTTAAAGGAGTTGTAGAGTTTTTATAGTTATGTGGTTGTAGAGTCATAAAGTTATAAAGTTGGCTGACGCATTCGTGCGGCAGTATCTACCGTGGTTGCCAAGTTTATAACACTGTAACTCTATAACTTTATGACTTTGTTTACCTTAACCGGGGCGTCGGGTTTCAAAAACAATAAACCCGTAACCGCCACGGTATCGCCCGCCGACAGGCCAGCCTGTATTTGAATAACGCCCGCCGTCCGTAAACCGGTCTTTACGTCGGTAAAATTGGCTTTTCCGTTTTTGATCACCACGACCTGATTGGTGCGCGTTTGGGGAATGACGGCCTGTGTGGGAACGACGAGGCTCCTATCATTCTGCACGGTGAGGGTAACGCGGGCAAACGCGCCGGGTCGAAGCCTCGCCGATGCGTTGTTGACCCGCGCCCGGATGCGCAGGTTACGGGTTGCTTCTTCTACCCCCGGTTCAATGGCATATACCACGCCTGTACCGGGCTGATTACTGCCATCCACCTGAAAGGAAATGGGACTGCCCACCCGTACCGCCGGACCGTATTTTTCGGGAATCGAGAAATCGAGCTTAAGCGATGATATCTGTTGCAGTCGCGCAATGAGCGTGTTGGGCGATACTACCGCACCGAGGCTCACATTACGCAGCCCGATGACACCCGAAAACGGCGCGCGAATTTCGGTACGCTGGAGGTTGGCACGTACCAGCTCGATGTCGGCCAGCGACGAACGCAGATTGGTTGTGACAATGTCATATTCCTGCTGGCTGATACCGCCCCGCTCCAGGAGTTGCTTGTTGCGGTCTTCGGTGCGCCGGGCGTTGTCGGCCTGGGCCTGTAGTTTCTGGAGTTGCGCCCGCAGGTCGGCATCAAAAAGTTTGACCAGTAAAGCACCTTTGGCTATGGGTTGACCCTCCCTGATGTTGAGCTGGGTGATACGGGCCGAGATCTCAGGGTAGATATCGACCTGTTCAGCGGCCAGCAGCGAACCGCTGGATACTATATCCTCGCGCAGGTTTTGTGAGGTCACGATAAATACGCTTACGGCGGGGGAGGCTCCCTGGCCTGCGCCAGCGCCACCTTTGCCGCCGTTTTTACCACCACCTTTACCACCATCGGCTCCGGGGGCGGGGTGTAATACTTTGTTGTACACGATAATCCCGCCAAGAACAAGCGCGACGAGACCGAGGGCAATCCATCTTTTCACAGTATAAAAGTTTTCAGGACTAAGCCTGTTGAAAAATAGGGGCTGGGTAAGCTTTCCTGTTAACCTACAAATCTATGACAGCCGGAGACTATATCAAGGGCCAGGTTATCTGCATGGCCCGTTTTTCGTGCTGAATGACTTATTTCATACTCGCAATGCCACCCGCGCGTACGTTGGCACCGGTCCGTTGCTGAAGATCATCGCCGAGGTCAGCGCGGGCCTTTTCGGCGAGTGCTTCCAGATCGGCTTTTACCAGCGGATAGGTCGTGCTAAGGTCGTATCGTTCGCCGGGGTCATGGGCCAGGTCGTACAGACCGGGTGGCGTGGGGAAGTTTTCGTTGGTTTCGCCCCGGTAGCCGTCTTTTCCGGGTACGTACCCTTCGTCGCGCCGACCGGGGTGGGCAAACACCAGCTTCATATTGCCCCGTCGCACGGCTTCAAGGCTGTTTTTCCGGTAGTAATAATAGAACTCCTGCCGGGGCGACTGCTCGGCTCCTTTCAGCAAAGCCACTGCGTTTTTCCCGTCGATGGGCTTTTTGGGCAGCCGTGCTCCGCAGAAACCGGCGATGGTGGGTAACAGATCCAGGGTGGTCAGGAGCTGGTTGCAGACCCGCCCTGCCGGAATAACGCCCGGCCAGCGCATCAGGCCCGGCACCCGGTGGCCCCCTTCGTAGGTGGTACCTTTTCCTTCCCGAAAGCCGCCCGACGAGCCGGCATGGTTACCAAACGTGAGCCAGGGGCCGTTGTCGGACGTGAAAATGACGAGTGTATTTTTATCCAGCCCGTTTTTTTTCAGCGCGTTCATCACTTCGCCCACCGACCAGTCCACTTCCTGCATCACATCGGCAAACAGGCCCGCACCGGTTTTGCCCATAAAACGGGGCGAAGCCGCAATGGGTACGTGCACCATATGGTGGGGCAGATACAGAAAGAAGGGTCGGGCCGCGTTCGGTCCGTTCCGATTTTTAGTAATGAAGGATACGGCCCGCTCGGTCAGCCGCTTCGTAAGCAGGCCCTGATCGGTCAGGGTACGGATGGTGTCTACTGGTTGTGTCCCGTTGATCATCGGTAGGGGCGGGTACTGCGTTTTATTGCCCGATATAGCTGGGGTGCCGTCGTAATCAACCGGCCACATGTCATTGGAGTATGGTATCCCGAAATACTCATCGAAGCCCTGTTTCGTGGGGAGAAATTCCGGCTTGTTGCCCAGGTGCCATTTGCCGAAAATGCCCGTAGCGTAGCCCTGTTCTTTGAGTAGTTCGGCCAGGGTTTCCTCGTCGGGGTGGAGTCCGTTGCGGGCGCTGGGCGACAACGCGCCCGATAAACTGAGCCGGTTGGCGTAGCAGCCCGTGAGCAAAGCCGCCCGCGAGGCCGTACAAACGGCGTGGGTAGTCAGGAAATTGGTGAACCGCGTGCCGTCGGTGGCCAGCTGATCAATGTTTGGCGTGGTATAGTTCAGCGCCCCGTAGCACGACAGATCGCCGTAGCCCATGTCGTCCATAAAAATTAGTACGACGTTCGGTTTTTTCGGAGCCGTAGGGCTGAGCAGAAATCCGGCGGCAAGAATAAGGAAGAAGAGGAAGGGCTTTTTCATGGTATCAGACAAATAGTAAACGAATAGAGCAGAGGTCCTTTAAGAATCCTGACTTACCGAAGTGGTTCCAGTTCAATGGCTTTTACATCGGCAACTTCATTGCCCGCTACGCGCAACAATAGTTGGACCAGTGTCCGGCGCAGAATCCCAGAAACTCGTCGAAGCCCTGCCCGGCTGGGTTGTTCGGATAATGTTCGCCGTTGTGCCACTTGCCGAAAATACCCGTGTGGTAGCCGTTATCCCGGAAAATTTCGGCCAGCGTCGTTTCGTTAGCCCGCATCGTTTCAAGTCCTTTCGTAACCGATACGGTACCGGTGCGGAGGTGGTAGCGACCCGTAAGCAGACTGGCCCGCGTGGGCGCGCACAGCGGACTTACGTAAAACCGGTTGAAGGTGGCACTCTGCCGGGCCAGCGAATCCAGCACCGGCGTTTGCAGCATCGGGTTTCCGCTGCTGCCCAGATCTCCCCATCCCTGATCGTCGGTCATAATCAGCAGCACGTTGGGGGCGTCTGGCGTGGGGCTGACCATTGCACCAGTGCCAGGCTACCTACGGCAAGAATCGCAAGAAATAATAATCGCATAGCCAGGAAAAGAGAGCGGGAGACTATACATACCCGTTCCTGAGGGCTATTACGCAGAGATGCGCAGAGAAAAAAAAGAGATTCGCAGAGGAAATATAACTCCGTGAATCTCTTTTTTTCTCTGCGCAATAGCCCCTGAGACGAGCGTCAGCGAGTCTTCAATCAACCAAAGCTCGCGATGTGTTTCTGGAAGATCGCATCGTATTTGGCGGCTGCGGCTGTTTGCTTGGCTTCTTTACAGGCTTCCACGACGGTTTGCAGGATATACAAATCGGCGTCGGGGTTGCCAAACTGACCCTGGCCTGAC
>JACMPG010000027.1 GCA_014377625.1 Spirosoma sp.
AGCAGTTTCTCCTGTTTCTTCTTATTCACCACCACTACGTTTCCTATGACGGTATACAGGTTTTTGGCTTTGCTGTATCGTCCTGAGTCAGACCGGATGGTTGTCATAGTCTCACCAGTGGGACCGTAGAAGTCGATATTGACCTGTTCGGGATATTTACGGTCGTCATTCTCGTAGCGAAGCTGCTTCGGCGTTGTTAGCTTGACTTTCAACAGGGCGGCTTCGCTATACAACAGCCTGACGTCGTTAATCACTTCTATCGGTCCTTTGTAGCGCTTTACTTCTTTTGTTTCTTTCGGTTCCTCGCAAGCGATGAAAAAAAGAATGATGAATGATAAATTATAAATAATGAATAAAATACGGCGAACAGGCACAAACCAACGCGGTTGGCTATACTGTATTTTTTTTATTTCAACCGGGCAGGTCTTATGCTGAAATTCATCATTCATCATTCATCATTAAAATTAGTCCACCACCTGCTTGCGGAACCACCAGTCGTTGAGCGAGAAACCGAGACCGAAGCGCACGTACTGCTCCCGAATCTGCGTACCCGTCAGAACTCCCCGCTGACCGCCTACTACCGATAGTGTTACGTGGTTAACGAAGTATGCACCCAGCGGCAGCGAAAAGCCCAGGCTACCATTTATATCGTTGACCTGCGTACCATCTACCCGATACGGCATTGTGTTGTACTGAAATCCGGCCCGGTAAGTGACCAAGTCGCGGTAGCGGGTAGAGGTGGGTTTTGGTGTATATTCAAGGCCAACCGCTACGCTCATGCCGTTGATAAGACCGCCCGGCTGATCGGCAATGGTACGGTACTGACTCCAATTCTGAAGTCCGACATCGACGCCGACCGCGAGGACGTTATTTCGTTCGATGCTCACACCAAAATGCGCCTGCTGCGGCAAAGTAGCCCGCCCATTATTACCATAGCGAATGGTATCGGGCGATGATTGCACCAGCCCCGACAGACTCGTCTGCTGGTAGATGTCGGTTTCCGTGCCGCTGATTCTCGTGGTTGGGTCGAGGGTGGCTCCTACATTCAGGGTCCAGTCGGTGCTTAGTTTAGGTCGCCAGGCCAGGCCCAGTTTCCAGACTATGTCGCTATAATTGACCCGGTTGAGCCGGTTCACCCGAATATCCTGAACGCCGGTAGTGGCGTCGTTGATAAGCAACCGCGAATTAGACGAGTTAGTGATGTTCCCGAATAGAAACCCGGCCTCTACCCCGGCGTAGATGTTCTTGCCGATCCTATACCCGCCCGACACCGACGCGCGGTTGAGGCCACCCGTACCGCTATAGTTGTATTCAGCTTCGTAGATGGTGTTGCCCACTGGCCGGTACTGCCGGGTACTATAATTAACGTACGAATAAGGCCGCAAACTCAGCGATACGTTCGTGCGCGAATTGATCGGGAATGCAAGAGCCAGATAGCTAAGGTTACCTCCAAAATCGCGCTGACTTTGGGTGTTGCCATTGAGGTTTTGTGTCAGGGATTTGGACTGCCCCATCAGGCCCACTTCAAAAACCGTGAAGCGGGTTCGGCGGGCCAGCAGAGCCGGGTTTTGCAAATTCAGGTAAAATGGACTCGCATAGCTGATACCCATGCCCCCCATACCCATGTTGGTGATGTTGCCCGAACTGAACGATTCGCCGAGACCAAGTGCCGAGTAAGGTGAGTTACCTAACCCCTGCGCCAAAACGGAGGGTACTGCTGCGGCAAAGACCAGTAAACTATGCGTTAACGTCCGGCGTATCCGCGTGTAAATTCTTAACATTATAGGTTAAAATACGATTCAATCCAATCAGCACCAGTTCGGATGCTGCAAATATCGGGCTATTCAGACGACTTTCAAAGGTTGGCGCGTCGCCCCCGCACGTCAGCACAACCAGTTCGGGGTGTACGCGTCGGTAATGTTCGATGAGTCCGTTCATCTCCAGTAGTAATCCATTCAGCACTCCGCTCAGCAGGGCCTGTTGTGTATTTTTGGCCGTCACATCCGGCCAGTTGGCATCAGACATAACGGGAGGCAGTCCAATCAACGGCAGGCGGGCCGTTTGCTCGTGCATAGCCCGAAAGCGCATCCGAACCCCCGGCGAGATTAAACCACCCTGAAAAACGCTGCGATGGTCAACTAAATCAGCGGTCAGGCAGGTGCCCACATCAAGCACCAGACAATCCCGTCCCGGAAACAATACTGTAGCCCCCACTGCAGCCGCAACCCGGTCGGGCCCCAGCGTATGCGGGGTATGGTAGGCTTTCTGAATCGGCACGGGCGTCTGGGCATCCAGCACCAGAAAATCAGCACCTAACAGGCTTAGACCCGCCCGAATAAAGCTGGCAGACTGACTCGTTGAGGAAACAATGATCTGATCAGGCACTTGCCCAATCAAATCAGGAATCAGTGTCTCGGCAGTTTCGTACCGTGCCGTTCTGATCAGCCGGTTCCCCTCAAACCACCCTGCTTTTAGCCGGGTGTTACCCCAGTCAATGACTACGTTCATATTGCTATTACTGACCCATCTGCCTGCCCAATGGTTGCAATGACCTCACTAAAACGGGGTTTATCTGCCCGTTGTAACGCCGGTAAAGCAGCAAATTGGTACAGATGCACAGGGAATTTAAGCATTTTTAAGGAAAACACGCCCGGTATGGTTCAACAGGAAACATTTTAGGCTCCGAAGCGTTCTATTGGCAGAACCAGTTTGGTTTGTTACCTTTGCTAGCATAAGTCCGGTTGGCAGGTACCGCCCGCGTCAGCACGACCCGGCTTCTACCGCTACCCTGTTTCTCCAACGATTCTGCTACCAATCTATTTGGCTCCATCAGAACGTTCTTATCTGGAAAAATTACCTGTATTTCCTTATCGTTTGCTACCATCAATTGTCTGACTTACTGCCCCCGCTGTGGTTTTACCGTGCGCTGCACTCGTGACTCTACCTGCCCGGCCCGATCCGTATCTTTCGCCAACCGGCGTTTCCCTTTCTGTGATTCATCATCCCCTATCTTAATCCTGACCGCCCCGGCGGTTTTGTCAAGGTTTTCCCGATAACCTGAACTGTATGTATAACAAAGAAGAATTGAGTGTGAAGCTGCTCTCTGAGCTTCAACCCATTGCCGAGCAATTTGGCATTCGCGACATTGCCAGACTGACTAAAGAAAAATTGATTTATAGAATTATCGACGAGCAGTCAAAAGCCCCTGAACCTGACGAACCAGTCATCGAACCAGTTCGGCGTGTGCGCAAACCCAAAGCCGTTGCTGAATTGACCGGCAACACCTTATTGGCCGATAGCGCGGAGCAGCCAGCCGCCAAAGCCCGTCCAAAAGCAGAACCCCGTGCCCGTAGCCGTCGGGATGCCGACGCAGCTAATACCCCTGCTCCCGATAGCTCCAACGTTCTGGCCAATACCGACGCTTCCGCTACCCTGTCAGCCGAGTTAAGCGTGGATTCCGGCGAATCGTCGCCCGGCGAATCCATACCGGGGCAGTTTCCCGAAGATGCGCAGCCCGCTCAGCAATCTGAAGTTCGGTCAGAATCAAACGAAATGGAAACGCCCCGCGCCCGTACCGAACCCAGCCGCACCCGCACCGATAACCCACGCAACGACCGGAACGAAAACCCGCGCGATGTGCAGCGTAGCACCGACGACCGCAACAACCGCAACCGCAACGATAACCCCCGCGATCAGAACCGTCAGCGCAACCAGCGTACCGATGGTCAGCAAACCGGCCCGCGCGACGCCAATGACCGCAGTCGCTTTGACCGCACTGACCGTGACCGGAACGATAACCTACGTAGTGACGCCCCACGCGATACCGGACGCACCAATGGCCGGCGCGACCTGCGCGACTCGTCGGGCGGGCAACGTACCCGGATTCAGCGCGTTGAACCCGACGAAACAGCCATAAACTACGGCGGTCAGGCCGATGAGGAATTTCTGACGCCAACGGTTGTTTCGGACGAAAACGCGGGTAATGTAGAAGGCGGTGAAGAAAATACACAGTCGCCAGTTAGTGAAACGCAACAGGCCGACCAGCCGACTAATACGCCCACCCCGCAGGCGTCGCGTGAGGCTCAGGAATACCAGAACCGCATCCGCAGACAGTACAACCAGCACATCCGGGAATTTGACGGAATTATCGACAACGAAGGTGTTCTCGAAATCATGTCGGATGGCGGGTACGGCTTTCTGCGTTCGGCTGATTACAACTACCTGGCCAGCCCCGATGACATTTACGTGTCGCCTTCGCAAATCAAACTGTTTGGCCTGAAAACCGGCGATACCGTACTGGGAGCCATTCGGCCACCCAAAGAAGGCGAGAAGTATTTTGCCCTGCTGCGCGTAACAACCGTGAACGGTAAAACGACGGAGGAAATCCGCGACCGGATTCCATTCGAGTACCTGACCCCTCTGTTTCCTGAAGAACAGCTTCATCTCAGCAACAAGCCCGAAAATTATTCGACCCGCGTGCTGGATCTGTTCGCACCCATCGGCAAAGGGCAGCGCGGTATGATTGTGGCCCAGCCCAAAACGGGCAAAACGGTGCTACTTAAAGAGATAGCCAACGCCATCACCCGCAATCACCCCGAAGTTTACCTGATCGTGCTGCTCATTGACGAGCGGCCTGAAGAAGTGACCGACATGGCCCGCAGCGTGAACGCCGAAGTCATCTCGTCCACGTTCGACGAGCAGGCCGACCGGCACGTGAAGGTGTCGAGCATGGTACTGGAAAAAGCCAAACGTATGGTGGAGTGCGGTCACGACGTCGTGATTCTGCTCGATTCCATTACCCGTCTGGCGCGGGCTTACAATACGGTGGTGCCGTCGTCGGGCAAGATCCTGTCGGGTGGCGTGGATGCCAACGCGCTGCACCGGCCCAAGCGGTTCTTTGGCGCGGCCCGGAACGTAGAGAACGGCGGTTCGCTGACGATCATTGCCACAGCCTTGATTGACACGGGTTCTAAAATGGACGAAGTAATCTTCGAGGAATTCAAAGGCACCGGCAACATGGAACTGCAACTCGACCGCAAACTGGCCAACAAGCGCATTTATCCCGCTATAGATGTTGTGGCATCGGGTACACGCCGGGAAGACTTGCTGCTGGACAAAGAAACGCTGCAACGCGTCTGGATTCTGCGCAAACATATGGCCGACATGAACCCCATGGAAAGCATGGACTTCCTGCTCGACCGCATGAAAGGCACCCGAAATAACGAAGAGTTTTTGATCTCGATGAACCGGTAAAAGAGTTTTCAACAGGTCATTTTCAGTCTTCCTTACTAATGCATGGAACCTTCCGGCATCAGCAAGGAAGACTGACTGCTTTAAAGCAACCCCTTTCGTAGAAGGCCATTCAGCTTTTCGTAGGGAACGACAATCTCGATGGGGCCAACGGCGTAAGCGGCAATTTCGTAGGGGTTGTAGTAGAAAATCATGCCCTGCCGACCAGGGGCGATATTGCCGGGCAGGAAAAACTGCCCATTGTGCAGAAAGTAACCCTGTTCTTCGAGCTTGTCGGTGGGCGAGAGCTGCTGCTGCTTCCGAAACGCTTTTTCTACAATGCCAACCAGAGCAGCCGTGTCCAAAACCATATCGGTCAGGTGCAGTTCTCGGCCCGTGTTGCGGTCAAACGTCAGCAGCAACTGATTGGAGTTGGGATGCGCCCCGCCGGTGTAGGCATAGATCGTTGCCCTGACCGTCAGTACGCTGGGGTTCGAGAAGACCGTATCGGCGGTAGTGTTTAATTCCCAACAGCCGCCAATGTCGCCCATGTCGGCCTGCATATTCTGGTAATCGGTGGCAAAGAGACCGGCGGCTTTAGCCAGATCGGTGCGGGCAGCAGGGTTCTGGGCCACTACGGTGCTGTCGAGCCAGTCGGTAATGCTGACCGTTACCAGTTCGTTCAGGCGGTCGTTGATGCGTTGTGCGTTCAGTCCGTTAGCCAGCAACACGTAGGATACGCGCACGGCAACACCTTTGTTGGCAGTAGAATCGCAGCGGCTTTCGCCCGCAAACTGGTACTGTTTCCGAATAAGTTCGGGAGGACCGGCTGGTTTCTGACGACACGACTGTGTGCCAATAAGCAAACCAACAAGCAATAGAAAAAGCAAATACTTCATGCAAATGAGCGCGGTACGCTCCGGGAATCTCGATTACTCTACAAACTTAGTAAATCTTTGAACCGGATAGCCTGACGGCGGCTAATTTCGATTTTGTCGCCCCCGCGCAACGTAACCAACAGGCCTCCGCTAAACCAAGGTTCAATCTTCTCGATCCATTGCAGATTGATGATATGCTTGCGGTTGGCCCGAAAAAACGTGGCCGGGTTTAGCCGGTCTTCCAGCGCGTTGAGCGATTTGAGTACCAGCGGTTTCTGATCGTCGAAGTACAGCCGCACGTAGTTACCCATCGACTCGAACAGCCGTACTTTACCCAGTTTTACAAACCAGCACTTCTCTCCGTCTTTCACGAATACCTGATCGTCTTCGCCCAGCACTTTGGTGGTTACGGGCGTGTCGGTAGTCCGGCGTGACTCATGCGCGTGTTCTTCTTCAACCCGCTGAATAGCTTCCGAAAGCCGGGCCAGTTCAACGGGTTTGAGCAGGTAGTCGAGGGCGTTGAACTCAAACGCCTTGAGGGCGTATTCGTCGTAAGCGGTCGTGAAGATGACCTCCGGCGTTTTGCCTTCGATAGATTGCAAGAGCTCAAAACCGTTTTTGCCGGGCATCTGAATATCCAGGAATAACAGTTCAGGTTCGAGTTCATCAATCATCGGCAAGGCTTCGGCAGCGTTGGCGGCTTCGCCAATAATCTCGATTTTCGGAAAGTTCTCCAGTAATCGGCGCAGTTCGTTGCGGGCCAGCCGCTCGTCGTCAATGATAAGGGTTTTCATCTTTTTAATGAGCGAATGAGCGACGGTCCGGCGATCCGGTGAGTGGATGAGTGAATATCACTGGCGCAACGACCCCGGTGCGTCAGCAATGTTTACTCATCCGCTCACCGGATCGCCGGACCGTCGCTCATTCACAGTTGGTTTTCGTTTAAATACACTGTCAGATTGGGCGGGAATGATGATTTCGGCGCGCACGATGGGCTGGTTTTCAGGACTTCTCAACTCCTGTTCGATATGAAACCGGGCCTCGGGACCGTAGAGCAACTGAAGACGCTGAGTGGTGTTTTCCAGACCAAAACCGCCCGATGCATCGCGGTCGCCAAGTTCTCCAGTGTTACGGATTATAATGTGCAGATTATCCGCTAAGATACCCGACTTGACCGAGACAAACCCACCGCCAATGGCTTTGCTGACGCCGTGTTTAATAGCGTTCTCAACCAGCGTCTGCAGCATCATGGGCGGCACCTGCCAGAACAGCGTTCGTCCATCGAGATCAATACTACAGCGGAGCCGGTCCTCGTAGCGGACTTTTTCAAGGGCCAGATAATCTTCTACGGTTTTGATTTCTTCACGCAGTTCAACGGTTTTACGCCGGTCGGCCAGCAGCGAGTTACGAAGCAGGTTGGAAAGCTGCGTGATACTTTTCTGGGCCTTATCAGGATTTTCATAGACCAATGCCCGAATGCTATTGAGCGCATTGAATACAAAATGCGGGTTCAGTTGTGAACGCAGGACTTTGGCTTCGGTTTCTCGAATGCTGGTTTTGAGAAGAATTTTCTCGATTTCAGCGTTGCGCGTCTGTTCAACATAGTAATAAACCGTGTAACTCAGTACCCATGCCAGCATGGCTTTGCCCCAGCTCATAATGTAGCCAATCAGGGGCCAGGGTTCATCAATGAATTTGTCGGGAACAATGATGCGATCAAACGGCATATTCACCAGCGTCATGATCAGGGCCAGCACAAACACCGACAGCAGGACGCGTGGAGCAAGCTGTACAAACGGCAGCCTGACCCAATTCCACCGACGGATCATGAGCCGGTACAGATGCGTCAGCGTAATACCCAGAAAAATATTGGCAATAGCCAGATACAGCGTATCGGCATCGAAACCGTATTCAAGCACATACGCCAGATACTCGACCAGGATCAGCAGCGACCAGCCGAGTAGCTGACAAAACCAGTAAATTTTCTGTTTGGGAATTCTACGCATACCGTCACAGCCCTTATCTGGACTATAAGCGAATGTACGCAATTGGCGGGGCCACGCACTACCCGGCAATTATCAAAGGCGTGATTTCAATTACGAATGATAGATTATGAATGATGAATGGGTTGACACAAATAGCCGACGCCGGAAGGCATCCATAATTCATCACTCATAATTCCCTTCACACCAACGCCAGAGACAACAAATGTGCCGTATCATTGGCTGATTCGATGGTAAATACCTTACTGTTGTAATCGTAACGAAGTTTGTAGAGGCAGACGTTGCTGTGTTCAAACTGGTCCATATTGGATAGCGGCTGATTAGTAACCCAGCAGAGCAGTACCCGCATGGCCCGCCCGTGCATGGCCACCAGAACCGTTTCCTCGCCGGAACGCGCCAGAATTTCGGCGATGGCGTCGCGCTGCCGGGCTTCGACCTGATCGGGGCTTTCGCCCCCATCGGTGGTTTGGGCGGTATTGCCCGACGCCCAGGTGGTCATCAAACGGCTGTGGTATTCGTCTTCGATGTGACCCGGCACACGCCCCTCCATTACGCCCCAGCTAATCTCATTCAGGCCCGGCAGTTGCTGGCAGGGAATACCGAGTTCAATGAATGACTCAACGGTCTGATACGTGCGCTTTAGGGCCGATGTATAGATTTTGTTGAACGGTACGTGCTGGTAGGCTTGAAAAAAAGCGGCTGCCTGCGCCCTTCCCATGTCATTCAGATCGGCGTCAATGCCGCTGCCCTGTACCACGCCCCGCCGGTTGTAATCGGTTTCGCCGTGGCGAATCAGGTAGATCGTTTTCTGCTGCAATCCCGTAATTTCTAAGGTTGTATATTGCCCGCAAAAATACGCGCAAACCCCCGCATTATGAAAGCTGGATTAGACTTAAGTAACCTCACCTTTTCCCAGACAGACTCCATCGTAAAGCATCTCGGCATTGAGTTTACCGAAGCCGGCGAGGGTTACCTCGTGGCCCGGATGCCGGTAGACAGCCGCACGCACCAGCCGTTCGGGATTTTGCACGGGGGGGCGTCGGTGGTGCTGGCCGAATCGCTGGGTAGCGTAGCTTCGTTCCTCATGCTTGACGATCCTATGAAGCAACGGGCAGTGGGCGTAGAGGTCAACGCTAACCACATCCGGTCAGTGCGCAACGGCTGGGTGTATGGCCGTTGCACACCCATTCACGTAGGCCGCAGTACCCACGTCTGGGATATCCGCATTACCGACGAGCAGGACCGTACCGTTTGCGTAAGCCGGTTGACGATAGCCGTCATCAATGTTGATTAAGTCCTGCCTGTTGCCACACCTGATTTACTGCACCTGAATTAGTTTCATGATTGACACAGCCTGCCCGCTGTCGGTGATACCCTCTATGGTTACGCGAATGGTACGCACTACGTCCGACAGTGGGAAGCGTACGGATGCCCGCCCCTGCCCGTCAGTTTGCACGAGCGGTTTCCAATACAGTACGTCGCGCCGGTCCAGGGGTGCGTCATCAGTGGTGGGTGGGGCATTTATGCTGTAGTCAGGAACGGGGAAACTCGCCTGTCTGGACGGGTAGCCAATAATATTTAAGGTCTGGGTTTGTTTCAACAAATCATTTTCCGGGCTGGGGCGATATTTTCGGGTATAAAATGCAATGACACCATTACCACCCCGAACGCCATATATACCAACATTGGTGCCGCTTTTCAGCACCTCGATTCGTTCAATATCGAGCGGATTGAATGAGAGCAGGGCGTTCCCGTTGGTGTCGCTGCTTATTGGCATTCCATCCATCAGGTACAAGGGTTCGCTTTGGCTGTTGATGCTGGAAGCTCCCCTGATTCGTACCTGGTAACCGCCCCCCCGCTGCCCGACGCTGACGCCCGCCACCCGCCCCTGCAACACCTCATACAAATTGGCATATCTAGGACCGTTGGGGTCAATAAGTATAGTAGCATCGGCTCCGTTGTGCAGACTTATGCGCCGGACGTCATCGGGGCGGTCATCGCGTTTTCTGGCCCTGACCGTTACGGCTGTCAACTGCCGGGCCGGGCTATCGCGGTAACGCAGTGGGTCGCTTTCCTGCCGCAGCCGGGCCGCTTGCAGTTTCGCCCGTAAATCCGCCCAGTCAATCACCGTATCGGCACCAACGCGCGGCCACCTAACACCAGCCCGGCCAAATTCGACATGGGCTTTACCAATTGGCAGATTTTTGAGATTTCGGTCGGTAAGCTGTATCAGCAAGGGCAACGTATCGGTGATGACCATACCCGCCAACCGGAACTGCCCACGCTCATCGGCCCCTGCCGAGCGTAGAAACGCGTTGCCGGGTCCGGCAGATACCAGCATAATTTGCGCACCGGGCAGGGGCTGGTTTTTATCGTTCAGGATACGGCCCATGACCGACACACCCCCCAGGCTGGATGGCCCCAGGCTGGATGGCCCCAGGCTGGATGGCCCCAGGCTGGATGGCCCCAGGCTGGATGGCCCCAGGCTGGATGGCCCCAGGCTGGATGGCCCCAAGTTGGCATCGGTGCCGGTTGTTAGTCGCCATTGCTGTTCGCGCAGGAGGTCATCTGTTTCTTGCCGGTTTGCCCCATTGGCAGCCATACTACCGGGCGACTTTATCGCACTGGCCAGATTATTGGCAGCCATACTACCGGGCAACTTTACCGCACTGGCCAGATTACCCGTCAGCAACAGATGAGTTCGCAGGGTAGCCGTTGCGGTGTCGGCAGGTACCTGATCCGCATCCGTCACCGAGATAGACAGAGTACCCACGGCGGGTTGCCCATCGTCGTTCAGAACCATGTTGAGCGTTACGTATTCGCGGGGGCGGTAGCGGGGCTGGTTGGTCGAGAGCAGCACCCGCACGGGTGGAAGTCGTTCTGGAATAAATACCAGCCGGCTACTTTGCAACTGAGCCGCATCATTGTAAAGCTGGAGTTGCAGCAGGCCCGCTGGCAAACCAAATAGCGGTAGACTCACCTGCGCTCCGCCATCCTGCAAAAGGAGTTTATGCTGTTCTACCACCTGCCCCCGACTCTGAATGAGCAGATAGGCCGAGTCGGCCCGCTGCCGATCTCCCCCGCCTATCCGAATCAGCAGCCGGTTGGTATCGCTGGCAGCATCAGCCACGAGGGTCAGACCGTCATGCGGAACAGAATCACTTTTTGTGGAGTTCTGACGATCAGTAGCCGCCGGGGGCGTTGTCTCTGCTGGGGTTTGTAAGGTATTATAAACCAGAACAGACCGCTCAAAAGCGGGTCGTTTTTGCGGATCATCTTCGTCGGTATAAGCCCGTAGCTGATATTGGCCCGACGCCAGCGAATCGGACAGACGAAACAGACCACTCGCCCGCCCGTCAACCACGTGTACCCACTGATGTTGCACGAGTTTTCCGGCTGGTGTGAGCAGATCGACCTGTAGGGCGGTCTCGCCGATGGGTCGGCGGTGGGTAGGTGTATCGAGCAGGTACGCGCCAAACCATAGCTGATCGCCGGTAACGTAAAGCGGCTTGTCGATCTGCACGAACAGGGCGGGTGGCAGATTGGCGAAAGCCTTGCCAAAGTCGGTACTGATGCGTCCCAGGCGGGCATCGGGCGGCAGTAGTTTCCCCTGCGTCACGACTGATTTGTTACCCGCCCCGGTTGCTTCGCTGCCTGCGTTGGGTTTCCAGTCGGCGGGCAGCAGCGTGGAGAGTCGGTCCTCCGCCAGCGATCCCTTCGCTTCCATACTGTTAGGCAGGGTAATGCAGCCATCCGTCGTGAACTGCATCCAGCCCATTGGGAACGTCAGTTGCGAGTAGGCATACCGGGCATCGCGATAGGGCGAGAAAGACGACGTGGTTTGTGTGTAAAAGACAATCAGCGGGCGAGCCGTAACCAGATTACGTTCAACCGGCAGCTTCCCGCGCCGAATCAGCGAATCTAAATTGATGGGTATAAGCCGCCTTGTTAGCCGAACGGCATCGGAAAGTAATGGTACGCTGTTAAAGTTACCAATGGGTTTGGTTATGTCTTCGGTATATACCAGAAAATCGGCCTGTTCATACGTTCCGTTGACCAAACCAGTCAGCAACTGCCGTAGTGACCCGGCATAGGCTCGTGCCCGGTTACGCTGGTAGCGTTCGGCCTGCTGCTCGGTATCAGCGGGAATTTCTTCGAATCGGCTTGTTCCGGCATAATAGACCGATGCTACTGAGCCATCAAAATGCTGGAGATCATAAAAAAGCCGGTAGCCGAGGGCTTTATTTTCGATGATGAGTGGTTCGGTGGCGGTAGCCTTCAGATGGCGTTTCTCCTCTAAAAAACTGAGGGCAAAGCTGTTTGTAATCTCGCACTGATTGCTAAACGGGTCGCCGAGGAGTTGCTGCCGAAACTGTTTAAAATGCCGAGCCCAGGTGCGGTCTTTACTTTTAGCCCGGACCGACACGCTGTTCAGTACCCGGTTGTCGGCCCGGAGCCGGAAGGAGAAACTGCGGGGCTGCGGGCGGTCGAGCCGCAGGGTTTGCCGCCCAGTCTGGTAGCCCAGAAATGAGGCTATAATCTCTACCGTACCGAGCGGAATGGTCAGCGTGTATTCTCCGCTATTATCGGTAATGGTGCCACGCGTGGTACCATTGAGATATACGTTAGCAAACGGCAGCGGCTTGCCATCATCGTCTGTTACCCGCCCGCTAAGCGTTATGTTCTGAGCGAAAGCGGTGCTACTCAGCCCGTTTAGGACAATCAGCATCAGGGCAAGGCAGACTATTTGACGAAGTACCATATTCAGTTTCTTTGTATCGACTAAAGTGCTGTAATTCATCACATTTATCCGGTATATACTTCATAAAATCACTTCTATCCGCTCGCCCGAAAACGCTACGGCCCGCTCGGCAAACAGCAGTTTGGTAGCGGCCCAGGTTTGGCGGAATAGTTGGCTCTGCCGGTAAGCTTCCAGTGCGTTTGCATCATCCCACAAACTGTACGTCATCCGCACGGCAGGGTTATCAGGGTCGCGTAGGAGTTCGAGGTGATGGTTACCGGGAAAAGCGCGGATGTGTTGCTTCGAGCGGTCGAAAATAACGTGGAAGTCGGGCAGGGCGTCCGGGCGGAAGGTCATGCGAACGGTACGAACGAGCATAGTTTCAGTTTGCAGTGATAGATTCTGCGCTGTTTAGGACAAAAGCACGAGGAATAATGTGTTAAAAATACGTCACTACACGCTACTTTTAGCTTTTCATTTCTCATTCATCATTACGTTATGAACTACAGAACATTTGGCCGCACGGGCTGGGAAGTATCTGAAATTGGCTACGGCATGTGGGGTCTGGCGGGCTGGACCGGCTCCGATAAGGCCGAAGTTCTCCGCGCCCTCGAACGCGCCGTTGACCTGGGCTGTAACTTCTTCGACACCGCCTGGGGCTACGCAGAGGGTGTCAGTGAGCAGATTTTGGGCGAATTACTGCGCAACTATCCCGACAAACAACTCTACTCAGCTACCAAGATTCCGCCCAAAAACCGCGCATGGCCCTCGAAGCCTGATTTTCAGATCAGCGACGTATTTCCCGCCGATTACATCGTGGAATACACCGAAAAAAGCCTGCAAAATCTTGGCACGGAAACCATCGACCTGATGCAGTTTCACGTTTGGGAAGACGCCTGGGCCAGTCAGGACGAGTGGAAGCGGACGGTTGAAAAGCTCACCGAACAGGGCAAAGTTCGGGCCTGGGGTATCTCCATCAATCGCTGGGAGCCGGACAACTCGCTCAACACGCTTCGAACCGGTCTGATCGACGCCGTGCAGGTGATTTACAACATCTTCGACCAGAATCCCGAAGACCATCTGTTTCCCCTCTGCAAAGAACTGAACCTCGGTGTCATTGCCCGCGTACCGTTTGATGAGGGCACCCTGACCGGTACGTTCACCAAAGACACAACCTTCCCGGCAGACGACTGGCGATCTACGTATTTTGTGCCGGAAAACCTTAACAGCAGCGTCGATCACGCCGACGCACTCAAGCCACTGGTACCTAACGGCATGACCATGCCCGAAATGGCCATGCGGTTTATCCTGAGCAATCCCGACGTACACACGACCATTCCGGGTATGCGGCAAATTCGGCACGTAGAGAGCAACATCGCCACCAGCGACGGGCGCGGCCTGTTGCCCGAACTCCTGCACGAACTGGCCGCCCACCGCTGGGGCCGCACCCCTACCGAGTGGAGCCAATAGACACAGGCTGGTCCGGAACGCTTTGAATCAGATGACGGGTAGTTGACAAATAAGGATACCAACTACCTGTCATCTGATTTGGTTACGTTGCTTTCAGTGGTATAGACGAGCATTCTTCTCACAACTTCTCAGCGCCCTCGTTTGGTTGGCTTAGTATTCCTGTTCCAGCGGATGGATCATGAATTCATCGATGACTACGTGCGCCGGACGGCTGATAATGAACAGCATTGACTCGGCCATGTCTTCGTTTTTGAGCCAGTTTTTCGAGCTTTCGGCCCCGTGATTTCCGTGAAAATCGGAATCTACCAGCCCCGAATACACGCCCGTTACTTTGATGCCAAACGCGCGAACTTCTTTGCGCAACGCGCCCGTAAACGCTTCCTGTGCGTACTTACTCGCGGTGTACAGCGACCCGCCGGCAAACGTCCGCTTGGCCACGTCCGACGCCACCACTACTACATGGCCGGAACCCTGTGCTTTAAGCGTAGGCAGGGCCGCTTTGGTCAGCACAAACGTACCTTTTACGTTGGTAGCCATGAGGTCGTCCCATTCCTGAACGGTAATCTCGTCCACGTTTTTAAAGATGCCGTAGCCCGCGTTGTTAATCACCACGTCGATACGTCCGAAGCGGTCGAGAGCGGTTTGCACCACAGCGGCCATATCAGCTTCTGAAGTCACATCGCCCGGTACAGCCACAATATTGGCGTGTTCGGCTTCCAGCGCTTTGAGTTCATCAACTGAGCGAGCGGTAACGATTACGTTCGCGCCGTTCTGAGCCAAAAGCAGGGCCGTAGCCCGGCCAATTCCGCGCGACGCGCCGGAGATAATAATTGTTTTAGTGTCAATATTCATGAAACAAAAGTACGTCGATTTTGCCGGGGCGGGAAAGGCAGCGAGCAGGGTTCCCTATATTTGTTCGGGCAGTTGCCCTGACGAAAGACGGCTGATTCCGGCCTTTTGAGTACGACGATGATTCCTTAGTCGTTTGTTACGTCTTTTCTACGGGTACACGCAACTAACCAGCATACCAGCTATCGCTGCTGACTGAGTTATTCGGTAGCTATTCAGGAAGATACTTCTTATTTGACAGGCATGATTTCACGTAAGCTAACCCGTATTTCTATTCTGATCAGCCTGGCCAGTTTGTTAAATACGACATCGGTTGAGGCCCAGAAGCCTGAAACTACCGGTAAGCCGAACGCGGCTGAACGCAGCCCGGCCCGACCGAACGCGGCTGAACGCAGCCCGGCTGAACGCAGCCCGGCCCGACCGAACATCGTTTTTATCCTCGTCGATGACATGGGCTGGGGCGATTTGGGCGTCTTCTGGCAACAGCAGCGCAAACAGGCCAACAACCGCAGCGAACCCTGGCAGTATACGCCATCGCTGGACGCAATGGCCCGAAATGGGGCCATGCTCACCAATCATTACTGTGCCGCACCCGTCTGCGCTCCATCGCGGGCTTCGCTGATGCTGGGCGTGAGTCAGGGACACGCCAACATCCGCAACAATCAGTTCGATAAAGCCCTTCAGGATACCTACACCATGCCTTCGGTGCTTCGGCAGGCCGGGTACAGCACCAGTCTGGTAGGAAAGTGGGGTATGCAGGGGGCCGACGCTCAGGCTCCCGACTGGCCTGCGCATCCGCTAAACCGGGGCTTCGATTATTCCTACGCCTACATACGCCACATCGACGGCCACGAACACTACCCCGTAGAAGGCATTTACCGGGGCAAAAAAGAAGTGTGGGAAAACCGAACCCAAGTATCGGCGGGTCTGGCTAAAAGCTTCACTACCGATCTGTGGACGGCTAAAGCCAAGGATGTTATTAAACAGCAGGCGGGTAAAGCCAGTCCCTTCTTTCTGTACTTAGCCTATGATGTGCCCCACGCTGTGCTGGAGCTACCCACTCAGGCATACCCCAAAGGCGGGGGCCTGACCGGTGGATTACAATGGCTGGGAACGCCCGGTACGATGATCAATACTGCATCGGGAATGCCTGACTCATACATCCATCCCGATTACGCCACCGCCACGTATGACCACGACAAAAACCCGGCTACGCCCGAAAAAGCCTGGCCCGATGTCTATAAACGATATGCCACGCTCTGCCGCCGAATCGACGATGGGGTAGGCGACATTCTGCAATTGTTGACCGATTTGAAAATAGACCGGAATACGCTGGTTGTCTTTACATCTGACAACGGGCCGTCTATCGAGTCGTACCTGAAAGAAGAGTACGAACCCACCTTTTTTAACAGCTTTGGCCCGTTCGATGGTATCAAGCGCGATGTCTGGGAAGGTGGACTCAGAATGCCCACGCTGGTACAGTGGCCCGGCAGGATTGCGCCCAAAGGGATTATTGACAAACCCAGTGCGCTTTATGACTGGCTGGCTACGTTTGCCGATGCGGCCCAAATTGCCGCCCCCGCCCGCACCGATGGTGTGTCATTGCTGCCATTGCTGACCGGCAAAGGTCAGCAACGCGAAAGCCTGGTTTATATCGAGTACGAAAACAACGGCACTACACCCGGTTTTGAAGAGTTCGCGCCCAATCATCGGGGTAGAAAGCGGAACCAGATGCAGAAAATCCGGCTGGGAGATTTTGTAGGGGTACGCTACGACATCAAATCTGGCGACGACAATTTCGAGATCTATAACGTAGTGACGGATCCGCAGGAGAGTCGGAATCTGGCGAACGAAGTGAGCTATCAGCTCATGCAGAAAACGTTTAAAGAACGGGTCACACAGGTGCGCCGACCCGACCCGGAATCCCCCCGCCCGTATGATCTGACCCCCATGGCAGCCGTAGACGGTACAGAGCTGGCCCCCGGCCTAAGCTGGTCAGTCTATGAAGGGCCGTTTCCGTGGGTGTCTGATCTGGTTGGTTATCAGGCTACAAAATCGGGCATCAGGCCGGATACTGACCTGGCCAGTTTAGGGACAGAAGCGGGTATGATCTGTCTGGAAGGATATGTCAGCATACCCAAAGACGGCACGTATCAGTTCAGCATAAGTGGAAATGGCAGTTATTTATTTCGGCTGCACAACGCCCTGATCCTTGACCGCAGCTTCCCTGACCAGACCAGTCTGAGGCTTCCGCTTTCTGCCACGGTCAATTTGAAAGCGGGCTACCATCCCTTCAAGATATACTACCATCACAACGGAAAGGGAAAGCCCAGCCTCAACTGGGCCTGGCAGGCCGATGGAATTCCTGAGCAGCCCGTTCCGCCTACCGCCTTGTTTCACTCAGTTAAGGCAACAAGGGCTACGCACCGGCCCTGACTTTCAATCGTGCGAATGAGTTGCGAACAAGTTTACCTACCGCAATACCCACCGAAGGCATTCGTCAACGTAGTTTTTTGAAATGCCGAATCATTTCACCGTAGCCGAGACTCAGGTTCAGCCCCGTTACCGCCTGTGTTATTCGTTTGGTTCTGGTAGAATCGGTCTTAGCTGATTCAATCCAGTTACTGAAGTAATTCTGGTGGCCTTTTGGCAGACTGTTAAAAAAATCGAGCGCAGCCGGGTCATCGGTCAGGCAAGTCATCAAATCAGCCGACAGCAACATTGGTGAGTCGTCGTAATCCAGTTCAACCCGCACCATCGCACCCGCTTCTTTTCGCAGACCGCGTCGCATGGTGGCGTTGATGGCCATGATAAACGCGCTGCTTACATCCTTGTCCTTACCCACCGGCACGAGGGCAACCTGGTCAATGGCGAAGGCGTCAAGCGTGCCGCGCACCCGAAACGACGTTTTCTGGCCGGGCCGCAGTTCGTTCGATATATTGTCGGGGATCTCGATGTAGGTCCAGCCGGTTTTCTCGCCTTTCAGGCCAAATCGCTGGAGAAGTGTGGTGAAGGTGTGCATGATGTTCAGGCGTATTGGTCCAGCATGGTTTGTAGTGACACCCGCATTTCCTGCACCAGACTGGCGGGTTCCAGTATGGTCAGGTGTTCGCCGTAGGAGCGCAGGTGCATGAGCAGGTCGCGGTTGGGAGCCAGCCGAAGCCGTACTACGCAGGCATCGGGCGTGTCTGTCAGCACCTCCTGCGTCTGGTGAATGGGCTTGGCTTTTATGTAGCGGCCAAACAGCGGGCTGAACGACAACACGATGTTTTCGACCGGACCATGGCTATCGGTAATGCCGTAGATATGCTCAAAAATCTCGCTTACGTTGGTCAGCACGGCGGGTGGTACGTCGCAGGGGTCATCCAGAATTTCGAGTTCGCTCATGCGGTCAAGGGCGAAGGTTTTCTCACCTCCGCTGGCAGCATCGTAGCCAATGACATACCAGCTATCCTGCACCTCGCGCAACAGCAAAGGGTGCAGCAACCGCAGTTTCGGGCGTTCGGGTTCGATTGGTCGGCCCGGTTTTTTTCGCCGGGCGGCCAGCCCCAGGCCAGCTACCGCGTCGTCATGTTTAAGGTATCGGAACGCCACCTGCCGGTTCCGGTTCACGGCCCGAATCAGGACGGGTACATACTGCCGGTTGCCACCCAGGATTTTCTCTTCTACGTAGACAATCCGGCGCGACGGAGCCACTACGCTGTCGCTTTTTACCTCGCGGATGATGTCGAGGCTTTGTCGCACTTTTTCCAGCGCATTGGTCAGCTCGTCGGCTACAGTGGCTCCCTGCGTAGCGGCCAGCACCTCACGGGCGTAGTCGAGGGCGTCCATGTCGTCGGGGCTAAGCATGAGGTTCAGCAACCGAAACTGCGGATTACTGTAAAAATAACCATTCGCCCGTTTGTCATATTCAATGGGTGCGTCATGGTCTTCGCGCATCCGCTGGATATCTTTCTCGAGCGACGAGATGGACCGAATACCGCATTTGTCCTGGCATAGTTCAAACAGTTGTTGCTTGGAATACCGGCGCGGGTACCGGCTGATGACCTCGTCGATGAGCCGGTAACGTTGGAAAGCAGAGCGGGTTATAGGCATTTGGGAGTTGTTTGAAGGGTTATTACGCAGAGATGCACGGAGAAAAAGGGGGATACGCAGAGAAGTTAAGAAAAAAAACCTCTGCGTATCTCCCTTTTTCTCTCCGCGAATCTCTGCGTAATAGCTCTTTTCCCCAAAGCAACGAAAAAATTTCGACAACGTAAATAGATTACGTTTTAGGGTATTCATCTTTGAGTCGGACAATCACTTACGACTCTTATGAACCTTACGCAACGTCCGCGCTCAAACGCCCACAGTACCCCCGCTTCCGTGAAGAGGCCATCGCTCTCGACACGCCAACTGGTCGATCTTGAACTCGGCCTGTACCTCCTCGACCGGCTCCGGCCCGATGCGCCCCCCACGGCCCTGCCTGCGCTCCTTACCGACGCGCCCATCCGCCACAGTCTGACGCCCCAGCAGCACAAGTATTTACACCGCGCCCGGCTGATCCTGTCCCGCTTCACGAACCCAACGCACTGGCAAACACTGCTCGACGCCTACGCAGCCGCCCCCGCCGACGCATTGGCCTACGATCTCTGCCCCCACTACAGCCGCTTCTCCGAAAAAACCGTCGGCTTCGCCCGTAACCGAATTGGCATCCTGCGCAAACTGCTCTCATGATCTTGAATCAAACACAGAGTAACAGAGAATTACACAAAGGGTACAAATAAAGACAAGCGTAATAATTTCTATCTTCTCTGTGAAAGTCTCCGTTTCTCTGTGTTAGAGAAAATAATTTTCACAACGTAAAAAGATTACGTTCTTAGGGTGTCATCTTTGATACGAACATCGCGTAAGCGGACAACAAACAACAACGACTATGAACACGCTTCTTTCCACCGCTCCCGTTGCCAAACCGGTTCTTGCTGGCCTTTTGCGCTGGCAGGAGCCGCTGGCAACGCGGCTGCGCTTTCGGCACGCCCTGCCCGGCATGGTGGCCAACCGACTTCTGAACGTAGAACTGGGCCTGTACCTGATGGCCGAACTGCTACCTTTGGCCCCTCCCCAGGCCCTGCCCGATTTGCTCAACGGTCTCGGTGCGGCCTATAAGCAGCGGCCTATCTGGTCACCCCGGCAGCACCGCGCCCTGAGTCAGGCCCGCCGGTTACTCGCTCCCTACCAAAACCACGTAGCCTGGTTTCGGGCACTGGAAAAATACGCGACCCTTGCTCCTGACCTGCGGGCCTTTACCCTCCGAGGCACCCTGCGTAGCGACGTCAGCGGGTATATTCTCCGCGAGCGTGTAGCCCTGTATAACGGTGCGCTGGCGTAATGGTCAGTAATAACGACTGTCAGAATAGATAATGCAAAAAGGGGTCACTCATCGCGAGCGGCTCCTTTTGCGTGTATTTAAGCGGGTAATTTTCTCCTACCGCATCAATTCATCAAACGTGATGCTGACGTAATAAAGCCCGCCAATCCGGGCCAAGCCGTAGCCCTGCGCGTAATACTGGTTCAGGATATTTGTACCGCCCAGTTTCACGACTGATTTGAACGCGGGTACTTTATACGATACCTGCGCATCGAGGCTACTCCAGGACGGTAGCCAGATGTCGCCCCCCGTAGTCCCCTGCTCTACCCACATCTGGTCGGTCCAGCGGTAGGTGAGCGTGGCACCGAGTCGGTCGGTCAGGCGGGAATTGGCTAAGCTGATGTTATACCGGTTTTCGGGCGAGATAAAGAAATTACGACCCAGCTGAGACACTTCCGGATTGCTCATTTTCCGTTTTTCGATGGGTGTACCTGCCTGATCAGCACGAACGTTACCCCGGGCATCGCGCAGGGTGATGAGGCCGGTTTGCCAGGCATAGTTTCCGCTCAGGGTATAGCCCCGGCCCAGGCCATATTCCAGCCCGATGCCCGCACCCCGTACAAAAATCTCGTTTGTGTTGTTAAAATTCACCTGTAATGAGCGGTAGTTGGCAGGCGAGAGCAGAGCCAGCGGACCATCGGTTGGCTTTAACAGCTGATACACGTTCTGGGCAGCAATGAAATCGGTGTAGCGACTGCCGAAATAGTACGCATCGACATACAGCCTGTTATTAATGAGTGTTTTGTAGCCAATCTCCCAGGTTTTTATTTTCTCGGTTATGAACTGAGTCGGGTCAATACGAAACGTTTGCGGGGCCACAGCAGTACCAGAACTGGCTACGTAGGGCTGTACCTCGGTTTCCAGATAGCCCGGATTGGTGTTCAGTCCGGCTCCGTTGTAGGCCTGCGGCAACCCGCCAATCTCGCCCGCCAGACCCGCCGGTGGTACGGCAAATAACTGCCCCGGTGCCGGATTCCGAAACGCCGACTGCCACGATCCACGCAGGTTGTGCACACCATAACTTACTACTGCCGACGCCCTCGGCGTAAATCCACCCGTCAGGTACTGGTTCTTGTCGTAGCGCAGGGCCAGCGTTGGTTTTACGGTTAGCACACTCGCACCCAACGGTACAGGCAATTCTTTCGATGCCTGTACATACGCCCCGAACTCGTTAATGGTGTATTCTGAACCGTCGGCCCGGCGCGGAAACGCCGTAACGCCCGACTCCAGCACGTACCGGCGCAAACTTGACCCGGCTAGTAACTCAACCTTATCGTCCAGCAGCGAGGTGAAATTATACATACCCTCGTAGTGCCACAGCTGCGAATTATCCCGGAATCGAAGCCCTTTCGCACCCCTGAAACCCGGAATAGTATCGGTATTGAACGTATTGGCAAACGAATCGCGCACCCGGTTGAAATCAGCCGAGCCAGGCAGGTAGCGGCTCCGGTCAGCCACGGCACGGGCCTGATCAATACCGAACTTGTTTTCGATATAGACCTGACCAAACTCGTTAGCCCACTGATTGAGCGATTTCCAGGCGTTGTTGACAGCCCGCGCTGTTTGGCCAATGTTCCAGCCCTCGGCGCGTTGCTGCGTCGTGTAAGCCCGCACAAAGAAATTATCGCCCCGCACCTCGGCCTTGAACTGATTGCGCCGGTAGTCGGGAAAATACTCGCGAAAGCCCGCCGTGCGGATCAGGTTGCCGTTCCCGTAATACCAGCCTACCAATGCCTGAATTTTATCCGTCAGTTTATAATGTAGCGACACGTTAGCCCGGTTATTGAAAACCCGCCCATTATTACCCAGTACGTCCAGCTCGGTATAGCCGGTACGGGTCACGAGTTTATTCTGCAACAGTGAGTTGGCGTAGTTTGCCGGATACCGAAACGCCCCGCCATTATTGATATCGTCGCCGTAGATGTTCACGCCATCGTACTCGAAGTTGGTATTCGGGTTGTTATTCGATACGTAGCCAACGCCCGTTGCTACATTGCCCCGGCGCGGGTCGGTGGCGAAGAAATTGGTGCGGGCACGGGTCGAGCGGTCGTCGTAATTATCGGCAATGAAATCAGTGCCGGTCAACCGCTGAAAACTTACCTTAAACGCCAGGCGTTCGCTGATTTGCTTCGCGTAGCGAATACCGTAATCAGCATACCCTTTTGGGCCAGAACTCTGCTTACCAACATTATTCATACCCACCTTCACCTGCGCACTCAGGCCCTGGTACGTAAACGGATTTTTGCTCGTGGTCAGCATCAGCCCCTGCAACGCGTCCGGTCCGTACAACGCCGACGACGCGCCCGGAATTAGTTCGATACTCTCGATGTCGAGGTCTGAAATGCCCGCTACCGACCCAAAACCAAACCCCAGCCCCGGCGAACGGTTGTCCATGCCGTCGGTAAGCTGTACGAAGCGGTTATTATTATTGGCCCCAAAACCCCGCACGTTTACTGATTTGAAGGTCAGGCTCTGCGTCAGTAAATCAACGCCTTTCAGATTCTGCAGCGCATCGTAAGGTGTAGCTGCCGGGGAGTTAGCCAGTTGCCGTACGCCCAGTTTCTCAACCGTTACAGCGGCTTTGCGAATGTCTTCCGGCACCCGGCTGGCTGCCACTACGACTTCGTCGGTCAGGATGGCCTCTTCAACCATTCGTATGTCAATAGCCCGAAAGTTAATACCCCGTACAAACACGTTTTCGCGCCGATAGCCAATGAACGACGCCGTGACCGTTACGGGCAGAAGCCGGCTGGTCAGGAGCGAAAACCGACCGTCTGCCTGCGTAATAGTGCCGTCGTTGGTACCACGAACGAGAATGGTTACCCCCGTCAGCGGTTGCCCCTGCGCATCGGTTACGCGGCCCGCCAACGTAACGCCCGACTCGTTCGTCTGCGCCCAGCCGGTAGCTACCACGAATAGCATGGTAAAAAGAAAAAAGTACTGTTTCATCAAGTTGGAAAAGAAGATAAACGCGGCTGTTAAGACCAAATGTACATAATTGACCCGTACAGCCGGTAAAGGCCCATTAACTGGCCGCATTACGTCATATATTATAGCCAGATAATACAGCCCACCGGGGTTAGGCCGGCTGGGTATTGAGTGTATCGGGTATTGAACAGGTTCGAGGCTCCGGGTTTGAACGTCAAGAACGGGTTTGGAAAGCCGGTCCGTAAGCTGCGCATCTACGGCCTGGTAAGCCGGAACCAGGCCATTAGCTAATGGACTCTGCCACAGAAACAGGTCCTGCCAACGCCGTACCACATTGCACCCAACGTAACAAATCACCTCCCGGTTGCCAAAGCTGATAGTACTCTTCAATAGGGAATAAAATGAGCGTATGTTTGACTTCAACATCCAAATCATATGCTCCCCCCTGTTTAACCGCTATATCTCCTCAAGAAAAGCTGACATCCTGCTGTCAAACTCAATAAATAAGCGTAATTCGCGGTTTAACATACTGAACACTCAACCAATGTCGTCACGCTGCTCCGCGCTTCTGAGCGTCTTTTTTGTACTGGTTTCGCACTCTTCACTTTTTGCACAAAACCAGTCGGCACAAATTAAAATGACTGGCCTGGTCAAACATCCGCTTTCCCTGACCATCGATAGTCTTGGACATTTACCATTAAAAGCAGGGGGGCCAATCAACATCGTTGGTTCATCGGGGCAGGTTCGACGCGTTATTACGTCGTTTCGGGGCGTATTACTGCGCGATTTGCTCGACCGGGTAGGCATTGATATGGCTAATCCGAAAGAAAAGGGAAAATATTATGTGATAGCCCGTGCTACGGACGGCTATACAGCCGTATTTGCCTACAATGAGCTGCTCAACAACCCAACCGGGCAGCAAACGTTTATTCTATTCGAGGAAAACGGTAAGCCTATTGTCGACGATGGCGCGTTCGTGCTACTCACTGTCAATGACACCGTTACCGGAGCGAGGCATGTGAAGTGGCTTAACCAGATTGAGGTTAGGAAAGTCGAGTGAGCGATTATTGAAAATAGCCAATTATCTCGCCGTACTCCAGAATATGGCCCTGCATAGCATCCATTACGGTTTGCTTGTCAGGTGCGTCGTCCAGTGCAATCGGCTGGTCAAGGGCGTACACCCGGAATATATAGGCGTGGCGCCCGATGGGCGGGCAGGGGCCGATGTATGCCAGACTACCTGTACCGTTCTTGCCAGCTTTTCCACCCAGCATTCGTAGTTGCTCAGTCGTTACGCCTTCGGGTAAACTCCCGACCGAAGCGGGCAGGTTATACAGCACCCAATGTGACAGATTGTAAAGCGGAAAATCGGGCGATGGTACGTCGGGGTCGGTCATTAGCACGGCGTATGCTTCGGCGTCCGTCGTGCTTCCCTCCCAACTTAGCGCGGGCGAAGCTTCTTTCCCTTTGCAGGTACAGTTAATGGGCATGTCTCCCTCCGGCGGAAATGAACTGCTCGACACAGCCAGTGTCTTTTTAAGCCCGGCATGGTAGGCCTGTTCGTGATCGTGCTGACGTTTGGCGTTTATCCGCATACCGATAGCTACTACTCCTATCAGCAACAGTAATCCCAAAAGAATTTTACCTGTCAATTTCATAAAAAAAGCCGGTCAGGTACATGTGTATCCGACCGGCTAAATAAAGCAAAGTTTGTCAGTATTAGGCTATCTTGGCTTACTTACATCAATTAAGCAGCCTGACTACGCAGCCCGGCGCAACATATTCCGTGTCGGTTGTTGCGTATGGCGGGCTTCGTCAATGACCTGCTCTGACACCATGCCGAGGTGATTAGCGCGTTTCAGGACGTATTCGAATGGCAGATTGAAATAGTTAGCTACCTCGTTACGGAACGATTCTGGAAACTTCGACAGGCGCAAACCAAAGAATTTACGAACCTCTTCTTCAGACAGCATTGCCGATAATGCCGTGCGTTCAGCTTCCATAAGCAATTCGATTTTCGACAGGTTCAAGTGCGCCAGCCCGACTGCTGCCGTGAGTATATTCAGAAACAGATTCCTGTACATGGCTGACAGTTCGGCGGGCAGAATAACCCAGCCCTGTTCACGGAACGTAGCCGCAAAACCCGTCAGTCCCTGCTCACCCCGAATTTCACCACCAATCAGCTCAGCCGGAAACTGAAGACGATTCGTGTCAGCGTCGAGTTTCTTCATCCGAAACACGATGGCTTCGATAGGGCTTTTAGTGAACAGTAAATCGGTGGGCAGAACGTGGTTAGCCTCCCACTGGTCCGTCATGCGCAGAAACAGAATTTCATTGACAGGCAGGTTTTCGGGACTGCCAAGACTAACCAGCATTTGCCGAAAATTAGCCAGAAAATCAATCTGAAGCTGTCCGGGATTAGAGCGTACTCGTTTCATACAGTTAAGGATACTAAATTTCTGACCATAAGCCAGTTAGCCAGAACTCATTAGAAGATTGTTGCTTGAGTTTTACCCAGTAAATATACAAAAAAATGCGCTTAACAGCAAGTACTGCCCTGCGCCCAAACAGCCTGGTCTTGAGCTGTAGTACGGCAAAAAAACGTGCTGATTTTTGCCGTACTCATTCCGTTATGAAACGCTTTTGAATACCTCTTCCTCCACAAAGGGCTGATTGCGCACACGCTTACCGGTTGCTTTAAAAATGGCGTTGGCCACGGCGGCACCTGCCGGAGGTAGCGCGGGTTCGCCCAGGCCCGTCGGCGACATGCCATTATTAACGAACTGCACCTCAACCTCGGGGATATCATTCAATCGAATGAGTCTGAATTTGTCGAAATTAGCCTGTTCTGGTACACCTTCCTTAAACGTCAGGTTTCCGAACATAGCGTGGCCGATTCCGTCGACCACGGCTCCTCTAACCTGCTGCTGAGCCCCGCTTTGATTGATGACTATACCACAATCCACAGCTGCATAAATTTTCTTCAACATGGGCTTATTCTTCTGCATAACCACCTCGCCCACTTGGGCTACGTAAGATGAATGAGAGAAATACACGCTGAATCCCTGCGCCACCGGCTTACCGTCCGTTCCTTTCTTCTCACCCCAACCCGACTGCTTCACGGCCAGATCAATGACAGCTTTCATTCGGCCGATGTCGTATTTGATGGCCCCAACGGGTTTCTGTTTGGCTTTATCGAGCAACGCCAGCCGAAACTGAACGGGGTCTTTCCCAGCGGCCTGCGCCACCTCGTCAAAAAATGCCTGTTCAGCAAAAGCCAGAAAATTGGTGATGGGGGCTCGCCAGGGTCCCGTCGTAACCGGCGATTTAGCGTAGTCGACCGTATCTATTAGCAGATTATCAACGGCACCAGCCGGAAAGTTATCTTCACGTGTCGAATTACCCGATTTGATACCAACACCCCGTAGTTTATAGCCAGTCATATTGCCATCGGCATCCAGCGCGGCCTCAAACCGGTACCGAACGGCGGGTCTGTAACTACCTCCGCCCATATCATCTTCGCGGGTCCAGATCAGCTTAACCGGCGCGTTTACGTGTTTAGATACCTGCACGGCCTCTACCACATAATCAGCCTGCAACCGCCGACCAAAACCACCCCCCATACGCGTCATATCAACACTAACTTTATCGGGCGATATCCCAAGTAGTTTGGCCGTCTCGTTACGGGCACGCTCCGGCGTCTGGGTCGGGCCAACAAGTTCGGCACGTTCAACCCCGGCAGGGCCAGACTGTACGTGAGCGAAGAAGTTCATCGGCTCCAGCGCGTTATGCGGCAAAAATGGACACTGGTATTCAGCTTTAATAACCTTGGCTGCCGATGCGAACGCAGCCGCTACATCGCCATCTTTCCGTCGAACAGTAGCGTCTTTACTATCCAGCAACTCTCGGAAAATACGGTCATGGTCAGACGAACTTTCTACAGCATCGGTTTTCTCCCAGTCAATTTTCAGCGCGCTTTTCGCTTTGCGCACCTGCCAGGTCGATTTCCCGACCACAGCTACGTTATTATCGAACGAAAATACGTCGACAATACCAGGCATCGACTTAATAGCCGCTTCATTGAACGATTTTAGTTTGTATCCAAAAGCAGGACGCTGCAACATGGCAAACAGCATCCCATCTCGGTAGAAGTCTATCCCGAACAGCGGTTTACCAGTCAGGATTTTTGGATTGTCAACGTTTTTTACCGTGCTACCGATGAGCGTAAAGTCTTTCTCATCTTTCAACTTTACATCATTAGGAACGGGTAACTTACCAGCTTCGGTAGCCAGATCGCCGTAGCTAAGTTTCCGCTTGGTGGGTTGGTGGATAACTATACCTACTTCTGTCTTACACTCGGATACGGGTACTGACCAGCGTTTGGCTGCTGCTTCTACGAGCATCTGCCGGGCCGTAGCGCCTGCTTCACGCAACCGTTTCCATGAGTGTGGAATCGAACCACTGCCACCCGCTACCTGCCGTTGAAATTTTTTCGTGTCCAACGGAGCCTGCTCAACTACAACCTTCGTCCAGTCAGCGTCGAGTTCTTCAGCTACGATAATCGGAAACGCAGTTTTAATACCCTGCCCCACTTCAGGGTTTGGCGACAAGATTGTGATAACACCCGTTGGACTAATTGACAGAAAGCTATTAAAATCAATTGCGGTTGCAGTTGCCGAAGCGCCGTCTGCAACCGCAATTGATGTAGCAGCTTCAGAATCGGCCCAGTTGAACCCTAACACTAACCCTCCCCCGGCCGTAGCTGCTATCTTCAGGAAACTGCGTCTGCTTTCATTCGAAATAGTGGCCATGCTCAGTTACGTTTAGGAGTTGATGAAGTTAGGTCAGATGCCTTTTTTACAGCATCGCGGATGCGGTGGTACGTACCGCAACGACAAATGTTGCCACTCATAGCCGCATCAATTTCGTCAGTAGTTGGCTTGGGCGTATGTTTCAGAAAAGCAGCCGCCGTCATCATCTGCCCAGCCTGGCAGTATCCACACTGTGGCACGTCAATCTCATCCCAGGCACGTTGGACTGGATGATCACCCGTAGCCGACAGCCCTTCGACCGTAGTGATTTTTGCATTGCCGATGGCTGACACCGGCAAAACGCAAGAACGGGTAGCTTCGCCGTCAAGATGAACGGTACAGGCACCGCACTGTGCGATACCACAACCGTATTTTGTACCAACGAGTCCAAGAGAGTCACGCAGTACCCACAGAAGTGGGGTATCGGCGTCCACATCAGCTTTAAGCTGGCGACCGTTAACTGTTAATTTGTAAATAGCCATTGCTTACTAAGGGTAATGAGTTCAGCAAGTTAAGCATTACATCGACTGACATTCAAATAAACAGGGTAGAAACTTGTAAAACTTACAAAATGCAAAAAGCCGTTGTCGGTATGACAACGGCTTTCGCTTTCAAATAACAGCAGGTGGCACCTTCCTACTCTCCCACCTGTGACGGCAGTACCATCGGCAGTACGGGGCTTAACGGCTCTGTTCGGAATGGAAGAGGTGAACACCCG
>JACMPG010000248.1 GCA_014377625.1 Spirosoma sp.
CCCACACTCGACCCGCTGGAACAGGCCGACCCGCCCGATGCCGATATTTTGGCAATGTCCAGATTGAACAGCAGCATGTCGTTCAGATCTGACGCGGGCAGGCTTACGTTCAGCACGGTATATAAACTCTCATTGAAATTGGCCGAGTCGCCGTTGAAGCGCACCTCCGGCAGCCGTTGGGTGAGCTGGTCAATCATCCGCTTTTTCAGGGCGGTAATGTGTGCCCGGTGGTCGTCCATGTCGCGGTAGGCAATTTCCAGGGCTTTGGCCAGGCCCACGATACCATAGACGTTTTCGGTGCCACCCCGCCGGTTGCGCTCCTGCGAACCGCCGTAGATGAACGGCTGAATATTGACCCGCCCGGCGTTGACGTACAGAAACCCGACGCCCTTTGGTCCGTGAAATTTGTGACCCGCACCAACGATAAAATCGACAGGCAGGGTTTGCAAATCGTGCCGGAAGTGGCCCATTGTCTGCACCGTATCGGAGTGAAAAATGGCGTCGTGCGCCCGGCACAACTCCCCTACCCGCGCCAGGTCAATCAGATTACCAATCTCGTTATTGCCGTGCATGAGCGAGACAAACGAACGCGGAAACGTACCCAGTAACTGCTCCAGATGCGCCATGTCGATATGCCCCCGCGCATCGACGTTGACCATACTGAGCCGGATTTTCTTCTGCGCGGCCAGATGCTCCAGCGTGTGCAGCACGGCGTGGTGTTCGAGGGGCGAGCTGATGGCGTGGGTCAGGCCATAGCCGTCAATGGTACACTGAATAGCCGTGTTGTCGGCTTCGGTACCGCCGGAGGTAAAGAAAATCTCGGCGGGCGACGTGTTGAGTAACTGCGCCACCGTTTTGCGGGACTTTTCAATAATGGACCGCACCTGCCGCCCGTGGCTGTGAATGGATGATGGGTTACCGAACTGCTCGGTCATCAGCGGCAGCATAGCATCCAGCACGGCGGGGTCGAGCCGGGTGGTGGCGGCATTGTCTAAATAAACGGGGGCAACGGAGGTCATATCAGTGAATTCTAAGCAGGTACAGATTACAAAGGTACGGCAGACCGGGCTACAACACTACCGACTTAGCTCCAGCACCAGTGCTGTTTTGACGGGTAGTTTCAGTGCTTTCAGGTCGGTGAGCTGACCGCCGGTCAGGTCGGCGTGTCAATTGTCCAAAAACCGTCAGACGAACCACTTGTCGAAGTGGCAGAAAGTGCCTTACTTGCCGAACTACGTTGGAACAACCAGCCTATTCATCAACATACCTTAGCCGCACACCGGCCTACCGACATAGCGGATATTGACGAAACTTTGGGATAATCAGGCTGGGACTTTCGTCAATACAGATGTTAGCTGTGATTTTATGAAGACGACAACAATAACAATATTGACATTATTAATTTCGCTGACTTCGGTATTTGGACAGACTCCAAAAGACAGTTTGCTGGTTTTTATTGGAGAAAAAATTGAAGTTAAATATTCACCAGAAGAAAAGAAAGAGTCTCCAGTGGACACAATAATCGAAGGCAATGACACAAGTTACGTTAGACACGTTTCTGTAAGTATGGACAGCAGGTATATTGCAAAGTATAAAATATTACAGTTAATCAATGGTTCATACAAACAAGACACCATAGAGTTTTTTGTTTTTGACCATTATGGAGAACCGGCATTTTCTAAATACCAGACAGTTCTACTTTTTGTTTCATATTACAATGGCAAACTATATCATGAGAAATATCAATATTTTGACTTGTATTTAACGACTGACAATAAATGGGCAAGTCCTTATTCAAGCGGAGACTATAACCATCCATTCAAGGACAAGATTACTGTTAAACCTGAGAGAATTGCGTTCAAGGAAGAAATTTCCTTTCCTGTTGACAAGTATTCTTCAGACGACATTAAGACTTGGTTTCCTAAACCGTATTATGACATAAAAAATGGAAAGGCAATAGTCATTTATGGTAATTATGTTGACGACCTATTTAAACTTAAACAACAGACAATATTAAAAGCAAGGGGAATTTATTAAAAACCACAGCTAACATGGGTTTGGCAAAAGTGGCGGTTCAGTGCTCCGCAGACACATTTGTGGTTAATCAAAGTTTGGTTCTCCGCATCAACATTTGTGGTGAAAATCGCCACCTTCGCCAAGCCCGAAACCGTTAGTGGCAACCGTGTAACACAAATATTTATAAAATTAACAAGATATCAAAAAGAAAATAATGAAGGCATCAAAGAGTTTATATTATTGGTTTGCCATATTTGCCCTTTGCTTTATTGCATATCAACAGGTGCAAGACAACATTAGACCAAATTACACAGGCGGAAACTTGACAATAATATATTTGTTGGGAATTGCTCCTAATTTTTTTCCAAGTATTGGTATTCCTGCTTTGTTTGTTGTTCTAATTCCCCAAATGAAACAGAACAATAAATGGTTAAATGAAAAAAAACACATTATAGCAAACATAATTTCATTAACAGGACTTCTATCCTGGGAGTTTTTACAACCAATAACAACAAGAGGACATTTTGACTGGAATGATATTCTTTGGACACTGATTGGCGCTTTTGTTTTTCAACTAATATGGACTATTACCCCAATCAGCTACAAAGAAAAGTATGATGGAGCATAAAGAAAAATACCGCATAACAGCACCTACAAGAAATTGGCGGTTCAGTGGTTAAATAAAACTTTGTGCTTCGTATCAAGTTCAGTGGTGGCAGACAGTTTTGTGCTTCGAAATCGCCAACTTCTTATAGCTGCAAAACGTTATGGGCAAGTTTCAAAAATGGCAAAACAGTTGCTAATGAAAAATAAATTGTAATTTTGCATTAAATAACGTTTGTTAACACCTGATAAAAGGCGAAAAATAAAAGTGGATGCCAGAACCCACTAAAAAAAACGGGGCGTATTCCGAAAAGCCTTACAAGTAGGACACAAAATTATTAATAGTTATGTTTAAAAAATTCACTCTTGCAGACAAATTACTCTTCATTTCGGCATTTCTTTCTTTGATATATTCCGAGATATTGTTTTTTAACGGAAATGCTAACCAAGCTATTTTCATTGGACTTTGGGTTCCCAGTATTTTAAGTTTTGGTATTTATTTGAAACTATTAGACAAAAATAAAAATGACTGATTTTCTACCATACTTCGCTGGACTTATCACTTTATTATTTGGAGTTGCGTTTAGTTACGCCATAACTGACGGCTGGGATTTTAAAGACAAAAAAGAGTAAAATGTTTTTAATTATCTCGCTAACTTAAACCTACCCATAACACGGGTTTGGAAAAAATGGCGGTTCAGAGCTCCGCATCAACATTTGTGGTGAAAATCGCCACCTTCGCCAAGCCCGGAAACGCTATACTAAACCTTGTAACATCGGCTGTATGAGTCAGGCTTTCCAGCAGAGAAGCCTGACCCATACAGCCGATGTTTTTATCGTCCTAACTCCAGTACCACTGCCGTTTTGGCGGGTAGTTTCAGCGTTTTCAGGTCGGTAATTTTCGCGTCGGTCAGTATGTTACGGGCAGTAGTAAACCCAGCCATGCGCTCGGCGAAGCGGGCGGTTTCGAGCGGGGTTTCAGCGTCGTTGCTGTTGGTGGCTATCATCACGGCTTTATTTTTATCGTACCGAAAATAGACGTACACGCCGTTCTGCGGCAGGTATTGGGTTAGTTTACCCGAATGAAGGGCGGGGGTGGCTTTGCGGTACCTGGCCAGTTTCCTGACGTAGTCGAAGGCTTCGTTTTCTTTGTCGGTACGCCCGGCAGCGGTGAATTTATTAGTAGCATCGCCGGGGAAACCGCCCGGAAAGTCGCGCCGAACCTCGGCATCAGACGGATTTTTGAAATTCTTCATCAGAATCTCGGTGCCGTAGTACATACTCGGAATGCCGCGCGTGGTCAGCAGCCAGGTCATACCCATCTTGTACTTGTCAAAATCGTCGCCAATGACCGACAGAAACCGGTCGGTATCGTGGTTGTCCAGAAACGTAACAAGTTTATTGGGGTCCACGTACACAGCATCCTGCGCCAGCGCCTGATAGGGTTTGTTCACGCCATCGTCCCAGCTAAATTTCTGCTTCAACCCATCGAGCATGGCCGAATACAGGACAAAATCAAGCCCGCCCGGCTGGTTTGACTTGAACGGGAAATCAATTTTGTTGCGGGTGTAATACGCCTGGTCAACCACGTTGTTAACCCACGATTCGCCGAAAATATGGATGTTGGGGTATTGCTCCAGCAAAGCCGCGTTGCAGCGGTTCATAAACGGCATGTCGTTATACATATACGTATCGACCCGCCAGGCATCCACGCCAAATTCCTCTACGGTCCAGATGGCGTGCTGAATCAGGTAATTGGCCACCAGTGGATTACTCTGGTTGAGGTCGGGCAGGAAGGGCACGAACCAGCCATCGAGCGTCACACGCCGGTCACTTTCGGCACCGTGCGGATCGGTAATGGGCTGGTATTTATAGGACGTATTGGTGTAAGTGGGCCACTGGTGCAGCCAGCTTTTCATAGGTATATCTTTCAGAAACCAGTGATTAATACCCACGTGGTTATACACGGCGTCCTGCACCACTTTCAGGCCGTTGGCGTGGGCCTTTTTCACGAAATCTTTGTAGGCGTCGTTACCGCCGAATCGCCGGTCAATCTGGTACTGATCGGTGAAGCCGTAGCCGTGATAGGCCGACCGCATTACCCCACCTTCGTTGGTAAGGGGCTGGTTATTTTCCAGCACGGGCGTAAACCAGATGGCCGTAACGCCGAGGTCTTTGAGGTAATCGAGATGCTGCGCGGCCCCGGCCAAATCCCCCCCGTGCCGGTAAAATGGGTTGGCCCGGTCGGCGTTGGAATCGGCCAGGTCGGTAAATTTATCATTGGCCGGGTCGCCGTTGGCGAAGCGGTCGGGCATGGCCAGATAAATAAAATCGGCATCGGTAACACCCTGCCCTTTGGGTGCATTGTCGCGGGCTTTGAGCGGAAAATCGTACGTAACGCGTTCGGCACCGCGCTTACCCACGATACGTAGCATACCGGGTTTGGCCGTGGGCGCAATGGTTAAATCCAGAAAAGCGTAGTTGGCGTTTTCAACGGTTACGGTACGTACCAGTTTCACGCCGGGGTGATCTATACTGTACAGCAGCGTACCGGCACTGGGGCCGTACACCATCAGTTGCAGGTTCGGGTTTTTCATACCTACCCACCAATGCGTCGGATTAATACGTGGTGTTTGGGGAGTCTGAGCCGGTAGCGACCCGGCGAGGGTGAACAGACAAAAGAGCGTGAGCAGAAACCTGAGCATAGATATATAGGGCTGGTTAGACAGGTTAAGTGATGGCTAAAAGACAAAAATACCCTTAATTTTCCTCAAAAAAGGCCATAGCTTTGCCCGTTGTTGGCTTTCTTCTTCCGTAACGTTCCCGCATGAATACCACCTACGCTGTCCCGATGATGGACAAACTCATCATCTATCAGATTTTTACGCGCCTGTTTGGTAATCAGAATACCACCAATACCATCAATGGCACGCGCCAGGAAAACGGCTGCGGCACTTTCCACGACATTAACGACGCAGCCCTCGCCAGCATCCGGCAGTTTGGCGCGTCGCACGTGTGGTTTACCGGCATTCTTGAACACGCTACCCAGACCGATTACAGTAAATTCGGCATCCACCCCGACGACCCATCCATCGTAAAAGGCCGCGCCGGGTCGCCCTACGCCGTGAAAGATTACTACGATGTGGCCCCCGACCTTGCCGTTATCGTGCCCGATCGCATGGCCGAGTTTGATGCCCTGATTGAGCGAACCCACATCAATCAGCTAAAGGTCATTATCGACTTCATTCCTAACCACGTGGCCCGGCAGTACGCATCCGACGCCAGACCAGACGGCGTAGCTGATCTGGGCGAACGGGACGATACCCGTGTGGAATTCGCGCCCAACAACAATTTTTATTACCTGCCTAATCAGGTATTTATCGCTCCCGAACCCAACTCGACGCTGCACGAATTCCCGGCCAAAGTGACTGGTTCGGGGTCCATTACCAACCAGCCCAGCAAAGACGACTGGTACGAAACGGTAAAACTGAACTATGGCTACAATCTCTTCAACGGCACTACGCACTACGACCCCACCCCCGATACCTGGCAGCAGATGCTCGATATTCTGTTGTTCTGGGCCGGAAAAGGCGTTGACGGGTTCCGGTGCGATATGGCGCAACTGGTGCCGGTCGAGTTCTGGCGGTGGGCCATCGGGCGGGTGAAGCAGCACTTTCCGCAGGTGATTTTCATTGCCGAAATCTACGAACCCGACCGCTACCAGACGTTTATTTTCGATGGTGGTTTCGATTATCTCTACGATAAAGTGGGGCTGTACGAGGTACTCCGCAGGCTGATGGAAGGACACGGCTCCTGCTCTGAAATTACCCGTATCTGGCAACAGCAGTCCGGCAATTACGCCCAGCATATGCTCCGGTTTCTGGAAAATCACGACGAGCAGCGGATTGCCTCGCCATTCTTTGCCAACGACCCGTGGGCAGCCATTCCGGCCATGACCGTGTCTGCTACGTTGCATACGGGACCGTATATGGTGTATTTCGGGCAGGAAGTGGGCGTCAGGGCCGATGGAGCGCAGGGTTTCAGTGGCGACGATGGCCGCACCACTATTTTTGATTACTGGGGGCTACCCGACTGGCAGGGCTACATCAATGCGCAGGGCGGCAAACCCCGCTACGACGGCGGGAACCTGACCAACGATCAGCGGCAGCTCCGGGCGTTTTACCAGCAGCTTAACCACCTCGTTAATGAGTCTGACGCTATTCAGAACGGCTTTTTCTATGATCTGCAATGGGCCAACGACAAAGGGCAGAGCAACCACTACGATGCCGACACGCTATACAGCTACCTGCGCTACACCGACCGGCAGCGGCTGCTGATTGTCTGCAACTTCTCGTCCGATTTTACCGCCGAAACTCTCGTTCAGATTCCCCGCCACGCGTTTGAGACGATGGGGCTGGACTCGGCCAAAACGTATCGCTTCACCGACCTGTTTCTGAGCGACACTCAGGTCGAAGCCGTTGGTCGTAAGGGTGTTCCCATTACGTTGCCGCCCCGCTCGGTTCGGGTATTTGAGGTGAAAAGTTGAGGTAGGACGGGCGGGATTTGATAGATTTACGGGATTTGCTGACGCCGAATGGTCCTGTAAATCTTTTGAATCTCATTGAAATCCTGGTTCAAAATGGTTCTGACTAATACTTTCGGTGAAAATTGCGTCTAAACGCAAACCACTCTCTCCTGCTGATGACCATGACAAAACGCTTTACCGCTTTTCTCTTATTCATCGTATCGGTGGCACTGGGGCAGAACGACCCACTGGCCACTCAGTTGGCTCAGCTGTCGGTAGCCACGGGCAAAACGCCCGCCGAAAATGCCGTACAGATTGGCAAAAAGCTACTCGGCAAACCCTACGTATCGCACACGCTGGACCACTACGCCGACGAGCAGCTGGTGGTGAACATGAACGCCTTCGACTGCACAACCTACCTCGAAACCGTTCTGGCCATAACGCTGGCCCGCACCGACACCAAACCAGCTGACACGCCGACGCAGGTAGAGCAGTCATTCAAAAAATACCTGACGCAGCTTCGGTACCGGAACGGGCACATCGATGGGTACGCCAGTCGGCTGCATTATTTCTCGGACTGGCTGCGGAACAACGAAAAAATGGGCCTGCTTACCGACGTAACGGCGCAGTTACCGGGCAGTATGTCAGTAGCGAAACCAGTGTCATACATGACCAGTGCCACCCATAAATACCCCGCCATGAGCGACCCTGCCGTGTATAGGCAGATGCTACTGACCGAAACGTCGCTTAATCAGCAGTCCTTTTCGTTCATACCCACCAAATACATACGGCAGGCCGAGGGCCGTATTCAGGAAGGTGACATTGTGATGCTAATGGCCGCCCGGCCCGGCCTGGACATGCGGCACGTGGGTTTAGCCATACGTCAGCCCAACGGTCGGCTTCACCTGCTGCACGCATCGTCGGAGCGGGGCCGCGTGGTTATATCTCCACTCCCGCTGAGCAATTATGTGCTGAGTCACAAACGGATGTCGGGCATACGTGTAGCGCGGCTGCGTGGGAACATGACCAGACCGGATTACCAGCCGTAAGTCAGTGAAACGTCCGCGCCTACTGGTACATGCTGCCGTTCGTAGCGGGCTTCGGCGGAATTGCCACCCGGCAGTGGGGCCGCTACCCCTTGTGGCCCGGAAAGCAGCGGGTTGGGCCGTTATCTACACCAGACTGCTGGCTTGCTGACTTCCCAAAGGCAAATTTCACCCCTACGACCGGACCATCATGAATGAAAACGCCGTTGACGAACGCTTCCAGCTCAACCCTACCGACGTGTACAGCACACCCCAAACAGGCGTGTACACCGCACGCATGACGGCGGTAGAAGCAGAACGACTGGATTAGGCCGTTCATCATTTTTACGGGTCGATATACCACAACGGGGGCGTAGTTTCGTTGTCCCTAAAAAGCCGTTCATGTCCCGCACCACCCCGCGCCCCGTTGTTTTCCTTTTCTTTCTCGCCGGATTGCTTATTAACTGTTCCGGGCCAGCTGACCAGTTGGATACACAAATAAGCGAAGCCCTCACTACCGATAACGCCGTTGACGCCACCGAGGCCAGTCAGATTAAGGCTTTCGTTAAGAAAGAAAAAAATCATCTTTTGAAAGACGATAAGGCGGCTAAACTTTACACTACTAATGGTTTAATCGATGATGCAGCATTGTTAGCGTATATCAAACGTAGTAAGACATATAAGGAATTAGCCAAAGACGGTGCAGCCCCAACGGTGTCCCTGGTGGGTACGGAGACGGTGGCCAAACCGTTGCAACTTAAGTTATACCTCGAAGCCAGCGGCAGTATGTTTCCCTACGATGCCCCCGGCGGCAACGGCGCGTTCAAGCGCACGCTCAACGATTTA
>JACMPG010000249.1 GCA_014377625.1 Spirosoma sp.
CCGATGTAGCTAAAGACGGTTTGTTGCAGGGACCATCGTTCGAACTGTACCGAAATTTGCAGGACCGCGCTCCCAACCTGAACATTATCGCCAGCGGGGGCGTCAGCAATATGCAGGACATCGAAACCCTTGCCGACATGAACCTATACGGCGTCATCGTCGGCAAAGCGATTTATGAAGGCCGGGTTACGCTGGCCGAACTGATGAAGTTTTCTTCCTGATACTATGCTTACGAAACGAATCATTCCCTGCCTTGACATCAAAGACGGACGGACCGTAAAAGGTACCAACTTCGTAAATCTGCGCGACGCAGGTGATCCCGTTGCCCTGGCCGCTATCTACGCCGAACAGGGTGCCGACGAACTGGTTTTTCTGGATATTACCGCTACCGTTGATGGCCGTAAAACCCTGCTCGACCTGGTTCGGAAGGTAGCGCATACCATCAATATCCCGTTTACCGTTGGAGGTGGTATCTCGTCTGTTGCCGACGTATCGGCCCTGCTCAACGCCGGTGCTGATAAAATCTCCATTAACTCGTCGGCGGTGCGCAACCCGGCTTTGGTGAATGAACTGGCACTGGAGTTTGGTAGTCAGTGCATTGTAGTGGCCATTGATACGAGGTATATGAATGGCGAACATATCGTTCACACGCACGGCGGACGGACACCAACTGAACTCCGCACGATTGCGTGGGCGAAGGAAGTAGAGGAGCGGGGCGCGGGCGAAATTCTCCTGACCTCGATGGATGCCGACGGAACCAAAGCGGGCTTCGCACTGGAATTGACCGTCCAGATTTCGGGGGGGGCTAATATTCCCGTCATTGCGTCGGGTGGAGCCGGTTCAATGGAACACTTTGTTGATGTCTTCACCATTGGCAAAGCCGACGCCGGTTTGGCCGCCAGTATTTTTCATTTCAAAGAGATCGAGATTCCGGCCTTGAAGGGCTATCTGAAGGAACAGGGAATTGAGATGAGGTTGTGAGTTTTTAACACAGCGAAACGGAGTAATCACGGAGAAAACAGAGGGGTTTACCATTGCGGTTTCATCGCCTTATCCTCTGTGAATCCTCCGTCCCTTTGTGTTAAAAAAACAATCTAAAACTTGAACCCCAAATCTAAACTCACTGCCCGGCTTTTGGAGAGCAGTTGCCCGCCCCGCGCTACGTCGAGCAGGCCACGCTGGTAACTTAACCCAATGTTTACAGCGTTAACCGGGTTGATTCGGTACTGAATACCCGCACCGAGTAGTAGCTCAATGTCGCCAAAGCCGTACTGCCGCCGGTCACCCCCGCTATCTGCTAAATACAGGCCGTTACGTTCAGGTTCAAGTGCGTGTTCGGCGAGTTTCAGGCTCAGTAACCCACCCGTTTGTACGTACACCCGCATACTCGGCGCTATGTTGTTGGCAAACAGCTTTACCGACACCGGCACCTGTAGGTATTGCAGATTGTACGTCGATTCTTTGTACGGTGCGCCGGGACCAACCCGCGATTCGCCGAAGTTACCGGGCATCTGGAATCCCGACCGCTTGATAGTATAAAACAGCCCGCTACTGAGTGCGTAGCGGTCTTTGAAAAAGAAATAGTCGATAGTAGGGCCAACGCTCATACGGATACCGGAGCCGTTGGGCAGAAAACCGGTGTAGGCTCCCGATCCCTGCGCAGTGTTGAGGTTGAGCGAAGGCGCGAACCGGATACCCATCTCGATTAGGTTGGTTGGCCGGGCGTAGTCAGGGCCGCTACCGTCATAATTGGCTGACTGCTGACGACGACGACGTTTTTTTCGTTCTTCATCGTACTGCGCTTCATTCGCAACCTGACCCTGATACTTATCGCCGAGGATTTTGCGGAATCGTTTATCAGATTCGGGCGAGAAGCTGTCGCGTGGACGGTTAATTGACTGGCGCGACGCCGACTGCGCAAAGGCCGTGCTGAGCAGGAGGGTCAACATCAGGCTAATCCCTGCAACTTTTTTCATAATTTTGCCTGTTTTCAAGAAAGGTAACTAATGACGTTGATGCAATTTCGGGTGGCCTTTGTTGGCCTGCTTTTGTTAACTCTCTTCGCTTCGTGTGCTAAAGACGGAGACGTTACGATTGTCCGGCTCGATCAGCAACTGTTTGCCAATCCATCGTCCGGCAGTGTCCGGGCATTTTTAGACCGGAATCCAGCCATCGCCCAATTGTACTTTAACGCGAACGACGCCGGAACTGATACGGCTCTCGTTCGAGAACTGACGAACCGGGTTGGTAACCCTGCCCTCAACGAACTTAACCGGCAGGTTCAGGACGAATTTGGCGATATGACCGACCTCCGCACCCAACTCGCCGAAGCCTTTACCAACATCAAGAAAGACTTCCCGGATTTCAAGATCCCTAAAGTCGCTACCGCTGTAACGGGCTTTCTGGGGCCGGACCTCCTCGTGACGGATAGTCTGATTGTAATTGGACTTGACTATTTCGCCGGACCTACCGCCAAGTACCGACCAACCGGGCCGGAGTATCCGGGGTACATTCTGCGACGCTACCAGAAAGATCATATCGTTCCGGCCATTGTATTTGCCATATCTGACAAATACAATGCCACGAACCGGGCCGACCAAACCCTGCTGGCCGATATGGTGTATTATGGCAAGGGGTACGTGTTTACCAAAGCCATGCTGCCCACCGTGGCCGATAGTCTGGTAATCGGCTATACAGACAGGCAGCTGACCGAAACGTTTAATGCGCAGGACATTGTTTGGGCGCATTTTATTGATAATCAGTTATTGTATAAAAGCGACCCGATCACCAAACAACGGTACCTGAATGAACGGCCTTTTACTGCCGAGATTGGACCGGCGGCACCGGGGGCTATTGCCCGTTGGGTTGGCTGGCGGATTGTAAGTAGTTATTACGATAAAAAAAATACGGGTATCGCCGATCTGATGCGCGATGCCAACGCCCGGCAGATTTTTGAACAGTCGGGCTATAAAGGACAGACAGACTAACAATGGCAAAGCGGGGACAAAACTTTGGCGAGGCAGCCAATGAAGAGGATAAGAAAAAACTAAACCGCGAGGGCCTTTCCAAGGCACTGCGTGTGTTTCGGTTTGTACGGCCGTACCGGACGCAATTTATTATCGGGTTCATTTTCCTGATTCTATCGACGTTAACCACGCTGAGCTTTCCGGCTCTGATTGGGCAGGTCACGAGCGTCATTCAGGGAAAATCGGCGTTCACGCTCAATCAGGTCATTCTGATTTTTGGGGGCATCCTGATTCTGCAGGCTGTCTTCTCGTTTTGCAGAATCTACTTTTTCGCGCAGGTCAGCGAGCGGTCAATGGCCGATGTGCGGCAGGCGGTGTATAGCAAAATCATTACACTTTCGATTCCGTTTTTCGAGAAACGGCGTGTGGGAGAGCTCACCAGCCGGCTCTCGTCCGATGTAACGCAGTTGCAGGACGTACTGTCTACCACGCTGGCCGAGTTGTTTCGGCAGGTGGCTACGTTGCTTGGAGGTACGATATTCATTCTGTGGGTCTCCTGGAAGCTGACGCTGTTTATGCTGGCCACGTTTCCAATCATTATTATATCGGCCATAATTTTCGGGCGGTTCATTCGTAAACTGTCCAAGCAGGCGCAGGATCAACTGGCCGCTGCCAGTGTCATTGTCGAAGAAACCTTACAGTCCATCAACGTCGTAAAGGCATTCACCAACGAGCGCATCGAAATTGGGCGGTATCATACGGCTCTGCAACGGATGGTGGCTACGGCTCTGCGTACGGCCAAATTTCGGGGGGTGTTCGTCTCGTTCGTCATTTTTGCCATGTTCGGGGCCATTATGGGTATCGTCTGGTACGGAGGGCGACTGGTGCAGTCGGGCGAGATTCCGTTTGCCGACTTGCTGACGTTTATCTTCTATACCGCTTTCATTGGCGGCTCGGTGGCGGGCATTGGCGATATGTACGCGCAGGTGCAGAAAACCATTGGTGCGTCGGACCGGATTCTCGAAATCCTTGAAGAACCTTCGGAAGTAGAGGCTAATGAAGAACTACCGCTGTTCGTGCCGGTGCATGGTCATGTCCACTTTAACGATGTGAAGTTTTCGTATCCTTCGCGTCCCGATTTGCCGGTGCTAAAAGGCATTACGCTCGATGTAGCGGCTGGTCGGAAGATTGCGCTCGTGGGCCAAAGCGGGGCCGGTAAATCGACTATCGTTCAGTTGCTGATGCGGTATTATCCACTCAGTAGCGGGAAAATTGCTGTTGATGGGCGCGACTTAGCGACGTTCAACATTACCGAACTGCGCCGGAACATCGCCGTTGTGCCGCAGGAGGTGATGCTGTTTGGCGGGTCGATTCTGGAAAATATTCAGTACGGTAAACCCGGCGCGTCGGAAGCTGAGGTGCGCGAAGCCGCCCGCAAAGCCAACGCGCTGGAGTTCATCGACACCTTTCCCGAAGGGTTGCAGACGTTGGTTGGTGAGCGGGGTGTTAAACTATCGGGCGGACAGCGGCAGCGTATTGCCATTGCCCGTGCTATTCTGAAAGACCCGGCCATCCTGATTCTGGACGAAGCCACCAGTGCACTTGACGCCGAATCGGAGCAGTTAGTGCAGCAGGCCCTGGACGTGCTGATGCAGAACCGCACCACCATTATCATTGCCCACCGACTGGCCACCATTCGCAAAGTGGACCGGATTTACGTACTGCGCGAAGGCCAGATTGCCGAGCAGGGTACGCATGATGAACTGGCTAATCTGGACGAGGGTCTTTACGCCAATCTGGTCAGATTACAGTTCGAGAACGCCGTATCGTAAACCGAAAAAACATGACTGCATCCGCCCAAACGCTGAAAGAGTTCAACCTCCGCCTAACGGCTGGTCGGGAGCAGGTGCTTGACTTATTCCTGAACGCCGACCATGCCCTGGCGCACAGCGACGTAGAAACCGGTCTCGGCCCCGACCACGACCGTGTAACGGTATATAGAACCTTGCGGACGTTTCTGGATGCAGGGTTGCTGCATAAAGTGCTCGATGATGAAGGCGGTACGAAATACGCGCTCTGTCGCGAAAAATGTGCCGATGGCCACCACCACCACGACCACGTACATTTCAAGTGCGAAACCTGCGGCCAAACCACCTGTCTGGATGAGGTACGTATTCCCGCCGTGTCATTACCCGATGGCTACAACCGTAAAGAAATGAATCTGCTCATTCAGGGCGTTTGTCAGGAATGCAACGGGTAATTTTGTTATACTGATCGGTGCGCCGAAGCGGAAGGAAGCATCTCTATTACAGGCTACAATCTGCTTCCAATAGAAATGCTTCCTTCCGCTTCGGTGTACCGATCAGCGTGTCAGAAACAGACGATACATATACCAACCCTTTGCATGAATAATAACGAACAAGTCTTCACTCAACGTCAACAGCAATTTCAGGAGCACGAACAGGCCGCTCAACGCCGATACAATCAACTGGCATTCTGGCGGCTTGTCTGGTTTTTCGGAGCCGTTGTAATCGTCTGGCTACTGGCCAATGCAGACCAGCAACTTGGTGCGGCTGGTGCGTTGCTTGTTGGTATTGTTGGCTTTCTGATCTTGTTAAAGCGACATAACACCATTAAGCGCGAACGCGACCTGGCCCGGCGGCTGGCGTTCATCAATCAGGACGAAACGGCTCGATCGTCGCGGCAATACCTCCGGCCTGACACGGGCGAATCGTTTACTAATCCGACGCATTTTTATGCCCATGACCTCGATGTATTTGGGCGGCAGTCCCTGTTTCGACTGTTGAACCGAACGCACACCCACCAGGGCCGTACCCGCTTATCCGAGTGGTTGTTGATCCCTTCCCCCGCTGAGGCTATCCGGCTCCGTCAACAGGCCGCTACTGAGCTATTGCCCCACCTTGACTGGCGGCAGAAACTCGAAGCTGTTGCTGATCTTGACGAAGCCGTTAGCCACTCGCCTGCAACGCTGATTCAATGGGCAACAGAAGGCGCGAAGCCGTTACCGGGGTATCTGAACCCTGTTCGATTTATGTTTCCGGCGATTACAGCGGGCTTGTTTGTGGCCTGGCTGCTGGGATTTGTACCGGGCGTGGCAGTATTACTCGCGCTCGGCATTCACGGATTTGTGCTGAGCCGTATAGCCGCTCGGGCTGCCGAAGTGAGTGAGCAAACCGTGGCCATATCGGCTGGGTTGGGAGCCTTTCGGGCGTTGTTCGTACTGGCCGAGCAAACACCGGGCGAGTCGGTCCGGTTACGGGCCATCCGACAGGCGTTGGCTGCGAACAGTAAAGCGGCATCTGCGGTTATTGGCCAACTGGCCAGCCTGACCGAAGGGCTGAATTACCGACGCAATCCGTACTTTTCTTTATCGATTGGCTTGTTTACACTTTGGGACATTCACTATCTGCTCCGACTCGAAGCTTGGCGAACGCAGCATGGCCCCAGCCTGAACCACTGGTTTTCGGCCATCGGTGAGCTGGAGGCCTTGAACAGTCTGGCCGGATTTGCCTACGCCCATCCCACTTACACCACCCCCGATATTGCCGATGGGTCTCCCATGCTTGACCTGGCCAACGCAGTTCATCCACTGCTATTACCTGACCGTAGTGTGGCCAATTCGCTTACACTGACCGGCGCGGGCAAAACCGTATTGATTACCGGCTCCAATATGTCGGGTAAGAGTACGTTCCTGCGAACGGTGGGCGCGAACGTTGTGCTGGCCTTGGCGGGTGCGGTCGTGGGTGCTGATGCTATGTGCTGCTCGCTGGTGCGGGTATTCACAAGTATGCGGACGCAGGATTCGCTCGAAGAAAGTACCTCGTCGTTCTACGCCGAACTGTTGCGGCTGAAAACGCTGATTCGGCTCACGCAGCAGTCCAATGAATTACCGCAGGGTCGCCTGCCGACTCTGTACTTCCTCGATGAAATTCTGAAAGGTACTAACTCTGCCGACCGGCATCGGGGCGCTGAAGCCCTCATTCGTCAACTCCACCACACCAACGCGTTTGGCTTTGTCTCGACCCACGACCTCGAACTGGGCCAACTCGCCGACGCTGACGGCTTCGTGCAGAACTATCACTTTCAATCTGACCTCCGCAACGGCGAACTCATCTTTGACTATAAACTCCGCGACGGTATCTGCCAGAGTTTCAATGCCAGTCAGTTGATGCAGGCTATCGGTATCGAAATGGACCGGGTAGGTGTGCGGTAAAACAACCTCTTTAACTTCTTGTTAGACGAACAGCATGTCGTAACTTTGCTATCGTAAAAAATGGTATGCACGCATACTAATTTCTGAATCAATGAACGGAGAAAAGCACGGAAACAAAAAAAGCCTTTCCATCTGGAAAGGCTTTCTATGGGTGGTGATGGACGGAATCGAACCGCCGACACAAGGATTTTCAGTCCTTTGCTCTACCAACTGAGCTACATCACCGGGAGTCAGTTGCTAAACGTGGGTGCAAAAGTACGCCTTCATTAGCTTTTTGCAATACATCGTCCTAAATAATTTTTTGTTCATGCGTCTGGATTAGTTAGTAAGCTGACTGTCAGGCACGATTGATAACTTACTATGGAATTGACTATTCTTCAACAGGTTCTGTTTGTACTCGCCTTAGCCGCAACGGGATGGTACATCACAAAACGGGTGCAACTCATTACGCGGGCCATCAAACTTGGTCGCCCTGCCGACCGCAGTGGTAACGCGGGCGAACGCTGGAAAACGATGCTGCTCGTAGCGTTTGGACAGAAAAAGATGTTCACCAACCTGCTCGTAGGGTCCATGCACTTCGTGATCTACGCCGGGTTTATCATCATCAACCTCGAAATTCTCGAGATTATCCTCGACGGTGTTTTGGGTACGCACCGGCTGTTTGCGCCCTACATTGCACCCGTTTACCCGTTTCTGATCAACGTGTTCGAGGTGCTTGCCTTTGGCGTACTGGCCGTTTGCGTCGTGTTTCTCTGCCGCCGGTTTGTGGCGCGGGTGAGCCGGTTGCAGCCGGAGCGTCACCGCGAAATGCGCGGCTGGCCGGTTTCTGATGCGACGATTATTCTGGTTGCTGAGATCGTTCTGATGATTGCCTTCCTGACCTGGAACGCGTCGGACAGTATGCTGCGCGACCGGGGCGTGGGCCATTATGGCGAGCTACAGGGCGTGGTACCGGACTTTGTGATTAGTCAGTTTGCAAAGCCACTCTTTGCCGGATTCAGCGATGCCGGGCTGGTGGGCTACGAGCGCGGTTCGTGGTGGCTGCACATTCTGGGCATTCTGGCCTTTGGCGTGTATGTTACGTATTCCAAACACCTCCACATCGTTCTTGGCTTCCCCAACGTCTATTTCTCCGACCTCCAACCCAAAGGCGAGATGCAGAACATGCCCGAAATCACGAAAGAAGTCCAGCTTATGCTTGGCCTTCCCGTTACGACCGGCCCTGGTGGTTCGCAGGTGAACGACAACGGCGAGCAACCCACCGAAGACCCAGCAGATATTGGCCGGTTCGGCGCGAAAGACGTGTATGATTTGAAGTGGATTAACCTGATGAACGCCTACAGCTGCACTGAATGTGGTCGCTGTACTGCGGCCTGCCCGGCCAATATCACCGGCAAAAAACTGTCGCCCCGCAAAATCATGATGGATACACGCGACCGCCTTCAGGAAATAGAGAAAGGCTGGAAAGAACACGGGTTTGACTACAAAGACGACAAAGCCCTGCTTGGTGACCGTATCACCGCCGAAGAACTGAACGCCTGTACCACCTGTCAGGCCTGTATCAACGCCTGCCCCATTAACATCAACCCGCTGGACATTATCCTGCAATTACGCCGGTACCGCGTCATGGAAGAATCCGACGCCCCCGCTTCGTGGAATGCCATGTTCAGCAACATTGAAAACAACGCAGCCCCCTGGAAATTCTCCCCCAGCGACCGATTTAACTGGGCCGAACAG
>JACMPG010000250.1 GCA_014377625.1 Spirosoma sp.
AACCACTGTTGATCTTGGTGCTCCGGGTGTAGCCATCAACTCAACAACGGCGTTTAACACGTATTCGTCGTATAATGGAACATCTATGGCTACCCCCCACGTAACTGGTGCAGCAGCATTGTATGCTTCAACTTACCCTGGATCGACAGCCGCCGCAATAAAGAGTGCAATTTTAAGCAGTACTACGCCAACAGCTTCGTTAGCAGGTAAATGTGTAACTGGTGGCCGGTTAAATATAGGTAGTTTTTGACATACGGCAAGTTTTATATACAACCTCTAAACGCAATGGGGGCAGCTATAAAGCTGCCCCCATTGCGTTTAAAGGTTGGGTTACTTCAAGTCAGCAAGTTTTTCCAGATCGACATCTTTGAGTGCTGCTTACAGTGTTCCCCCAATCTTGGGCAGCTTCTGTTTACTGGGTACCCGCATGTTACCCGCCTGGAATCGGAAAAGTACAACGCCCGGTCTACTCTTATTAGTGGTCGAGCGTTGTACTTGCCGGTAATACGCTAAAAGTGCCAGCGCACGAAGGCTTCCATGGCTTCGTATTCCGACAGGCCCAGGCGGTTGTAAAGGTCTGCCGTGTCGCGGTTACGGTCTTCGGCGCGTTGCCAGAACTCACGGGCGTCGGTGCCCTGATACACCACGCCATCTTTCTGCGACTGGTGCTTGAAAATACCGAGCCGTTTCTTCATCACCTGATCCGGCGACATGGGTACGGCCATCTCGATTTCGTGAATACCCCACTCGGCCCATGCCCCCCGGTACAGCCACACCCAGCAATCCCGCATAAAGTCGCGGTCTTTTAGTCGCCGAAGGGCTTCCAGTACGGCGTCTAAGCAGACTTTGTGGGTGCCGTGCGGGTCGGCCAGATCACCGGCGGCATAGATTTGGTGTGGCTTGATTTCTTCGATCAGGGCCATCAAAATCTTGACGTCTTCTTCGCTGAGCGGTCTTTTTGTCACTTTACCCGTCTCATAAAACGGCATGTTCATAAAGTGTGCGTTCTCGACAGGAATGCCCACAAATCGGCAGGTCGATTTGGCCTCTCCCATCCGAATCACACCCTTTACGCAGCGCACCTCGGCACTGTCCATCTCCGTATCGCCTTTAGTGCGGAGCGACTCGGCGGCATCGCGGAAAATGCGCGTCGCTTCGGGGCTGTCAATACCGAATTTATCGTTGAAATCAACCACGTAATCGGCAAAGCGCAGGGCCTCGTCGTCGGCCACGGCAATGTTGCCGGAGGTTTGGTACCCTATGTGTACGTCGTGCTCCTGATCTACCAGCCGCTGAAAGGTGCCGCCCATCGAGATGATGTCATCGTCGGGGTGGGGGCTGAAAATCAGGCAGCGTTTGTGAGCGGGTTCGGCGCGTTCGGGTCGGTTGGTATCGTCGGCGTTGGGTTTGCCACCGGGCCAGCCCGTAATGGTATGCTGAAGCTGGTTAAAAATGTCGATGTTGATATCATACGCCTGCCCGTACTGCGCCAGCAGATCGCTCATGCCGTTGTCGTTATAATCGCGGTCGGTCAGTTTCAGGATCGGTTTGTCGAGGGCCAGCGAAAGATACGTCAGGGCCTTCTTCACCATCCGGTTATCCCATATCACGGAATCCACCAGCCAGGGTGTTTTCATCCGGGTCAGTTCCGAGGCAGCCGCTTCGTCGATTACGAACAGGGCGTTCGGGTGCGTTTGCAGATATGAGGCTGGGTTCAGTTCCGTTACCAGCCCCTCTACCGCACCCCGAATAACGGACGCTTTGCGCTCACCCCAGGCCAGCAACACCACGCGCCGGGCGTTCAGAATGCTCGATACGCCCATGGTAATGGCTTTGCGCGGGGTTTTGGGCAATCCACCAAAATCGGCAGAGGCAGCCGCCCGCGTGGAGTTGTCGAGCATCATCAGCCGCGTGTGCGAATTGATCAGCGACCCCGGCTCGTTGAAGCCGATATGACCATTGCCACCAATACCCAGCAACTGGAAGTCCAGTCCACCGGCAGCTTCAATCTCGGCATCGTAGCGTTTGGCGTGCTGGCTCACCTGATCGGGCGGCATGTTACCTTCGGGAACGTGGTAATTGCCTGCGGGAATATCGACCAGATCGAACAACTGTTCGCGCATGAACCGCCAGTAGCTTTGCCGCGAAGTCGGCTCCATGGGGTAGTATTCGTCAAGGTTGAACGTCACCACATTACGGAAACTCAGCTCTTCTTCGCGGTGCATCCTGACCAGTTCAGCATAGACCGTTTTGGGCGACGAGCCGGTGGCCAGTCCCAGCACAGCGGGTTTACCCTCGGCCTGTTTCTGCCGGATAAGGTCGGCAATTTCATGCGCAACGGCCCGCGACGCGGCTTTGGCGTCGGCATAGATATGCGTCGGAATTTTTTCGTAGGTAATGGCCGATTGAAGTGGTGCGCCGGGAATTTGGCCGTCCGGCTGTTCAAGTTGAAGCGACTCCGTAATCATGTTGGCGGTGAATTGGTTTGACCCGGCAAAGGTAGTAGTTTGCAGTTGTAGGTTGGACACTCCTGTCCGACCTACTGCTGAATCCTACTCAGTCCATCTGCGTCTGCCGCCGTTTCTAACGATGTTAACCCGTTTGCTTCGGTGATGATGCGGTGGCTTTCGGGAGCGAGAATATGGCTGACCTGATCGCGGAACATGAGCCGGAGCAGTTCAGAATACACGTGCTGTTTTTCCTGCTCGAAGCCAAATCTGAGTTCGATCTGCTGATACGCCGAAAACGTTTTGAATCGTCCGCGCAGGGGTTCTTTGCCGATGTTGGCCGTTACGTTCAGTTGTGCACCGGGAAACAAATCCGTTAGGGCGCGGGTCGTCTCTTCGTCTACAACGGCCCGCATGACCAGCCGGGTAGGTACCCACTCATACAGCGTAATGTCGCCCCGCTCAAAGAGCAGCCGCATTTCCTGCCGGTCCATGCGCCCCGTTTGGGTGAAGCCGTGATAAAAATTCACGAGCTTTTTGCCGGTAATATCATCGCCGTATTCGACCGTTGCCTGCACCTGATCTATTACGTCATTGCTGTTTGGACGTGGGATTGCCTGAGCTGCTACGACCTTTCCGGGACCGAACCAGCCCGCAAACAGATCGAAGAAGTGAACGCCGTGTTCAATAAAAATACCGCCCGATTTGCTACGGTCCCAGAACCAGTGTTCAGGACGTAGCCCCTCATCGCCCGCGTAATTCTCGAAGTAGCCGTGTAGGAACTCGCCGAGCAGGTTTTTGTCGATGAGGTGTTTGACACGGGCAAACATCGGGTTGTACCGCTGCATCAGGTTGGTGACCATCAGCAGCCCCTTTTCCTGAGCGAGTGCCAGCATTTCCAAGCCCTGTTCGGGGTTCATGGCCAGCGGTTTCTCACAGATGACGTGTTTTCCGGCGTTTAGCGCAAGCACGGCCTGCTCGTAATGCATGAACGGGGGCGTAGCAATGTAAACAAGGTCAACATCGGGCCGGGCCACGAGTTCTTCGATGCTGCCGAGCATGTCGGCCCCGAAGCGTCTGGCTGTGCGGTGAGCTTCCTCCCGGCTCGACCCGGCAATGCCGATGAGTTTGACGTGGGGCGTCTGCAAAAACTGCTGCACCGCAAACAGCCCGAAGCCGCCCATGCCAATTACGCCAAGGCCAAGCTCGTGCGTTTGTTTGTTTTCTATCATTTATGCTATGCGTTTGTCAGCATAACAAACATGAGTCATCCCATACTGTTACACTAACCTACCTAATGAGCCAGTTTTTCTGAGACATTGCCGTAATTTTGCACCATGCATTACGGGTATCTCAACGGCACCATTGCCCCCACCGACCAGCTTACGCTCGGCATTACGGACCTCGGTCTGCTACGTGGCTACGGCCTGTTCGATTATTTTCTGACCTATAACGGCAAGCCCTTTCAGTGGGACTGGTACTGGGAGCGGTTCCAGAACTCGGCCAGCCGGATGCACATGCGCCTGCCCATCGGCAAAGACGAAACCTACGCCGTTGTCATGGACCTGGTGCAACGCAGTGGCGACCCCGACGTAGCGCTCCGCTTCGTTTTGACAGGTGGGTATTCATCGGATAGTATCAGCGTAGAAAGCCCGAACCTGCTGATTCTGACCGAAAGCATCCATCCCGTGCCGCCGGTACAGTATGAACAGGGCATCAAGGTCATTCTGGACGATTACGTGCGCGAAATGGCCGAGGTGAAAAGCACAAACTACCAGCGCGTGATTTTGATGGCCGAAGCCATTCGGGCGGCTGGTGCGCAGGATTTGCTCTACCACCGCGACGGCGAAATCAGCGAACTGAGCCGCAGTAATTTCTTTTTGGTGAAAGGCACCCGGCTCATCACGCCCGACCGCCATATTCTGCACGGCATCACCCGGAGAACCGTCATGGAACTCGCGCAGGGCGATTTCACGGTCGAAGAACGCCCGGTGCTGTTATCTGATCTGGAAACCGCCGACGAAGCGTTTACGACCAGTTCGACCAAAAAAGTACTGCCCATTACGCAGGTTGGCGAACTGAGCATTGGCAATGGGCAGGTTGGGTCGGCATCACGGTTTCTGCTCGAACGCTTCGATGACCTCGTGCAGCGTTGGTGAGATAGCGTCGGCGTAGCGACGGATAACGGCAGGTGTGATTTCCGGCTCTTCGCCAATCCGGCCAATGCAGGGCAGTTGGGTGTGGCTCAGGATAATCGACTCGGTAGCCGGAACCGTTGGGCCGTTGAAAATCAACCCCAAAATTGGAATATTCCGGTTGCGCAGTGCCTCCACCGAGAGCAACGTATGATTGATGCTCCCCAGATAATTCCGTGACACCAGCAACACGGGTAAACCCGACTGCGCTACCCAGTCAATGGTCAGGTCCTGATCGTTAAGCGGTACGAGCAGGCCACCGGCCAGTTCAATCACCAGTGCGTTGTTGGTTTGCGGCACCTGAATCTGATTGGGGTCAATCCGGACGCCGTCGAGTTCAGCGGCTGCGTGGGGCGACAGCGGTTCGCGCAGTCGGTACGCTTCGGGGTGAAACTGCGAAACCGGATTGCTGATGAGTACCCGAACGGCTTCGGTATCCGAATCTTCCAGCGCCCCCGACTGCACGGGTTTCCAATAGTCGGCCCGCAACGCTTCGACCACAATAGCCGACGTTACGGTTTTGCCAATTTCAGTGCTGATTCCGCCAATGATGAGTTTAATCATGGGTTTTGAGTAAGTTGAATTGCATCGGCGCACCGACTCTTGTCCGACCAGTCGCGAAGCGACTAATGGGGTAGTTACTTGGCATCAATTACGGTGTTGGTCGCTTCGCGACTGGTCGGACAAGAGTGCCCAACCTACTAATCTGTCAATTTCTCCCTCCGTATTCGTGGCGTGGATGCAAATGCGCAGGCGTTCCTGCCCTGCCGGAACTGTGGGATTCAGGATGGCGCGTACATCGAAACCGGCTTCCTGAACGGTGTGAGCTATGCGCCGGGCGTTGTCATTGCCGGGTACAATCAGACATTGAATGGGCGAGGTGCTGTCGGTCCAGACGGAGTGGGGGAGTTGCTGCGTAATGCACCGCCGGAAATAGCGCACCCGGTCGTGGAGTTGGTGTTGGGCTTCAGGATTCGCCTGTAGATGCCGGTGCGCACAGCCGACGGCCAGCAAACTGTGGGGCGGCAGGGCAGTGGAATAGACGAACGGACGGGCAAAGTTGATGAGATAGTTGCGCAACACTACCGGACCAGCCACTGCCGCGCCGTGTACACCGAGGGCTTTGCCGAACGTATGTACCCGCGCCAGCACCCGGTCCTGCAACCCCATTGCCACCACCAGCCCTTCGCCGTTGGGGCCGTACACACCCGTGGCGTGGGCTTCGTCAACCAACAGAGCCGCGCCGTAGTGGTCGCACAAATCGCAGAGTTCACGCAGTGGGGCCATGTTGCCATCCATCGAATACACCGACTCGACCGCTACGAATAGTTGACCGGCGGTTTGGTGGGTTGCCGCTTCCAGTTTCTCGGCCAGATCAGCTACGTCGTTGTGCCGGAAACGGTGACGGGTGGCGTAGCTGAGTCGTGTCCCGTCAATCATACTCGCGTGGATAAGCTCGTCGGTTAGCAGGACGTCGCCCCGTTGTGGCAGGCAGGCTAACAGACCGAGGTTGGCATCGTAGCCGGAGTTGAACAGCAGCGCGGCTTCGGTTTTGTAGAACGTGGCGAGGTTGGTTTCGAGTGCATCGGCGAGGTCGGTTTGTCCGGCCAGTAACCGCGAGCCGGTCGCACCGGTCAGGGCGTCGGTGTGTGCTGTATCGGCCTGTCGGATGGCGTCGCGCAGGGCGGGCGAGTGGGCAAAACCAAGGTAATCGTTCGAGCAGAAGTCCACCAACCCATTGGCGGTTTGGAGTTGGCGCAGCAGTCCGGTTTGCATCCGATTGCCTAAGCGGCCTTGTAATATATCCGCAACGGATGGTGGTCGGGTATGGGTCATGGCTGCAAAGGTAAAATCACGGCTCGGTCTGTGTTCCCCTAATTATGGCCTTTTGCGGAAATGTGTATAAACCCATAGTTATCCACAGATTTAATGTGGATAACTATGGGTTTATACAATTATTTACAAATTAAATTTAGTAAACGGCAGTAACATTATGCTAAGCATCGTGTTACGCGCTCATAGTCAGTACAATCTTACCGAACTGTTTGCCCGCATCCATCCGCCGAATAGCCTGCTCGGCGTCGGCCAAAGGAAACACTTCATCAACTTTGGGAACAAGTTCGTGGTCGCTCACGAATTGCGTCATCGCGTCGAACTCAACGTCGCTACCCATCGTGCTGCCGAAGATATTGAGTTGCTTGAAAAAAACCTTTGCCGGGACGATGTCGGTAATGTTTCCGGTGGTACCGCCGAAGAACGCAATACGCCCACCCGGCGTAGCTACGTCGATAAGCTTAGCAAAGCCCGGTCCACCCGCACTGTCGATAATTACGTCAAAGTATCCTGTCTTTTCGGCATCCGTTTGGGTCATCAGCGTTTTGGTCCAGTCCGGTTCCTGGTAATTTACGCCCCCGGTAGCACCCATATCCTGCGCCTGCGCCAGCTTCTCGTCCGACCCCGACGTTACCCAGACCTCAGCACCGGCAGTCACGGCAAATTGCAGGGCGAACAAAGCCGCGCCCCCGCCAATGCCCGTTATCAGCACCCGTTCGGGTTCAACGTCAGTACGGAGTTTGGCGCGGCTCATCAACGCCCGCCAGGCCGTTAGCCCCGCCAGTGGCAGCGCAGCCGCCTGTTCAAATGACAGATGCGCCGGTTTTCGATAGATATTTTTCACCGGAACAGCGATATACTCTGCAAATGTACCGTTGGTGGGCATACCCAGAATCTGGAAATCAGGTCCGTAAAACGCGGGGTTGCTACCCCAGTTTAGTGCTGGATTGATAATGACAGACTGTCCGCGCCAGACCGGGTCAACACCTTCGCCCACCTCCGCCACCACGCCCGCCCCGTCAGAGCCCAGGATGACCGGCAATTTAATGCCGGGGTATAAACCCTGCTGAATGAACACGTCGCGGTGATTGAGCGCGGCTGCCCGGATTTGTACCAACACCTCGCCAACCCCGGCAACGGGCTGAGGTACGTCGGTGAGTTGCAGCGGCTGGTTTTTGGCAATGAGTTGAATGGCGTTCATAAAAAAAGGCTTGATGGATGAATGGCGTATTTTTGCGTTTACAAAAACGCCAGTACAGATGATCCGATTTTTCAACGAAGATACCGATTATAAACTGCCCCAGAAGCAGCTTACCCGCCAGTGGCTGAAACGCCAGGCCGACGCCGAATGTGAAACTGCGGGTGAACTGAACTATATTTTCTGTTCTGACGAACACCTGTTGCAGGTGAATCGTGACTTTCTCCAGCACGATTATTATACGGATGTGATTACGTTCGACACCAGCGAAACCGATGCTAAAATCGACGGCGATATATTCATCAGCGTTGACCGGGTACTGGACAACGCCACCCAGCTGGGTACCGCGCCCGAACAGGAAATGCGCCGGGTCATGGCCCACGGACTACTGCACCTCTGCGGATACGGCGACAAAACCGACGAGGAGGTAACTACAATGCGGGCGAAAGAAAACGAGTGGCTTAGTAAATGGTCGTAGATAATCGATTTTCAGTGAGCAAGAAAATCATCATTCATTTAGCTTGACTTTCGCATTTTGAACGAAGCCTGCCTGGGAGTATGTGACTCCCCTACGTAGACGAGCCGTTGGTATGTCAAGCAGCACCCTTCAGTGATACACTCGCCTGTATACGAACATATTTGTGGCAGACAACGAAATTTTCACAACCGAAAGCGAAGTGGGACACATAAAATGAGCTGGTACTGGTGTCAGCTATGGCCGAACGCTTTGGCTCGGGTGCTATGAGGCTAAAGTCAAGCTTATGATGTGACAAAAAAAGCCTTAAATCGTGTGATTTAAGGCTTTTCGCTCCCGAAGCTGGGCTCGAACCAGCGACCCTCTGATTAACAGTCAGATGCTCTAACCAACTGAGCTATTCGGGAGTGCTGTTGGGTATTGTGGTGCAAAAGTAGGGCAAAGCACGACACCACGCAAGAGCAACCCGCAAA
>JACMPG010000251.1 GCA_014377625.1 Spirosoma sp.
GTTCATGCCAGCCAGGCCGTGAACTTTGGCCAGAACCCGCAGCGTATTTCGTTTACGATTACGCCCGCTACCAACGTGAAGCCGGGCGTTTACCGGGCATCGGTCTATACCAAAGATCGCTACCTCGGAGCCACTGAATTTGGACTCCGCGACAGCTTCTGGTTCTTCTAAAAACTGAACGTAGCGTTTACAAAAACGGGCAGGAAACCAATGTGTTTCCTGCCCGTTTTTGTAGGCTGCCTGTAGCCTGGACGTGGACGTCCGGTAGCCGTAAGGCTAAAAAAGACCAGCTACATTATAAGCCGAATGGGTATCGGACAAGAGTGTCCGGGCTACATTACCGCTGCTCATTCATCAGTTTCTGGTACTCGCGTTCGGCCATATCGCGCTCGCCAGACTGGTTATAGACGCTAAAGTAGTGTGATGTCAGGCCGATGCCCCAGCCAATCATGGCAAACAGCGGCCAGGGAAAATGGCGTCCGGTAAAATTCAGGTCGCCTGTCGAACCGATGGTCTGTACCAGATAAATTAGCCAAAGACCCGCGTTGACGATAAGAAATGAACGCAGATGCAGTTTGAAGCCGACGCGCTTTTTGGCCTGTTTCCAAAGAAATTCGTCGCGTTGGGGAGTGGTTTGGGGAGTTGACATGAGTGAAAAAAAGTTGGTTTGAACTACCGGCCTGTTGTACCGTTTTGTTGGAACAAACCTACGCTGCCTGCCTGCCCGGTACCCGCAAAATCCGACCAATTGCCTAATTTTCGGCGTAAACATCAATTCTGACATGACCAATTCCGATATCGTTGAGCTGCTCGAACAAACCGCGCGGCTGATGGAACTCCACGAGTACGATACCTTCAAAACCCGCGCTTTCTCCTCGGCAGCGTTTACCCTCGATAAAACCACCGAAAATCTCGCCGGTCTCTCTGCCGATGAACTGACTAAACTACCCGGCATCGGCAAATCCGTGGCTCACAAAATTCGCGAGATGGTGGACACCGGTCGCCTGACGGACCTTGACGAGCTACTGGCCAAAACGCCCGCCGGGGTGCTGGATATGTTCCGTATCAAAGGGCTGGGCGTGAAAAAAGTGGGGACGCTCTGGCGCGAACTTGGCGTAGAAACCCTTGCCGATCTGCAACAGGCCTGCGACGAGGGGCGCGTAGCCAGTATAAAAGGGTTTGGCAAAGCCACGCAGGATAAGATTCTGGCGTCGCTGGAGTTTTTGCAGGAGCAGAAGGGTAAGGTACGCATGAACAAAGCCGATACCCTGGCCAACCTCCTGCGCGAGCAACTGACTGCCCACTTCGACCGTATCGACATCAGCGGGCAGGTACGCCGACGCGCTACTGAAGTCGATACGGTGCAACTGCTACTGCAAACCGCCGACCCGATTTCGGCCATGCTGACGCTGCAAAACCTGCCGGATTTGGAACAGAATGAAATGGAATCGTCGCCGTTTGCGTGGCGGGGCCAGATGACTGGCTTCGACGTGCGGGTAGAGTTGCTGCTGTTTCCGGCGGAACAGATGGACCGGCAACTGTTCATCCAGACCGCTACCGAGCCGCATTTGCAGCAGGTGGGTGCGGGTGGGGTGTCGCTGCTGCAAACGGCCTACCAGACATCGGCGGGCGCGGGCGCGGAGACCGAAACGCTTATCTATGCCCAGGCCGGTTTACCCTATATCGTGCCGGAAATGCGCGAAGACGATTTTGCCTTTCGATGGGCCGCTCAACACCAGCCCGACGAACTCGTGACCTGGAACGACCTGCGCGGCACCCTCCACAACCACAGCACCTGGTCGGACGGGAAACAGTCCGTTGCCGACATGGCCAGCTACTGCCGCGAACTGGGCCTGACCTATTTTGGCATTGCCGATCATTCGCAAACCGCTACCTATGCCAACGGCCTTGACCCCATCCGGGTGCGGGCGCAGCAGGTTGAAATCGACGCCCTGAATACGGGCTACACCGGCGGCTTCCGCATCTTCAAAGGCATCGAGTCCGACATTCTGAGCGACGGTTCGCTGGACTATGACGACGAGACGCTGGCCAGTTTCGATTACGTAGTAGCCAGTGTACACCAGACGCTGACTATGACGCTCGAAAAAGCCACTACACGCCTGATTCGGGCCATTGAAAACCCGTTTACTACCATTCTAGGCCACCCCACGGGCCGGTTGCTACTGGCCCGCGAAGGTTATCCCATTGACCACCGCGCCGTAATTGATGCCTGTGCTGAGCATAACGTCGTGCTGGAAATTAACGCCAGTCCGTACCGACTGGATATCGACTGGCGGTGGATTGACTACGCTATGCAGCGGGGCGTCATGCTGAGCATCAATCCCGACGCCCACGACTTTGCCGGGTTACTCGACATGCACTATGGCGTGGCTGTTGGCCGCAAAGGGGGCCTGACCAAAGCCATGACTTTCAACGCGCTGTCGGCAGAGGAGGTACAGCAGCATTTCGAGCGAAAGCGGCTGAGCCGGTAAGGCGGATAAGGTACGACCTGCCGATTTTGTGGCGATGGCAGTTTGTTGGCCAATCTGGTACGTCGTTGCGTTTTAACCCCTTTTTCATCGTCGAAAACGGGTTACCTTTTTTTTCGGCCCTATATTAGCAACGGCAGACGGTTGTGTATGCCGTTTTTTTGTTCTTACCCCACTTATGCGCCTTCTTTACCTGCTGTTTACTGTCCTTTTTTCGATCAGTGTTGCGGTTGCCCAGAGTCCTAATCCAGTTACTTACCCCGCCACGGGCTATGTGCGCGATGCGGCCACTGGCAAGCCCATTCAGGGGGCCAATATCGTGGTGATGAATGTGTCTAAAGGGTACGTAACGGCCAAAGACGGCTATTATGTGATTAGTCTGCCCCCCGGAAACTACGTGCTCAAGTTCACCCACGTGGGCTACCGGCCCAGATTAGACACCATTTCGCTCCAGAAACTGCTCTTTCGGGAGATTGTCATGGAGGACGATACCAAAGACCTTGATGAAGTGATCGTGACCAGCGAAGCCCCCGACCGCAACGTGCGGAAGGTTGAGATTGGCGTATCGCAGTTGAGCATTCGCAGTATCCGGCGTATTCCGCCCCTGCTCGGCGAAGTTGACGTGGTGCGGAGTTTACTGCTGTTGCCCGGTGTCACGACGGTGGGCGAGGGAGCACCCGGTTTCAACGTGCGCGGGGGCAGTGCCGACCAGAACCTCGTGCTGTTCGACGACGCGCCGGTTTTTAATTCCAGCCACCTGCTCGGCTTTTTCTCGGTTTTCAACCCTGACGTAGTACGCGACGTAACGCTGAACCGGGGGGGCGTAGCGGCTTCACTGGGCGGGCGGGCGTCGTCGGTTCTGGACGTAAAAATCAAGGAGCCGGACGCCGAGAAGTGGCACCTTGACGGGGGTGTCGGCATTATCTCGAATCGGCTTGGTGTGGAGGGGCCGATCATTAAAAATAAACTGTCGTTTCTGGCAGCAGCGCGCGGGTCGTTCAATGATTTTCTGTTTAAGATAGGGCCGCAAAGTCTGCGCGGTACGCGGGCCAACTTCTACGACCTGACTACCAAACTTAAGTACCAGTTTTCGGAGAAACACACGTTTACCCTGACGGGCTACCTCAGCAAGGATGTGTTCAAACTGGCGTCCGACTCGCTGTCGGGTCAGGAAATCAACGCATCGTCCACGCAGTTTGCCTACCAGACGGCCAACGCCGTTCTGCGCTGGAATTACTTTGTCAGTAAGCAGATCAGCGTAACTACGTCGGTGATTCTGAGCCGCTACCGGGCCAACCTGACGGCCTCTGACTCGGCCAACGCGTTTGATTTGCAGTCGGGTGTGCTGCACCGGCAAATCAAGTCTGATCTGACCTATACGCCTTCCGAAAAACACCAGTGGCAAACGGGCCTGAGCGTGATTGACTATCTGGTGCAGCCCAATACCCGAACGCCCGGCCCCCTCTCAAACGTGCTGCCCGTTGACCTCTCCCGCGAACGCGCCTACGAACTGGCCGCCTATGTGCAGGACGAATGGACGGTCTCGCCAACTATCTCGGTGCTGGCGGGACTGCGCTACTCAGCCCTGCTAAACCGCGGACCCGCTGCCGTGCGGACCTATGCCGAAAACGGCCCTGTTGAAGATGAATCGGTTATTGGTACAAAGACGTACAATACCGGTACCGTTTACCATCGGGCGGGTGGTTTTGAACCCCGGTTGGCGGTGCGCTGGTCGGTGGGCGAGGGGCAGTCGGTTAAACTGGGCTACAGCCGGTTGCGGCAGTACATTCAGCAGGTTACCAACACTACGGCGGCCCTGCCCACCTCGCGCTGGCACCTGACCGACGTTTATACCAAACCCGCTGTGGCCGATCAACTCTCGCTGGGGTACTTTCGCAATACCAAAGACAACGCCGTTGAACTTTCGGCAGAGGTCTATTACAAAACCATTGCCAACGCTACCGACTACCGCGACGGGGCCGAGCTGCAACTGGCCCCCGCCGTAGAAACCCAACTGGTGCAGGGGCAGGGCCACGCCTATGGACTGGAAGCCCTGGCCCGTAAAAATAAAGGCCGCTGGACGGGTTTTGTGGCTTACACGTACTCGCGCACGTTCCTGACTATCGACAGTCCTTTTGCCGCCGAACGGGTTAACAACGGTCAGGCATATCCAGCCAATTACGACAAGCCCCACATCCTGAACGCGCTGGCCGTCTATCGCCCAACGGCCTGGTTCAGTCTGTCGCTCAACTTTACGTACAGCACCGGTCGACCCATTACCCAGCCCTACGCCCGTGCCCGCATCAACGGCGTGGTAATTCCGCTCTACATCGACCGTAATCAGCAACGAATCCCGGACTACCACCGGCTCGATTTTTCGATGACGTTCGAGCAAAATACACTGACTAAAAAGCGAAAAAACGAAAGCAGCTGGGTATTCTCGGTCTATAATGTGTATGCGCACAAAAATGCGTATTCGGTATTCTACCGGCTCACCCCGCGCTCGCTGTCCGACGCCTACAAACTGTCAATTTTTGCCACGGCGTTTCCGTCGCTGACCTATAACTTCAAGTTCTGATGAAAGCCTTTCTTTTTGCCGTATTAACGTTGCTGGCCGGCGTTGGTCTGACAGTCTCGTGCGTGACCGAGTTCCAGCCCGACCCGCTCAGTTTGCCACCGACTCTGGTTGTGGAGGGACAGGTTACCGACGCGCCCGGTCCCTACACCGTGCGGCTCACGCGCACCGCCGATTACAGCTACAAGGCCTTGAATTTGCTCGAAACCGGTGCCACCCTCAGCATTCAGGATGATGCGGGACGTACCGAAACCCTGCTTGAGCAATCGGGTGGCGTCTACGTAACCCGTGCCAACGGCATCCGGGGGGTGGCCGGTCGCAGCTATAAACTCACGATTCAGACAAAAGACGGAGTCAGGTACGAGTCAGAACCCGAACGCCTGACGGCAGCTCCGCCTATTCTGCAACTCTACACGGAATACCGCAATGATCCGGTACCGGGTACTGCTACCCGCAAGCAGGGCTGGGACGTATATCTGGATACCAAAGACCCCGCCGAGACGGGTAACTATTACCGCTGGGAATGGACGCACTACGAGTTTGTGTATGCCTGCCAAAAAAGACTCCTGCCGAGTGGTACGTCTTACACGGGTTTAGGCTGCTGCACGCCCTGTTGGGACGTCACACGCTGCTACAACTGCATCAGTGTCAACTCCGACGCCAATATCAACGGGCAGAACATTAGTCGTCAGTATATCATGACCGCTCCCTATACGTCTCTGGCGTCCTACTATGTGGAGGTGCAGCAGCAGGCGATCAGCAAAGGAGCCTACGCCTTCTGGAAAAGCGTGCGGGGGCTGGTTAGCAATACGGGCGGGCTGTTTGATCCGGCACCTGCCAGCGTGCAGGGTAACCTTCGTTGCACAAGTGATTCGCAACGGCAGGTGTACGGGTACTTTGGCGCAACGGGCCTGTCAGAACAGTATATCTACGTAGATCGGAGCAAGGGACAGGGGCAACCCACCGTTGATTTGCCCGTTAATATACCCGTTCCGTCTGCCTGCGTTGTTTGCGAGAACAGCCTCTACCGGACACCCGTTCAGCCGCGCTGGTGGGTATATTGAGCCCTCTATTAAAAGGTTTGGCATGGTACGGTAAATGCAATAGTTTTGTAGAAATGTTACACCTATGAAATCTCCGGTTAAGATTCTGATTCTGCAATTTGCCTCTATCGGTGAGGTCGTGTTAGCGTCGCCGGTGGTGCGTTGCCTGAAGGAGCAGCTTGACCATGTCGAGATTCATTTCTGCACCCGCCCGGCCTATAACTGCCTGGTTGAACACAATCCGTACATTACCAAATGCCATTTCGGTAGTGAAAATCCCCTTACGCTGATCCGGCAACTCCGGGCCGAACGCTTCGACCTGATTGTGGACCTTCAGAATAATCTGCTGACTGCACTGTTGAAGGCCGCCCTCGCCGTGCGCTCATATAGCGTGGAGACGTATCTATTCAGGCATCTGGTCTATCTTAAATCCAAGATCAATACCCTGCCGCCCGGCCATATAGTAGACCGATATTTCTCCGCTATCGAGCCATTGGGTATTGAAGACGATGAGATGGGGGCTGACTACTTCGTCCCCTACAAAGATCAGGTCGAAGCTGACTGGTTACCCGTTACCCATCAGGCCGATTACGTAGCCTACGCTATTGGCGGGCGGAATTTCACCAGTCGGCTTCCTGTCAGTAAGATGATTGAATTGTGCGGGCAACTCGATTTTCCGGTGGTACTGCTTGGTAATAAAGCCGATCGGGCCGCTGGCGAAGCGGTAGTCAAAGCACTGGGTAATAAGCTGGTATTTAACGGATGCGGCCTATTCAATTTAAATCAGTCGGCGTCCATCATGGAGAGTTCACGAGCTGTGTTTGCGCACGACAACGGGCTGATGCAGATTGCGGCTGCCTTTGGCAAGCGTGTCTATTCGATCTGGGGGGGCAACTCCCCTAACTTCGCCTGGTATCCCTACGGCACATCGTATGTTCGAATCGAGAAACTGGGGTTGCCCTGCCGTCCCTGTACGGTGTCTGGCAAGGGTAAATGCCCCCATAAGCACTTCAGTTGTATGAACGAGATTTCGTTCGATTTTGCCATACGCGACCTCCACACCAAGAAGCATAAGCTGGATTAAATTCCCGATCCCCGACTGAGCAATGCGATAATTCGCTCCGTCACGGTATCTACCGAAATGTCATTCATACAGGCCAGATCGCCCCGCCAGCAGGGTTTGTTACCGAAGACCGAGCAAGGACGGCACGAAAGCTGATCGACGGGAATCTGTACTACAGCCTCGCTACCCTGCCCCCACGGGCCAAAGCCGGTGTCGGGGTGGGTGGCCCCCCAGATGGAAACGACCGGTACACCACTCAGTACGCTTAGGTGCATATTACCCGAATCCATGCACACCATGCCGCTTAGTCGTTGCATCAGCGCCAGTTCTGCGGCCATTGACAATGATCCCGCTACCACAATAGCCGAGGGCACCTGTTTCTGTAACGCTACCAACTGCTCCGTTTCTGCCCCCCCCCCGCCAAACAGAAAAATCTGCGTGGGCTGATGGTCCAGCACGCGGGTGAGCAAAGGGCCGAATCGGTTAAATGGCCACATTTTCTGTGGATGCTGCGCAAACGGAGCCACGCCCAGCCAGGGTACGTTCGGCAGTAGGGACTGAGAAGCCAGAAAGGCGGATAGCTCGTTCTCTGCCTCTTTAAAGACCTGAAACCGAAATTCAGGGGATGGCTGGACCGCCAGATTTGCCCGGTTAACCGTTTGCGCGTACCGCTCCACGCTGTGCGGCAACACCCGCCGAATTTTGTTGTGCTTCCGGGTCAGGGCTTTTTTTTCTGCCCGCCCCTTATTGATCGTCACCGCCGGAACGCCCGCCAGCCGAAACAGATTTTTCAGCACCGCCGACCGTAGATTCTGATGCAAATCTACCACCATATCAAACCGGTGCCGTTGCCTCAGTTCGCCAAAAAGCCGATACAGCCCCGGCAAGCCTTTGTACAACCCGTCGAAATCGACACCCACCACGTCCACGTTCGGGAACTGCCCAAAAAACACCGCGAATTTCGGACGCGTCACCAGCGTTAGCCGGGCATTGGGATACTGTGCCGTAATGGCCTGTACCACCGGGGCCACCAACGCTACGTCGCCCATCGCGGAGAAACGGAAGAGGAGAAGGGTCATAATTAATGAGTGAATGGGCGACGGTCCGGTGAGTGAATATCCTCCGGCGTCAGCCCACTGGCGTTAGCAACTATTCATCATTCGCGCATTCACTCCGCTTCGGCGGACCGATTCGCAATTTGATAAAGTACCGGATTGAGCGTGGGATCGTTGTACATTTTCATCTGGCGATAGACCTTCATGTAGCGGTGGCCATGCTGGATATCTTCGAGGAGTTCGTCGAAGCAGCGGGCCAGATCGGCTTCCTGCTCAGTCAGCACCGCAAGTTTTTGGGTGGCCCGCTGCCGGTGTTCGGGCGTGACGTCGGGGCGGGTGGTCTGCTCGCGAAAATGGTACAGTTTAAGTTGCAGAATCGACATCCGGTCCAGCAGCCAGGCGGGTGTTTCGGAGTTCATCCGGGCTTCCGGGCGGGGCGTAACGTGGCGAAACTGCTCGTACAACTCCGCATCGATCAGCTCGACGGTATCAGTCCGGTCCTGATTCGACTGGTCGATGCGCCGTTTGATGGCGACGAGTTCGTCGGGGCGGATGCTGGGGCTGCGGATAATGTCTTCGAGGTGCCACTGCACGGTGTCAATCCAGTTTTTTCGGTACAACAGCCCGCTCAGGTCGGTTGCCGGGTAGGGGTTTTGCAGGGGCGCATCTACGGAATCGATCTGGTGATAATCGTGGATGCTTTGCCGGAAAATGTCGTTGGCGAGAGTCGCGTTCATAGACTGAAAATGGACCGTAAAGATAAGGCATTCTCAGCGCGTGGGCCACACCCGAAATACGTCGCCCGCGCCGAACTGACCCTGACTGGCGGGTAACTCCAAAAAAGCATCGGCATCGAGCAAGTTGGCAAAATCTGCCGAGCCAGAGCCGGGCAGTGGGTGGGCCAGCGTTCGCCCGTCGGGTTCGGAGGTAAGCCGGACGGGTATAAAATAGGTCAGATCAGCCGGAAACGTTACGGGTGCGGTCAGCTGTGCGTAGTACGCCGGCGCAGCAGCCAACCCCAGCGACGCCCGCAGATACGGCAGCACGTACCGATACGCACACAGCACCGTAGAGACCGGATTGCCTGGTAGTGCAAACACCGTTTTAGGAGTTGTCTCGACCACAGTACCGAACCAGAGCGGTTTTCCGGGTCGTTGTGCCACTTTGTGAAACTGCTTCTGTACACCCAGTTTAGCCAGTACATCCGGCACAAAATCAGCCTTCCCTGCCGATACGCCCCCGCTTAGAATCAGGACGTCATGAGTGGCCAGCAACGTCGTTAGTTCGCTTTCCAGCGCAGCTTCATCGTCAACGATATGGTGCAGCGTAGCCGTAATGCCCACCGAAGTCAGAGCCGTCCGGAGCATATACGTATTGGAGCGCCGAATCTGGTAGGGCAGGGGTGTAGTAGCCACATCTACCAGTTCATCGCCGGTTGAAATCAACGCCACGCGGGGCAGTGCCGTCACGGTCAGTATGGCCATGCCTACCGATGCCGCTACGGCAATTTGGGTGGCGTCGAGCCGGGTGCCGATGGGCAGTAACTCGTCGCCCGCGCGCCGGTCAGTGGCCCGAAAGTGAATGCTCTGCCCGGCCTGAATACTGTCAACCAATACCGTTGCCCAACCGTCGGTGATGCTGATATCTTCGTACCGTACAATGGTATCGGCATCAGCAGGCAGCATGGCCCCGGTCATAGCTTCCAGGCAGGTTCCGGCGTCAGACAGCTGTTGCTGCTCCTGCCCGGCGCGCTGCATCCCGGCAACCTGAAAGGTTCGTTGGCCGGTTTCGTAGTCGGTGTAGCGAATGGCAATACCGTCCATGGCAACCCGGTCGAAAGGTGGAAAGTCGCGGTCGGCCCGGACGGTTTCGCGCAATACCCGCCCGGTGGCGTTGGTGAGCGGAACGGTTTCGGTGGGCAACGTGAGTTGGTTTTGCTGGATAATGGCAGAAGCGTCGGAAACAGATAGCATGTCTTTTAGGATGAATGATGAATGATAAGCATTTTTTATACATTCGTCATTCATCAGTCAAAACAATGTCTCTTTCTCACATCAATCCCGACACAAATAACCCCGCCATGGTCGACGTGGGGGCCAAATCCGTTACGCGCCGGACTGCCCGTGCCCGCAGCACCGTTGCACTGGGGGCTGATATTATGCAGCACCTGAACGACGCGGGTACCGACATTCAGACCAAAAAAGGCCCCGTGTTTCAGACCGCCATCATTGCGGGAACAATGGCCGCCAAACGCACCGATGATCTGATTCCGCTCTGCCACTCGCTGGGCCTGGACAACTGCCAGATTACCATCACAACCACCGATACTGACGCAATAATCGACTGCTTCGTTTCGACCGAGGGCCGAACCGGCGTGGAAATGGAAGCCCTCGTGGGCGCGACGGTAGCCGCTTTGACCGTGTATGATATGTGCAAGGCGATGTCGCACGATATTATCATTCTCGAAACCAAACTAATTGAAAAAACGGGTGGCAAACGGGATTTTAAACGCGATGAATAAGCATGACTTACCGAACGGGCTGGTGTTGCTGGGCGGACGCAGCTCGCGCATGGGCGAAGACAAATCCCGGCTCGTTTACCACGCCAAACCCCAGCGCAATCACCTGGTCGAGTTGTTAAGACCCTACTGTCATCAGATTTACTGGTCGGTCAACGCCCCGCAATGGATGGGCCTGACAGAAGCTGAGCAGGCCATGAGCATTGTAGATGCGTACAACCTCAACAGCCCGCTCGATGGCATTCTGTCGGCCTTTCTCTGCAATTCCACCCGTGCGTGGTTCGTGGTCGCCTGCGATATGCCGTTGCTGACCAGCCGCTCTCTCAACGCGCTCAGGTCCGGTCGCGACCCCGAAAAGCTGGCCACGGTATTTTTTGATTCCGATGGTCTGCTACCCGAACCCCTGCTCGGTATTTATGAACCCGCATTCAATCCGGTGGCGTGGCAGGCCGTGGAAAACGGGCAAATGTCGCCCCGGAAAATTCTGCTGCACAACCCCGTTCAACTCCTCACCGCCCCTGACCCGCGCGAGCTGACCAACGCAAACGACCCCGCCACGCGGGTACGTTTGCGTCCGTAAACAACGGCCCGTAATCCGGGGTTGATAGGCAAATAACCAACCATGAATCCTATTCAAAAACTCCTCGTTGCCGCTGGTTCGGTACTGCTCGGTACGTCGGCCACGGCGCAGCGGAACGACGCCCCGCCTACACTCCGGCAGTTTAGCGAGCAGCGTATCAAACATCAGAAAACGCTGGGTCTTACCCTCGGCGGCTATGCCCTGGCCAATATTGCCGTGGGAAGCATTGCTGCCGGGCAGACATCGGGCGAAGCGAAGTACTTCCACCAGATGAACGTCTATTGGAATCTCTTCAACCTCGGTATTGCGGGGGCGGGGCTACTCGGCTCGCGCAAACGCGTTGCCGACGGTGAAAGCCTGGCCGATGCTGTGCGGCAACATGAGAACATGAAGCAGGTGTTACTGCTCAACTCTGGTCTCGACATTGCTTATATCGTTGGCGGGGCCTATTTGCGGGAGCGGGCAAATTCGCACCCTGATAAGGCCGACCAGCTACGCGGCTACGGCTCGTCGGTGATGGTGCAGGGCGGTTTTCTGCTGGCGTTCGACCTGGTCAACTACTTCATCTTTAAAAACCGGGGCGATAAACAGGAGAAGTTCCTGCTCTCGGCTACGCCCAATGGGGTAGGGGTGGTATTGCCTATCCGATAGATTGGTTTAACAGAGAGGAACCGAGCTTGTCACAGAGAGGACAGCGTTTTTTCTCTTCAGTGAACTACATCTCCGTTTTCTCTGTGATAAACTCCATTCCTCTGTGTTAAAGAATAATGAAAACCGACGAAGATTTTATCCGTGAGGCTATCCAGCTGGCCCGTGAAGGCATTGAAGCCGGCCATGGCGGCCCGTTTGGCTGCGTCATTGTGCGCGATGGCGAGGTGGTGGGCCGGGGCTGCAACCGCGTTACCTTAACCAACGACCCTACCGCCCACGCCGAGGTGGTGGCCATCCGCGATGCCTGCCAGCAACTGGGTACGTTCCAGCTCACGGGCTGCACGCTCTATGCCTCCTGCGAACCCTGCCCTATGTGCCTCGGCGCCATTTGCTGGGCGCGTCCCGACCGCATTGTATATGGCGCGTTCCATACCGATGCGGCCGGGGCGGGTTTTGACGACCAGTTCATTTATGAAGAAATCGAAAAACCCCGCGACCAACGGCGCATTCCGATGCAGAACTGCCTGCGCGACGAAGCGGA
>JACMPG010000252.1 GCA_014377625.1 Spirosoma sp.
CTTCGGTGCTGCTCAGCCGGGCGGGGCGGGGCTGCTCCACCAGTTTTTTCACCAGCGCATCTACGTTGCCAGGGCTGTAAAACTGCCCGCCGGTCTGCTGCGAAAGCTGCCGCAGCAGGCCATGATCGGCGGTGGTGTTGAGGGCTTCGAGTTGCAGGTCGCGCACCACAAACTGCCCCGTTGTCTGCTCGGCGCGGTTGTTTACGTTTACCGTTGCCTTGAACCGGTACGCGCCCTGCGGCAACCGGCTAATCTCGAACCGGCTGCTGGTAGCCGTAGGCGTGAAGTTGAACGACCGCGTAACCCCTTTCTCATCTACAATATCGAGCCGAACGGGTCGGTCATAGACGCGTTCGTAGATGTCGTTGTAGAGTTCAGTTTCAAAAATGACTTTCTCGCCTGCTACAAACTCGTTGCGGATGGGATACACGCGAAGTTTGCGTCGATCTTCCTTCACCGAAATGAGTTGAACTACTTTCTGTATTAGCTCATCAACCACATCCTGCTTGTCGGTCAGGGCGTATTCTTCGAGTCGCCACTGCCAGATGCCTTCGCCCGCCAGCACCGCCGTTTTGCGCGGGCCAGTCAGGTTAAAGGCCAGCAGCGGTTTGGTAGTTTTGACGCTGCCTACCTGCTGATACAGCACCACTTCAGAGCCGGGCTGTAGTTTGAACTCACCGTAGGGGGCCAGCAGGGGCGGGAGTTTGGCCAAAAGATCGAGCCGGTCAGGATCGAGGTTGAGTTGCTTGAAACTGGCGTTGAACGTACCCGTTACCCTGTCGCTCTGACCGGGGTTGGGTGTAATCTGCATCACCGGGTTCGAGGTGTTGAACGGTCCGATGGCCGACTGATTACCCAGCACAAACAGCATTGGCGTGTTCCTGGCCAGGTACTTCTGCAACAGAGCCATGCCGGAGCCGGTATTATCGGGAATCTGGTGCAGAATCACCAGGTCATACACCTTATCTACCGGGGGCGATGCGTCTACCGAGGCCGTCAGGATGCGGACGTCGATCTCGTAGTTCTGGTTTTTTTCGAGGATACTCCGCAGAGCTTTCACGTCGGGATGGGGGGCCAGGGCCAGGAACAAAACCTTTTCTTTACCGTCGATCACGTCGATATACACGTCCTGCCGGTTGTTGCGGGTACTAAACTCACCGGGCAGCGGCAATACTTCCACCGTGTAGTGCTGTACCCCTTTCTGCGTGGCGGTGGTCTGAAACGTAAGCTGACTAAAGGCGTCAGTGTTGACTTTGAAGCCCACTGACTGCCGCCCCAGTTCACGCCCGTTTTGCCGCAGAACCACCGTCGCGCTCCGGCCCGCAAAGCCGTTGCTCACAATCTCGGCCTGAACGGGAAACTGGTTGCCAAGATACGCAATGCGGTTGGCCACAATACCCTTGAGCTGAACGTCACGCTTCGAAATGGTATCGCCCAGCCCGATGGTCTGCACCGCAAACGGGTACTGCCCAAAGGTAGGCGACAACCCCTGATTGATAATCCCGTCCGACACCAGTACCACATCGGTCAGGTTGCGCCCTTCGTAATCGGAGCGGATCCCCGACAGCAGGGTGGATAGATTGGTGGTGCGCTGCGTAAACGGAATCTGCGTCAGATCCGTAGTCGCTTCGCTCGAATCGCCGAAGGTACGCACCGCTACGTCGAGGCCTTTTTCGGTCAGGGCGTCGCGCAGTTGCTGGAGTTGCTGGAGCGGTTTATTCAGCGCAGGCCGCCCGGCTGCCACAACCGACTCTGAGTTGTCGATGGCCAGCACGACCTTTGGCTTTTCGGTAATGGTCGTCAGGCTGCGGATGAGCGGATCGAGCAGTAGAAAACACAGCAGACTGACCACCACAAACCGCAGGGCCGCCAGCCCGTACGTCAGGTTTCGGTCAAACCCACCCACCGTACCACCACCCGATACGCCCACAGTACCCCGCCGAAACACGGGCTGGTACATAGCAAAGGCATACACCGCTCCCACGAGCAGACAAACCAGAATCCACCAGGGAGACGATTGAAAAACTACGTTCATCTTTATCAATGAGTGAATGAGCGAATCGGTCCGCCGATGCGGAGTGAATATTGCTGGCGCATGGTAAGCTGCCGCCGGAGATTGTTCACTCCGCATCGGCGGACCGATTCACTCATTCACAATTAGTTTAAGTGAGCATCCCTCCGTCAACCTGGAGCACTTGTCCGGTGATGTAGCGGGAGCGGTCGGAAGCGAGGAAAACGGCGCAGTCGGCTACTTCGCCGGGTTGGCCCCCACGTTTCATCGGGATTTGCTGTTTCCATTCTTCTATGGCTTTTTCGTTGATTTCGCCGGTCATCTCGGTTTCGATAAAACCCGGCGCAATGGCGTTGGAGCGGATATTGCGCGAGCCGAGTTCGAGCGCGACCGACTTGGTAAAGCCGATAATGCCCGCCTTGGACGCTGCGTAATTGGATTGCCCCGCATTGCCCCGGATACCCACCACCGACGTCAGGTTGATGATAGAGCCAGCGCGGGCCTTCATCATCGGCTTAATAGCTGCTTTGGTCAGGTTGAAGACCGACTTCAGGTTAACGGTAATGACGGTGTCCCATTGTTCTTCCGACATCCGCATCAGCAGCCCGTCTTTGGTAATGCCCGCATTGTTGATAAGTATGTCGAGTTTGCCAAAGTCGGCAATCACCTGGCCAACCAGGTCTTCGGCGGCTTTGTAGTCCGAGGCATCGGAGCGGTAGCCTTTGGCCTGAACGCCAAATGCCTGAAGCTCGGCTTCGAGGGCCTGTCCTTTTTCAACGCTCGACAGGTAGGTAAAGGCAACATTGGCTCCTTCCTGCGCAAATTTCAGGGCCATGGCCCGCCCAATGCCGCGTGAGGCACCGGTAATCAAAGCAACTTTTTCGGTTAATAAACTCATTTCTGATTCATTCGTGAAGGGTCAAAAATAGCGGATTAGGGTTGAATGGCAAGGTCGGCGGGCTGTTTGCTTTCCCCGACAGGCTGCGTTACTTTGTCAGAAAATAATTCAGATCATGTTACACCGACTTCTTCTCGCCTTTTGCCTGACGGTGCCAGCGGCAATTACGGTTGCCCAGCAGATTCACGCCCACAATGATTACGAAAAACCGGAACCGTTCCTGAACGCCTACAAACACCGCGCCGACTTTATCGAGGCCGACGTATGGCTGCAAAACGGGCGGCTGGTGGTAGCGCACGACAAACCGAAAGTCGACGCGCCCACACTCGATTCACTCTACATTCGGCCCATTGCGCGGCTTTTTGCGGAGAACGATGGGAAAGTTAGCGCCGACCGAAAGTACACGTTTGGGCTGATGATTGACGTAAAAGATAGTTACGAAGAGGTCCTGCCGAAACTGCTCGAACTGTTGCAAACCAACGTCACAGCCTTTAACCGGTCGGCCAACCCGCTGGCAGTGCAGGTCATTATCAGCGGCAACCGCCCCCGCCCCGATACGTTTCTGGACTACCCGCTGCTGATCCAGTTCGATGGCCGGCCCAGCGAATTATACGGCGAGGAAACCCTCCGGCGCGTGGCCCTGGTGAGCGATAGTTTCATGTCTTACTCGCGCTGGAACGGGACCGGCGAGTTGTCGGAACAGGATGAAGACAAGCTGAAGCGGGTCATTAAACGCGCCCACAAAGACGGCAAACCCATTCGATTCTGGGCCATTCCCGACACGCCCAACGCCTGGAAAAAGCTAAAGAAAATTGGCGTCGACATCATCAATACTGACAAAGTAGCCGAAGCTACCGAAACGTTGAAATAGTTTACCACCCCCCGGCCGACCCGTCGGACCGCCCCTTCTAAAACAGGAGGGGGTGAAACCCACCCAGCGAAAGCCACTGTGGACTTTGTAACTCCCCTTCCTGTTTTAGGAGGGGGTTGGGGGTGGTAGACAGGTAAATACCAAGCCGTTTCAGCTTTTCCGGGTTGTTCACAACTCTCATTTTCCAGATGGATATTCCCCAACTCAAGAAAGCACCCCTTATGTATGACGTCGCCATTATCGGTTCTGGCGCGGGGGGGGGCATGGCCGCGTATATGCTGGCTAAAGCCGGTGCTAAAGTAGTGCTGCTCGAAGCCGGTGGCTATTACGACCCCGCCGACCCAAAATACATCACCCAGCTCAAATGGCCCTACGAATCGCCCCGGCGTGGTGCGGCCACGGAGTCGCGGTCGGGTGGTGACTTCGACGCGGCCTGGGGCGGCTGGGACATCGAGGGCGAACCGTACACCTCCAAACCGGGCGGTGAATTTCACTGGTTCCGGTCCCGGATGCTGGGCGGACGTACCAACCACTGGGGGCGCATATCGCTGCGCTTCGGCCCCGACGATTTTCGTCGCAAAAGCATGACCGGCGTGGGCGAAGACTGGCCCATCGGCTACGACGACCTCAAGCCGTATTACGACCGGGTCGACAAACTCATTGGTCTCTTCGGCTCGACAGAGAACTTCCCCAACGAACCCGACGGTATTTTTCTGCCCCCGCCCAAACCGCGTCTGCACGAACTGATGATTCGAAAAGGGGCGCGGAGCATTGGTATTCCCGTTCTTCCGTCGCGGTTGAGTATCCTGACTAAACCCATCAACAAAGAGCGTGGGAGCTGTTTTTATTGCCATCAGTGCAACCGGGGCTGCATGGCCTACGCCGACTTCTCGGCGTCGTCAGTGCTGTGTATTCCGGCGGTAAAAACGGGTAATGTCACCCTAATCAATGGCGCGATGGCGCGCGAAATTTTGACCGATCAGGCCACCGGTCTGGCCACGGGCGTGAGTTACGTGGACAAAGCCACACTGAACGAACTGACTGTTCGGGCCAAAGTCGTGATGGTGGGGGCTAGTACCTGCGAAACAGCGCGGTTGCTGCTCAACTCCAAATCGAGCCGGTTTCCGAATGGCCTGGCCAACGGCAGCGGGGTCATCGGCAAGTACCTGAACGATTCGACGGGAGCCAGCCGGTCGGCGTTTATTCCGGCCCTGATGGACCGCAAACGCTACAACGAAGACGGTGTGGGTGGCATGCACGTATTTACGCCCTGGTGGCTCGATAACCGGAAATTAGATTTCCCCCGTGGTTACCACATCGAATACGGGGGTGGTATGGGAATGCCCGGCAACGGTTTTGGGGGCGGCATTGAGGGGTTGAACAGCATCATACCGGGTCGTAATGGCAACCTGAAACCGGGTGGTGGCTACGGCGCGGCCCTGAAAGACGATTACCGGCGGTTTTACGGAGCCTATATCGGCATGTCGGGGCGGGGAGAGCCGGTGCCGGTCGAAAGCAACTACTGCGAAATTGACCCCAATGCGGTGGACAAGTACGGTATCCCCACGTTGCGCTTCAACTACAAATGGTCTGATTACGAAGTGAAACAGGCCAAACATATGCAGGACACCTTCGAGGAGATCATTCACGCGATGGGTGGCATTGCCCTCGGTCCCAAACCCGGCCCTAACACGGGACACGGCTACGGGCTGGCGGCTCCGGGCCGGATTATTCACGAAGTCGGCACCGTACGGATGGGCAGCGACCCTAACACCTCGGCCCTGAATGGTTTCCAGCAGGCTCACGATGTCAAAAATCTGTTCGTGGTCGATGCCGCTGCCTTTCCCTCGCAGGGCGACAAGAACGTGACGTGGACTATTCTGGCCGGTTCAATGCGCGCCAGTGAGTACGTAATCGATCAGGTGAAGCGGAAAAATTTATAGCTATCAGGCTAAAGCAAAAAGACGCTCAGAAATTCTGAGCGTCTTTTTGCTTTGTTGGCGGTCCGGACGGGACTCATCAACGTGTCTGACTATTAATGAGTTAGGTGTGTATTTGTTGGAGCGGTATCAAACTGGTAGCAAAATAAACGCATTTCCGTTTGGTGCTATCAAATTCATTGTGCCATATTTGCACCATGAATTTACTCAGCCAATATCAATTCAAGCGCACGTTCTGCTATCAGCAGACGACGGGGGATGATATTGGCTAAACAAAATATAAGTTTGTGTCATGGTCCCCCTGTCGTCTCAAATCGGCAGGGGGATTTTTTTTGTCCGGTATGCTCAATGGATGGGCGTTGGATTGCAAACCCAATGTAGTTAGTTCGATTCTAACACTGGACTCAATGATGCTTTAGCTCAGTTGGTTAGAGCTTCTCACTTTTAATGAGAAGGCCCTGGGTTCGAGTCCCAGAAGCATCACAAGGGAACTGTTACCAAGATGGTCAAGGTGCTGCACTGAAAATGCAGTTATGCTGGTTCGAGTCCAGCCGGTTCCACAAATGGGTATGCTCCGGAGTAGGAGAGCCGGAGCGGTCTGTAACACCGTTGCCTTCGGGCTGAGTAGGTTCGATACCTACCATACTCACATACATCGGTAGCTCAATTGGCAGAGCAACGGATTCCAAATCCGTAGGTTGTGAGTTCGATTCTTACCCGGTGTGCAATGGCTCTGTGGTGTAACGGATAGCATGACTGTCTTCGGAACAGTTGGTCGGGGTTCGAGTCCCTGTGGAGCTACTTATTGAGGTGTCGTATAACGGCTATTACTTCTGATTTTGGTTCAGAAAATGGGAGTTCGATTCTCTCCACCTCAACTTCTTGCTGGGTGAGCGGTTTGGGAACGCTACTTCCTACTAGAAAGTAAAAAACCCCGTTTCTGGACTGGAAACGGGGTTTTTTACTTTCAAAATGTATGTGATACGTATGTAAAAAGCGATTTTTCAGTACGTTTCGCGTATGTGATTAGGCTAAATCATCTCCTGGCCAGAGCGTAGGAACATCCAGAATAGATTGATAAACTTCCTACCGGGGCGCGTAGTCTAGAGTCACCAAAACCCCCAAATCAGCCTGATTTGGGGGTTTATTTTTTCAAGTGTATTGAAATCTGTATCTGGTTATACGCAGTACAGTAGGCATACTCTATCTTCACGGCAGGAGTGTATTGAGCGGATCAACGTTTCTGTCAAAAAAGCATGGATTTAGTGTTTTGGCAGGTCGTTGTATAGGCATTGCACTTACTAACCTGGCTATCCTTCATGCGATATGATTACGACTGCGAACCAAACCCATCGTCTGATTGACAACCTGACCAGTTCGTCGCTGGGAGCCGAATTGCGGGATTTAGTCACCGACGCCACCCGCGCCGATCTATGCGTGGGGTATTTCAATCTACGAGGCTGGCGAGAAATAGCCAATGCGGTTGACACCCTGGGTGGTGATTACGTTGAGGAGAGTGGCTACGAAGAGTTTAGGCATTGTCGGCTCATTATAGGGATGCAGAAGATGCCCCTCGACATTATACGCGATTACTTCGAACAGCAGGGACACACTAGCGTAGGCATTGAGCAGATTAAACAAGCCATGACGGATAACTCAACGGCTGTCCGAATTAAACGGAAGGTAACGGAGGAACTTCGGCAGCAGCTAACTATCGGCGTACCGACCGCTTACGATGAACATGTCCTGCGGCAGTTGGTACGCCAGTTGAAGAGCAAGAAGGTGGTTGTCAAACTGTATCTGCGTCAGCTCCTGCACGCGAAATTATACCTGGCCTATCAGCCCGATAAGTCTACCAACAGCTACATAGGCAGTAGTAACCTGACGCTCTCCGGTCTGACACATCAGGTCGAGATGAATACCGACGTATTCGAGCCGGAAACCACGCAACGGCTGGCCCACTGGTTTAACGAACGATGGGACGACCGCTTGTCGCTCGACATCACACAGGAGCTGATTGAGATTCTGGAACAAAGCTGGGCAGCTGACAAATTAGTATCGCCGTACCATGTTTACCTGAAAATAGCCTACCATTTATCAAGGGAAGCACAAGCAGGTATCAACCAAATCACGATCCCAAAGATCTTTCAGCGTGAACTGCTTGAATTCCAAGAAATGGCTGTCAAAACTGCCGCCCAGTTTCTGCTTAAACGCAGAGGGGTTCTACTTGGTGATGTAGTTGGCTTGGGTAAAACCATTACTGCTACGGCTTTGGCAAAAACTCTTGAACATGAATTTCCAGAAGTGTTAGTTATTTGTCCGGCAACCCTGGTTCCTATGTGGGAAAGTTACCGTATTCAGTACCAGATGAATGCTACGGTCATGTCGTTGCAACAGGCGCAAACCAAGCTAAAAGACCTACGTAGGTACCGATTGGTAATAATTGATGAGAGCCACAACCTTCGCAATAGCGAAGGAAAGCGCTTCCGAGCCATTCGCTCATACATTGAGGAGAACGATAGCCGGGTCATTCTTCTATCAGCCACCCCCTACAACAAAACAAACCTCGATCTGTCCAACCAATTCCGACTTTTTCTGTCCGACGACCAGGATTTGGGGGTTACACCAGAACATTTTATCCGCAGCTTAGGGGGGGAGGTACAGTTTGCCGCCAAATTCCCGGAACTGTTTCAGCGCAGTATTCGGGCTTTTGAAAAGAGCGACCAGCCCGATGACTGGCGCGAACTCATGCGGCTCTATACTGTGCGCCGGACACGTACATTCGTCAAAAACAACTTTGCTAAGTTAGACGACGAGCGACAACGGTACTATTTAACGTTTAAGGATGGCTCCCGTTCTTATTTCCCTAATCGACTGGCCAAGAAAGTAGAATATACATTTGACCCTGAAGATGAAGCAGATCAGTACGCCCGGCTGTATTCACCGAAGGTGGTTTCCATAATCACTTCGCTGAATCTTCCTCGCTACGGATTGGGTAACTATGAGCTGATCCTTAAGCATATTACGCCGACTCAGGATGAAAGTGAACTGCTTAAAAATTTATCAAAGGCAGGTCAGCGGTTAATGGGCTTTTGCCGGACCAATCTGTTTAAACGGTTAGAGAGTTGTGGCTACTCATTTTTACTATCGTTATGTCGTCACGCTATGAGGAACTATGTGTTCCTATACGCGCTGGAAAATAACCTGCCACTACCCATAGGTCAACAGTTGGCTGACCTGATTGACCCCGATCTATCCGATAACGATCAGGATGACGATGAAGAAGACGGACTACAGTTACTCATAGACGAGGCTACATATTATGAGAAAGCACAACGAATCTACGAGCGATACCGAAGTCCAAAGTTTTATAATCGGTTTAACTGGATTAGAAGTGAGTTTTTTGTGCCCGAATTAAAGTCTGCTCTAATCAACGACGCACAAGCCTTACTCTCTATCCTATTCAATAATGCAGATTGGAACCCGGCGCAGGATCGGCAGTTACAGGCATTAATAGACTTGTGTGGACAGAAACATGGTTCCGAGAAAATTCTAATTTTCACGCAGTTTGCCGATACGGCCCGTTATCTCTGCCAACAATTAACCGCCCAAAAACTTGGGCCCATCGATTGCGTAACGGGCGATACAAAAGACCCCTCTGTTGAAGTACGCCGGTTTAGTCCCATTAGCAACAAAGCAAAACCGAACCAGCCTAATCAACTCCGGATTCTGGTTACGACTGACCGCCTGAGCGAGGGACATAACTTACAAGACAGTCACATAATCCTAAATTACGACCTGCCTTGGGCTATAATCCGGCTTATTCAACGGGCTGGGCGTGTAGACCGTATTGGGCAGCAATCAGATACTATTTTGTGCTATTCTTTTTTGCCTGAGGATGGCATTGAAAAAATCATTAACCTACGGGAACGACTGCGGAGCCGCATTGCCCAAAATGCTGAAGTAGTAGGGTCGGACGAGGTATTTTTCGAAGGAGACCAAGTGGTACTGCATGACCTTTATAGTGAGAACTCGGCCATTTTGGATGGGGATGATACGGATACCGAAGTCGATCTGTCATCATACGCGTACCAGATCTGGAAAAATGCGCTCGACAAGGACCCTAGCTTAATTAAACTGGTGCCGGGACTGCCGAACGTGACGTATGCCACCAAAATAAACGATAACGATACAGCCGGTAACGGTGTGGTGGTGTATAGTCGAACCGTTGAAGATAACGACGTGCTGACCTGGCTTGATGAGCATGGGAGTGTGATTACCCAATCGCAGTTGACCATCCTGAAAGCCGCCGAATGTATGCCTGGTACTCCTGGTTTATCCCGACTGGATAACCACCACGACCTGGTGCAGCAGGGCGTTGACTTGATTCGGCGGGAGGAAGCCAGTACGGGCGGAACGCTGGGCCGTAAAACCAGTATCAAGTACCGGCTCTTTACCAGGCTGGAAGATTTCGTGAAGCAGTACGAAGACACCTTGTTTGTGCTAGACGACCTTAAAGCAACCTTAGATGAACTCTACCGGTATCCGTTGCGGGAGTGGGCTAAAGACACGCTGAACCGATCCCTGCGGACGGGCATCAGCGATACCGACCTGGCCAAGTTGGTACTGTCCCTGCGGGAAGAAGATAAACTCTGCATCATTCGGGAAGACGAAATGCCGTACCGCCAGCCCCAGATTATTTGTTCATTAGGTCTTAAAACTGAGTAATCAGCATCATCATATATGCACGTTGAAGCTACCCGCCAGCTCTTACAATCGTTTAATTTCCAATCACTTTTCCGGGACGAATTAGGCTGGGGCAATCCCGTTAAGCCAAAACCTGAAGCCCTCATAGCCAAAGACACGCCCTATACCCGGCAGGAGATAGCCCACCTCGGCGGGGCATCGGTGTATGAGATTACCCTGCCCACCAAGACTATTCCCGACAAGACCGTGCGGGCGCAGATTTCTGCCGATATGCAGAAGGTGCAACTCGTGCATATCCTGATTTTTGTGGACGCCGACCGGACGCAGTGTGTATGGCGGTGGCTCAAACGCGATCAGAAGAAAGAGTTTCCCCGCGAGCATCTGTACCTGAAGGGGCAACCCGGCGACCTGTTCCTGGCCAAACTCAGCCCGCTCTTTGTGGACATCAGCCAGTTAGACGAGCGGGGCGGCATGAATATCCTCGACGTGAGCCGCAAGATTGAAAAGGCCCTCGACGTTAAACCCGTTACCAAAAAGTTTTACCGCGACTATCAGCAGCAGCACCTTCAGTTTCTGGACCTGATAACCGGTATTCCCGACGAGCAAGCCCGACGTTGGTACGCGTCCGTGCTGCTCAACCGGCTGATGTTTATCTATTTCCTGCAAAAGAAGCACTTCCTGGACCGGGGCAACGTAGCGTATCTCGGCGATAAACTTACCGAGGTGCAAACGAAATATGGGGAAGGCCACTATTTCAGCCTGTTTCTGCAAAAGCTGTTTTTTGAGGGATTTGCCCTGCCCGACAATGAGCGCAGTGCTGAGACCAACGCGCTCATTGGCCGCATCAAGTACCTGAACGGCGGGCTGTTTCTCAAACACAAGATTGAACTCGAATACGGCGATAGCATCCAGATTCCCGACGCGGCCTTTACCAATCTGTTTACCCTGTTCGACTCGTACAGCTGGACGCTTGATGATACGCCCGGCAACCCCGATAACGAGATTAATCCTGATGTGCTGGGCTATATTTTCGAGAAATACATCAACCAGAAGGCATTTGGGGCCTACTACACCCCGCCCCAGATTACGGATTACCTCTGCGAACAAACGGTGTATAAACTTATCCTGGACGAAGTAAACGGCCCGGAACTGTCTGCCGACGTACCGGACGATTTGGCCAAAAAACTTCAGCGCAGACGCTTTACCGACGTACCCGAATTACTCGTAAATCTGGATACTGACATATGCCGTCGGTTAGTGGTGGGGCCAAACGCCATTTTGACTAGCCTCTCGCTGCTCGATCCAAGTTGCGGCTCCGGGGCGTTTCTGGTGGCGGCCATGAAAACGCTCATCAACGTCTATGCCGGGGTGCTGGGCAAAATTCCGTTCCTGAAAGACAAGGGCCTGACCGACTGGAAAACGCGGATAGAACGCGAGCATCCGTCGGTTAATTACTACATCAAAAAGCAGATCATCACCAACAACCTCTACGGCGTTGACCTGATGGAGGAAGCCACCGAAATAGCCAAACTCCGGCTGTTTCTGACGCTGGTAGCTTCTGCCGAGAAAATTAGTCAGCTAGAGCCGTTGCCCAACATCGACTTCAACATCATGCCCGGCAACTCGCTCATTGGGCAGTTGCGGGTTGATCCAAAGCAGTTTGACCAGTATGATCTGTACACGAAAGGCTACGGTAAGTTAGTGCAGGAAAAAGCCGCTGCGGTGCAGGCCTATAAATACGCGGCCACCTTTACCAAAGACCTGCAAGCCCTGCGCGACAGCATCGACAAACAGCGGCAGGAAGCCATCGAAACCCTGAACAACCTGACCCTGTTTGAGTGGAGCAAACTGGGTATCAAATACGAGGAAGCGACCTGGGACGCCAAAAAAGGAACCGTTGGCAAACCCGTGAAGCGAACGCTCAAAAAAGCCGACATCGAAGCACAGCACCCGTTTCACTGGTCATTCGAGTTTGACGACATCATGGTCAGGAAGGGCGGCTTTGATGCCATTATCACCAACCCACCCTGGGAGGTATTCAAGCCCAACGCAAAGGAGTTTTTCATGGAACATTCCGACCTGATCTCCAAGAAAAATATGACTATTAAGGACTTCGAGGAGGCTCAGCAGGAACTGATAAAAGACCCTGATGTAAGAACGGCCTGGATGCAATACCTGAGTGAATATCCGCACGTGAGTCAGTATTACCGTAATGCGCCCCAATACGTCAACCAAATCTCCTACGTCAGTGGCAGGAAGGCGGGGTCCGACACTAATTTGTATAAACTCTTTACAGAGCAGTGTTACAATTTGTTGAAGCCGGGCGGCTATTGTGGCATTATTATTCCGAGTGGTATTTACTCTGACCTCGGTACCAAGCAACTCCGAGAATTACTTTTCGACAAAGCACAGGTACAGCAGTTGGTAAGTCTGGCCAACGAAAAGTTCATATTTGACAACGTTCACCATGCGTTCAAATTCTGCCTTCTGTCCTTCGAGAAAGGGGGCAAGTCGGCAGCGTTCAGGGCAACATTCCGTATAAATCCGCGCGAAGCCATAGGAACAGATGAGCTGGATTCCTTTCTACATAATCCCGATACATTTGTCAACATATCTACCAATTTTATTCAGCGACAGTCTCCTGATTCACTTTCTGTGATGGAGATTCGGGGCGATATTGATTTCGCTATTGCGGCTAAAATTCTTCAGTTCCCACCACTTGGCGAAAAGATGTCCGCTAGGTGGAATCTGAGCTTGACGGCTGAGTTCCACATGACTTCTGATAGCAATCTGTTTCGTGCTGAGAAAGGGCAGGATATGCTGCCATTATTTGAGGGAAAGATGATGAATCAGTTCATCAATAAACCGCAGGAGGGCCGCTACTTTGTTGCTGATAAAGAAGGCCGAAAATCCCTTATAGGCAGAAGTTCAGACGATACTAATCAAACGATGAACTACCAACGCTTTCGTGTTGGATTAAGGGCTATTGCCCGAAGTTCGGATTACCGTACCATTATATCTACCACGTTGCCCAAGAACATTTTTTGCGGCAACTCACTATTGGTAAGCAATTCCGAACTAACAGGCTCAGAAGCGTTACTTATTCCTGCTCTATTAAACGGTCTAATTGTAGATTACTACGCCCGGCAGGTTGTTTCGGCCAATATCAATATGTTTTACATCTACCAACTCCCCGTTCCACGTCTGCACAAAGGCGATAAGTGGTTTACGGAGTTGGTGGAACGGGCGGCTAAATTGATTTGTACAACACCAGAATTTGCCGACCTCTGGAACGAGGTGATGCCCACGGTCTGGTCGGCCAGCAGTGGCGCGACGGACGAGACCGAACGCAACCAGCTCCGGGCCGAGATCGACGCTATCGTCGCCACTATCTACGGCCTTACCGAAGCCGAGCTCACGTACATACTCAGTACGTTCCCGCTCGTCGCCGACGCCCAGAAACAGGCCACTCTAACCGAATTCACCAAAATACACACCATGCAACCCGCCACCGTATTCATGTCTTACGCCCACGAGGACGCAGCCTTAGTCGATAAACTATACCAGGACCTGACCGCCAAAGGCTTTAAGGTCTGGAAAGACGATTACCAGCTATTACCCGGCGAGAATTGGGAACACAAAATAGAAGTAGCTCTCAAAGAACACGAGTTCGTCATTGTCTGCCTGTCGGCGGCTTCCGTCGGCAAGCGGGGCTTCTTCCAGGTCGAGCTAAAGAAACCCGCCCGCAAACAAGCTGAGCGGTCCGTAGCAGACGTGTACATCATCCCGGCCAAACTCAGCAACTACGACGCCACCAAACTCCCCACTGAGATCAACGCCATCCAGTACGTCGATCTATCAACCGATTGGGCAGGGGGCATCGACGCCATCGTCAAAACCGTAGAGACGTACCGGCGTTCATAAATTGAGAGTACGTGTATATCTTAATTATTCAGCTATATGGCACGCAAAGTAAGATCTGATATCAAGGTTGGCAACCTCGAAAAAAAGCTTGGTTTAGCCAAAGGGGCTATCCGTAACCCGGATGGTTCAGACGCTCGTAGTGACAAAAAACTTGGCACGTTACGCGAAGAATATAAGCGGCAATTCGCCGGACCACCTGTTCGCACCAAAAGTACTCAACCAGACACGACAGCTAAAACCACTCCGACAAAATCAAAAAAAACGGCTACCACTAGGTCATCGAAACCAGCCACTAAGAAATCTTGATTAAATCATTGTGTTATGAGTACGAAACGAAAGCCACGTCCGCGTCGGGAAAAGCACATAGATTATGACCGTAACGTTTTCATAAACTGCCCGTTCGATGACAAATTTAAACCGCTCTATAGGGCCATTATCTTTTCAATACATGCCTGTGGTTTTATCGCCCGTTCCGCTCAAGAGGGAAGTAAGCAAAACATTCGATTCACCCGGATACTTGACTTAATAGGTGACTGCCGATACGGAATACATGATCTGTCCCGTATTGACTTGAAGGTCATGCCACGTAACAATATGCCGCTCGAATTGGGTGTGTTTATTGGATGTCGTCATTTTGGGACTGCCTACGACTACGAAAAAGATTATTTAGTGTTGGATAGTGTCCCCCATCGTTACAAGCAACATATAACTGATTTAGGTGGCGAGGACCCAAGCATACATTATAATAAACCGCAGGAAGTTGTTCGATGCGTAAGGGACTGGCTGATATATTACGCTCCTTTAGACGAGCAGCCGTTGATTTCAAGCCACAGTATCATGTTTGAGCAACTCACGCGATTTTACGAAGAGGCTCCCGATATATGTAAAAGCAAAGGGTTGGTCTTCAAGGACCTGTTATTCGATGAGATTACTACCCTAATTACCGACTGGATCTCTTCGGAGCGGCATAAATTGACAGAATTTGAAGAATTGACAGGTTTGGCACTATAGTGACGCTGCGGTCATTAATTGGAATGAATGAAGCCCGTGTAACTAGGGTATTCGCTATTAGATACAGGGTGGTGGCTTAACGGTGTTGAAGGGTAAAGAAATACTGATTAATAAACAACCCAATTAGTGTGTCGTGTACCCCACCGATTTAGAAAATCAAATAGAGTGCGGCGAGTAAGTCGTTTTAAGCGCGTGACAAGCGTTAAATGCTTGCGCTCCAGACTCGATAGCAAGGCCTTGTTTTCCGTTTAAGCATTGTAAAATAAGATATAAAATGGCACCTGACATCAGACCAATAGTTTGTGATACTAATATCTGGTACAAGCTTTCAGACGGTAGGATACCAATTATTCACGCTGAAGACAAAACCCTAAAGTTGACCCATATAACAGGGTACGAGTTTTGTTCGACCATGAACGCCATACGCGACTATGACCAACTCCGAAAGGCAGTAATCGCTATGTGGAGATTTTCTTTCGGCAATCATCCCTACCCTCCACTTGAGCATATAAAGATGGTTTCGGGTTATAAACCAAATAAAGGACAATGGGAACATATCAGACATTTGTTAGGGATAGTTGTGAGCAACGAAAAGCCCAACTCAGCCTTTAAAGAGATAGCTAAAGAAGCATATAATGATTTTGCTTCCTCAAAACGGCAGGATGCTCAGTGGTTTAATGATTTCATTGCTGATCAACGCGAGAAAAACAAGGTAAGACTAAAAGCTTTATCTAAACCTATATCCGAATACAAGAAAAGGATGGCTCTACCATCGGCACGTCAACACCATTTGGAAAAAACTAAAGAGTTGATAAATAGCTGGCTTCCTGAGATTAGCATTAACTGGGAAGCTGTAGAATTATTTGTTTTAACGTTTGACGAGTGGATCTTTCAATTGGAGATTCAGTCAAACTTAAAAATGAATGCATCCGATTGGGATGACGTCCTTAATCTAATTTACGTGGGACCTAATTGTCTATATTGGACTGACGACCACAAAAAGACAAAAGCATTCCTGATTAATGCAGGTTGTGAAAATTATTTATACAATCCCTGAGCAGACATAGCTAGAAAGCAGACTTCACCACCAACCAGCACTGGTGCTGCCAAGTACGTCGCATACTACCGGGTACCAATACATCTGATTCAGAGCAGTTAGGCCACTGCCAGATATAGATGTATTTTGTCCCTCATTTCAGACCGGATTACCTCACCTGTAATAGTTTCATTATTTCTCTTAAATCCACGTCTACTATGGGTCTTTTCAATATTCCTGAGATTGAGTATTTCCATGAGGTAAAAGACAACACTTACCGGCGTGGTGTACCCGGTGATGCAGTGATGGGTAACACGCTTTCTGATGGAGTATGGGAGAAGACGAAGCAGTGGGTCAATGCTGTGCAGGAAAACACAAACGTGTTCACTATCTCTTTCAAAAAAGTATGGCATAAACCAGGTTGGGACAGTGGTCGCGTCACCCAAATCAAACCTTATACGTGGTCCAGAATATTTAAACCAGAAGATGCAAAAAAGGGTATCTACTTCACAATTGGCGTTGATGCGAGCCGGCAGAGTTTATTGATAAAAATTCATTACCAGGAACAAGCGAGAGAGCAAGAATTGTTGACGCCGGCACAGAGACAGCTTTGCGAACGGCTGATAAAGTCAGCAGATGGAGCGTTCCTTTATTGTCGGGAGATACCGCTACAAGAAGTTGAGGAGTATTCTCTGGAACAGTTGACCGATGAAACGATTGCATTTATGCATCGACACGAATCAACCTACGACTTGATTATCGCATTAGTCTGGCCAACATTACCTTTAAACAATGAAATAAGACGCCAACCTACGCCAATCAAGTTCGAGCCCGGCCCAGGACCCAGATCAGTTGTTACTGCTGAAAATGAATATACACGGTCAGAACGAACTATTCAGCCGTCGTTGGTTCATTTGCAAATCAGCCTATCGCTATACGATTTGCTAGTTAGTAAATATGGATCCCAGAATGTCAGGCGGGAGTGGCCAACTGCCAATAACACTATCGTTGACATGGTTAGGCGGGAGAATGAAGAGTTGATATTTTACGAAATCAAGACCTACCCGTTATTAAAGTACTGTATCCGCGAAGCGGTTGGCCAACTGATCGAGTACTCTTGCTGGCCAACCGGCCAGTTGGCGAAAAAGCTGATAATTGTTACGGCGTTACCGGCTGATGCCGAAACCAACGCGTATATGAAAAATATGCGGTTAGCCCTGAACCTCCCCATTTATTATCAACAATTCGATTTATCCCGGAACGTATTGTTGGAAGAGCCGGACGATAATACCGAATAAGTTGAAGTAAAAATCAAAGTCAGGGGCATTACTTGTGATGATAATTATTAGACTGAAATCGAGTCAAAATATACCTCCAAAGAGCTATGCAACAAAGCCCAAAAACGTTGTTGCATAGCTGGAGCTGGAAGCGGATATGCCCTGGTTGTTGAGCAAGCGAAGCGTGCTCGTATTAAGATAATAGACTACATTCCATCCTTTGGGCAATTGTATCCTGCCAATTTCCTCGTTTTTGATACCCAGTAGCATGATCTCGCCAGTTTCATCATCATAGTGCCAGATCATGGGCGAGTAATGCTTTGATGCCATTTCCTCGATGTGTCTATCTAGTGGGATCGTCAGGTCTTCGATGTTGGTGGCGGTCTGACAGAGCGATTCGATCAGGTTGATTACCTCGCGCTCGATCCAGTCCTGCGGTCCGCGTTCTGCAATGTACTGGGTTTATCCATTGAGTAATTGAGATAGCTAAGTGCTGCTAATTAGGGGCTCATCGGCCCGGCGAGTTGCTGGTAGAAGATATCCCAAACATCATCTTCCGGGCTGTTCTAGGCTTGGCCCAAACTGGCTTTACTAAGCCGGGTAACAGCATCTACCGCTGGCCGTGGATTACCCCCAGAAGTTACAGACTCGTTGATCGTCACGTCGATGACATCTGGCAATGTCTCCAGAGTCTTCATTATAATCAGAGCTTGCTCACCATCAGCTACCGTTACCGTGATTGTCTTCATATCGAAGTGGGGATAGTTGCTTGCGCAGATCAAAGCCAAATATACTGGTTTCCCAAAACGAACGGTTTTGTACTACACCGGGCCTAGTGTGACAAATATATCAGTTCGGCCCGTTTCGTGTTTTACTTTCATGTTTTACTTAACGGTTTTACCGAAATTAGCCCCTCAATACAAAAAGTAAAACCGATGGGAACCCTACGAGAGCAACCACCCCGCGACTTGCTGCCGGTGAGCAAAGACCACATTCTTCACCTGTGCCAGTCGGTAAAAGAAGTCTCTAGCAAAACGGGCCTGTCCGGCTATACCCAGGTGATTGTATTGTAATGCTTTCAGCCACAGGGCTTTTCTATACTCCTTTTTCGGTAACAGGGAGAGCTTGTTACCTTGTTGGGGAGAAACGTTTCCAAAGCCGTAAAGCAGTATGTCGCCCCGTTTACGTCCGTAGTATCCAGAGCCGGAAAGTTCATTGAGTGTCATAGTCTAATGATTTATGGGCTATCAATCGTTTGACTGATAGCCCGTCGTGAACTAATTAGCGGCCTTTTTTGCGAACAACGGGCTTAGCGTCTTCCTCATCATCGTCGTCGTCATCGTCATCATCATCGTCGTCCTCATCATCGTCGTCGTCATCGTCATCGTCATCGGTGTGTTCCTCATCAAAATCAATCAGTTTGAGACTCTCAATATACCGACGTTCGCCTTTGGTCAGGTCAAACTCAATGAGGTTGCCGGTCTGTTCTTCCATAACCTCCTCTACGAACTCAATGAGATAGTTCAGGTTGTGCCAGATCGCCAGTTCCTCTTCATCACTGCCCATTTGGGAAGTGATTATCAGAATGCGTTCTTTCAGGTCTTGGCACCGCTCAATGAACTCGTCCACCTCGTCACGCTCCCAACTGGAATCAACGGCGTTGTCGAGCAACTCCCCCAGCAGGATTTTGTATTTGGCCAGCAACGTCCCCTTCCGTTTGACGCGCTTAATCACTACTTCTTCCTCCTTCTGTTCCAACTCGGTTTCTTTCAGCCGTAGCGCGAACGCTTCGTTATCGAGTTTTTGCTTCTCATTGGTCAGCCGTTGCTTTTCGAGGTCGATGCGGGCCAACTGCCGTTGGTGGTCACGCTCATGCTGATGCCGACGCAAAGCAGAGCCTTCCAACCCGTCATTGTCGATATCGTCGGTATCGTCGTCACCATCGAGCGTGTTATCTTTGGGAAATGCCCGTTGGAGGGTCGATTTGGGAATGCCGGTCAGGTCTTCAATCTCCCGGAAACTCATGCCCTTCTTACGCATACTCTTTGCCTGTTCACGTTCTTCTGTTGTCATTGTTCCTGTTTTTTAGATTTGGCACAAAGGAATAACAGGCCAAACTGTGCGATTCGGGATTGGTCTGGAACGGCTGAATTTGACCGGATTTGGCCGAACCCGTAAGCGGGTTGTAGTGCCATCCGCAGAATCTGTAGTGCCCTTGTAAGCGGGTCGTAGCAGCATGTATTGCTGTTCGTACAGACGGGAATTGGCCAGTACGCAGGTGTTATGGCAATGGACAGAAAAAAGGGTAATCCAGACCGGATTACCCTTTTTGCTGTCCATCAAGTATTGTCTGAACAGGCAACGATTGATGCATATAACTTACTGACGATTAGTATTCTATGTAGCCTTCCCAATGGCCACCAACAGCTTCGACAATCGCGGCTACTTCCGCACCAGTAAAGTTTTTTTTGCCGCGAAACCTACTATCCTTACCAAACTCCCTCACAATCTTGTTGTAAAGCGTTTTGTCCTTCCAACCGTATTTACCGGCGAGTTCTTTCTTGGTCATTGATGGGTAGGTTATGCGGGGGCGTTGGGTTGTCGTGTTTGTATCCATTACTATTGTGTTTCATAGTCAATAAAACGACCGTTGTAGTGTTGTTGTAGCGTCCCAAAGCCCGTTTGTAGGGCTTCGGGACACATTACCAGCGGATCGGGACTGATAACCAAATGAACGCGGGACTGACCATATTTCCGTTTAATCGGGGTTAGGAGCCCTTTTCCTATTACACCTTCTGAACCGGGACGGACACGACACCTACGGCCTACGTTCCGGGTTGCTTCTGGCCAAGTTTCTCGTAGATTTCCCATTCCTCGTAGCCGTAATAGTTGGCTATCTCCCGGACGGTCAGTAGCCGTTTCTCACCGAGGTTATACGAAGCGTGAATAATGGTATATTCTTCGTAGGCCCGATTTCGGCCAAAGCAATCCATCATGCGCAGGAAATCTTTGCGACGAACAAGCATAAAATCAGAAAGAGTAGTGAAGTGAACGTATGTCGATAAAGATACACCCACACAGGGTTCACGCTACTTATCGTACAAATTCCGCGCATTATTAGCCGTGTCCCGTCCCGGTTCAGGTGGGTTTCGGGCGTTTCTGCCATGCCCCGACGTGATTCGGGACCGTCACCTTCCGGGCGTTGTAGATAGTTGTCTTGATGTATTTATCAATCCGCTCATCCTTTCCCTTCCGCTCCCGAAGATTAGGGCTGGTATTGAGCAAGTGTTGGCGTATTTCATCGTCAGTCTTGCCACACCGCACCAGACCGCAGGTAACACCAAAGTCCTGATTACTGGTTGTCTTTGCTTGAGTCATCGAGCGAACAGTTGGCACCGTTGCAGATGATCTATCCGTCTCCGCATCAATTATAGAACACATCGCCCCCCCACCAGGGTAAAAATCCGCTGGACGATGCGCCCAGCGGTGCAACTTTACAAAGGGGAATAGTCCGTTGGTTTGACGGTACTTCGGCTTTCGGTTGGTGAAGCCGGGCAACCGGCCTACGTGGTCAGGGTCGGCACTGGCCAGATCAGCCCCGAACCGTTGGGCCAATTCCCGGCAAATGGCTTTGGCTTCGTCGCGATGGGGCGGCACGTCGGGTAGCATCAGCCATGCCTGGTAGTTGGCCGGACTGGTTTCCAGTAGCAGACAGGGCCGCAACTTAGCTACGTCGGTCAGCACGTCGCGGCATAAATCATCGAGCAAGATGTACTGCCATCCCAACGGACGGGCATAGACGTTAAAGCCTTCGGCGTTTCGCCCCCGCAAGTAATTGACCGTCTCGGAACGGGCGATCTGTTCAGCAGAGTAGGTAACGGGAATAGCTATTCCGTCAGGGTTGACTAACCGGACGTGGTACTGGTCTGCTTGCAGGGCTGAGCAATAGTTCAGAACGGCGGTATGGGTTTGGCTCATGGTAGCGGATTTTTACCCCGGTGGGGGGGCGATGTGTTCTATAATTGTGTGGGTGTGCTGAAAGAAGATTAAATACTTTAAAAGTCTTTTGCCGTTTTTTACTGACCGCAGTGACCGCACTTTTGATTTTGTCCTAAAACTGTCTGCGGTCACTTCTGCGGTCACTTTGCGGTCAGATCGAAGTGACCGCAAAAAAAGCCGTTTCCAGTCTCCTAAGCCATATTATACTCTTGTGGTCACTGTGGTCAGTAGAATACTGTAAAAGACTACAAACAGCCATTTTTGTCGTTTTTGCCGTTTTTCTTGCGGTCAGAAAGTGGCTGTTTTATGTGACCGCATAACTGACCGCAGCCTTGTGAGTAGTGACCGCACTACCATTTATAGCGTCGGGCTATGCGCTCTGCTATTCATGTCGCGTTCATCCAGAGAGCGTTCGCGCAGATACCAAACTTTACCACCTTTCTCTGTTGCTTCTCTTGATGATGTCTTTTTGATAGCCTTCGACATTTTTAGTGCTTCTCCAAGTTTCCTGACGCTCAAAGGAATACGGCTGAACAATTGTAGCTTATTGGCCAGAGCAGTTGTAGTTAGTTTCACATTTGCCCACTCCATGTTGTCCACCACGTCGTAATATTCGTATAGGAGTTCATACTCCGGTGTCGTGACTTGGAAATCCTCGTTGTTCTCGAACATCTCATTTGTCTCCTCCTTGGTAAACCAGTACTGAAAGTTGGCTTTATAGAGTGCGTATGCTTCGGCCCAGAGTTTATCGAAGTCAAGACGCTGGGCGTGGTCAACATCAATTCGCTCGGCTTCAAACGGCAAAAACCGGCGACTGCCGGTAGGGTCGGTAAGAAAGTCGTTGCCGTTGATGCTCCCGCAGAAAGAAGCCGTTCGGGTCAGGTAAGATGCAATCTTATCATAGGGTCGTCTTACCGTCAAATTACCATGCGTAATCAGCGTTTTGACTGTCTCTCCATCACGTTTGTTGAGTTCGCGCAGTTGGTCATCGAGGTTGATGATGAACTGCGTAGCCAGCAGAATCAACGTGTCTTTAGATTGAAGGTCGATCTTGCCGCAGAACCGATACCGATCCAACGCTGGTGGGCAAAGCAGGTTAAGCCACGTCGTTTTAAATCCCCCCTGTTCGCCCGTCAATACGAGGGCCGTTTGGTTTTGGCAACCGTCCTGAAACACATTGGCAACAGTGGCCACCATCCAGCGGGTCAAAGCCAATCGGAATAATTCCGGCTTTTTTACCGTAACCGTACTGGCCAACTCATCAATACATGATGTACCTGACTGCTTAGGAAGAGCCGCGAAGTATTCCCGAAATGGATGATAAGCCGGTACAAAGTCGGACTTGAGGTATTCAATAAGGGTGCCTGACGTAACCGGCAATCCGCGTTCGGAGTCGATCTCCCGACACAGTGAATTGAGCCGGTAGTCTGACAGTTCGGCAAATTCATTCCGAGCCGCTGGCGAGTATTCGACACCACCGCTTATTTCGTTGAACCGGAACCGAAATCTCTGCTTCAAGTAGGCTTCTACCTGTTGTCGTTTGGTTTGTCGGCCACCCGCTCCGGTGTGATCCGGGCGGGGTGGGTTTATCTTGGTCTGTTTTTTGGCCTTGCCGGTTGTTGGTTGCTCACTCTCGTTCGCCCGCTTCTCCAATTCGTTGGTACGGGTTTCGATGGCTGGTTTCGCGTTGACTGGTTTTGTGACAGACGCTTGAGGAGAGTAATCTTCGATGATGGTATCCATGATGGTGACGAGTTGCGGTTATGGCAATACGCCCTGACGTGCTGATGTCCAGGCGTATCGAAGGGTGTTTGGGTAGCCCGTTCGTTGGTTGTTTAGCTAATGAACGGGCGTAAAAAAAGGCTTCTGCGATGTCCCAGGAAGCACACCACAGAAGCCTTGTCACTGTCAATTCTGGGAGTGCTTAGCAACCATATCCATTACCCATCGGGTTGCCAGTAGGCTTACTCCGCCACCGCTGATAGGCTCGTTGGTCTTCAACTCAAAAATCTGCCGCAACAAGCCGTTCGACAATTGGAGTTCAAGATTCGTCCGCACTACCATCACGAGTGTTTCCCGGCACATATCGAGTTCGTTCTTCTGGGTAGCGTTTAGCATCTGTTCACGATACCACAGGTGGTCGATCTCCTTCACCTGTTTCTTCAACTCACTCACCCGACGTTTTAACTGGCTCACAGTCGGTTTCTTATTGGTCTTCATGGTCAGTATTCAGGTTAAACAGTGGTACGTTCTTCCTCTCGGCAATGACCTTTTCGGGCCTTATTTTGGCGTAGTACTTCTGCGTGGTGGCGACGAATGAAATTTGCGTGTGGGCGGAATAGACGCAGTCTTTTGCCATGTCGGAACTTGTCAGGCTGCGGGGCAGGTCTAACAAAGTAGGATCGTGCAGGGTAACAGTTTTGCGACCTGGATTTTGGCGCGACTCCTGATTAGGAGTGGGCGGGTGGTCGGTTTTCAGGTACAGCTTCGGTGAGCCGCCTGATTTGGCGTTTTCTATGTAAATTGCCATCGCTTAGTTTATAGAGTTTTGCCCGGTTCATTGTTGGTAGCAATGGCCGGGCTTTTTGTTTAAACAAGATCGGTAATAGGAACGCCGAAGAACTCGGCCAGTGCGGTAATTTCATCGGCAGTCGGTGTCTTCTCACCACGAACAAGTTTCGCAAACCGTTTGTGGGTGATGCCGGTAGCGTCGTAGAGCAGGGGGGAAGGAGTGAAGGGACTTTTAAACTTGGCTTCGTAGGCCCAGATCACTGCTTGGAGTGCTGTTGCTGCTGTCATGGTTTCTGTTACTGGCTAACTGGCTGGCCGGTCTGAATGTAATTTTCGACTTCAGTACGCTTCAAGAAGACGGTACGTCCTCCATCAGGACGGTAAGCCCTTACCGCACCTTTCTCAATCCAATAGTTGAGTTTCGTTTGACCAATTCCAAATAATCGTTGGACCTCAATAGGTCGCAGCCAATCACGCTCGCGCATGTCGGTTAAAGTCGTTTGAGCACGAACGGCGCGGGATTTTCTGATGTCTGCCATATCCTTTATTTGTTTCGTTTGGTTTCGCCACAAACTTAAATATTTAGAGTATATAAACAATATATTTTAACTAAATTTTAGTTCTTCAAATGGTATGTCATAGATTCTTGGAAGGAAGGGTGTGTTTCACATAGGGTTTTGAATCCCGTGTGGAAGTCTTCAAGAGTCCTGTCAATATCAAGCGAGTCGAACACAGTGGGGGAGAATTCACCTGCTCTAATACGTTCAGTTAAACTGGTGAATGATATGCTGAACATTCCGCTGATCCAGTCCTCTAAAGTGTAGAACGGCTCACTCAACTGTGTCGAAACTAAATCACAGTAGAGAGGGAAATTCCAGAATGAAACTGGATACTTATCAAATAACCTTCTCAGTTTGGAATCATCTTTGGCTATGTTCGCTAATGTACTGATATGGTAAAAAGCGGAAGAGTCACGCCAGTTGTAAGAGTTGCGAACACTTACGTATGCTTTTTGTCGTGCATCATAACGATAAGAATCGGGTGTATCATTCGGTATGAAAAACTCATCAAGCATAAACTCCATCTCATATTTGGTGAGTACTGGATAGATGGATTCGGCTATCGACTCCATTATCTCCTGCTTTAGCAAGTCTTCAACGCGTTTTGCCAAATCGAAATAGTGAACCCTTTTATTAGACAGAGCATGAGAAATCTTGAAGTCCTGGCGGTCGAAAGGTTTAGCTGCCAGTATCTTATTCCTGATTAACTCCGCTTCTTTATCCACTGCCGCTTGTTGTTGCTTCAGCCATAGGTCAAAATCCTCGGTTGCAATGTGTTCGTTCAGAACTGATTTGAAATTTGCAGTCTGCTGTTTTGCCGTTACACGAACATAGAGTGGATACGTTACTATTCTTGTCTCGCCCACCATCTTGATTTTTGGCTTAACACGCAAGTCCAAGTAATGCTTTACGCCAATGGTCTGTCCATAAACTTTATTAGGGTCCTTCCTCTTGCTCATAGCCATTACCAATTTACTTGTTCGAGGGCTTGCTCCACATCCTGATTAGTCAGGTGCAGGTAGCCCATAGTGGTCTGAATCTTGCGGTGGCCAGCAATCCGTTGTACGATGGTGAGGGGCAACTTCTTAGCCAAGTGCGTAATGCCGGTGTGACGAGCCGAGTGAAACGTGATTAGCTTGCTGATCTCAGCCAGTTTCAGAACCAGCTTAAACCGTTTATTGAGATGGAAGTGCGACCGGTCGAAGAAAGGCTTGATGTGGCTGATAGGCCAGTACCGGCGCAGGATGGTAGTAGCTTTACTGATGCCGCCTTCGTCCAAGTGCAGGAGCCAGAGCGGTATATATACCATGTCGCCGGTTTTTTCCTGTTTCAGTTCGAGTTGAAGCCCCTTTTCGGTTTCCACTACGTTCTGGAGCCGCAGAGCTGTGATGTCGCTAATCCGCAGCGTCGTGTAGTAGGCCAGTAGCCAGGCGTCGAGGTAAATTCGTAGGTGTTGCTTATCGTCGGGCAAGACGACCTGTTCGAGCCGCCTTATCTCCGGCTCCGAAAGAATAATCTTATCGACGTTCTTCCGCTTGGCCCGAAACTGGTCATACGGATTGGCATGGATGGGTAGTAGCCCACTCTTTATGGCCCTGACAACGTAGCTTTTCAGGATCGAGTGCTCTTTGGCGATGTAGCTGTCGTCGTAGCCATGCTCATTACGAAGCGACTGATCGAAACCGTTAATGAGCGTGTAGGTCAAATCGGTAAATCTGACAGGCCGACCATGATACCGCAGCAGCCGGTCGTGAACGCGTAACTTACGCTGGTGGGTGCCGGGCTTAACGCTCGACTGATCTAAGGCGAGTTGCTCCCGAAAGAAATCCTGAAACGATTGTTCGGGCCGTTCATCACTGGCCCGTTGCTCACTCATCAAATCGAAGTCGGCCAGTCGGAAGGGGCGTTTGTGCAACCGCGCGAAGGTCAGCTCAAATTCTTCGAGTGCCTGGCGTATGACCCGGATACGCTGGTTAGCCAACGGGTCTCCTTTGACTTCTGACTTACCCGCGTTCCACTGATCGGGCCTGATCTTCTCGCTGGTTTGGAAGTACCGGCGTCCCCCACTCAGATAAACCTCGATCTGTATGAGTGCTTTGCCGTTCCTGTCCGTTTGCTTTTTCCGATTATATATCGTCTTGTACGATGCCATTGGCCGTGTGTTTGCTGAGATCGGCAGCAAACGTAGCGGCATGGGTTCTATAAAGAGTCGGTAGCAAACAGGTAGCATTCGGCGCGAAGCATAATAGGGCTTAACGAAGCAATTAGTGCTTGGGACAAGTCCAAGAAAATCAGAAAAGCCCTGTAAACGAATCGTTTACAGGGCTTTCGCAACTTTTCGAGCGGTCCGGACGGGACTCGAACCCGCGACCCCCTGCGTGACAGGCAGGTATTCTAACCAACTGAACTACCGAACCATTTGATTTTGGTTGACGCTGCCGTTTTCCTTAATCGTGGCACAAAAGTAGGTGGTTTGCTTATAC
>JACMPG010000028.1 GCA_014377625.1 Spirosoma sp.
AACCGGCGAAGTAACAGACCCCCGTCAGTTTTTATAATTCCAGACTTATGGCTTACGATACATTCACCATTCTCCGCAGTGCCGCCGTTCCAATGCCCATCGAGAACGTGGACACCGACCAGATTATCCCGGCCCGTTTCCTGAAAGCCACCGAGCGTAAAGGCTTCGGCGACAACCTCTTCCGCGACTGGCGGTACAACAATGACGACTCGCCCAAAGCTGATTTCGTCCTAAACAATCCGACTTATACTGGTGCTGAGTTGACCCGTAAAATTCTGGTGGGCGGCAAAAACTTCGGTAGTGGTTCCAGTCGCGAACACGCAGCCTGGGCCATTTATGATTATGGATTCCGATGCGTGGTGTCGAGTTTTTTTGCTGACATTTTCCAGGGCAACTCACTCAACGTCGGTCTGTTGCCCGTGCAGGTCAGCCCTGAATTTCTGGAGAAAATTTTTGCCGCTACCGACGCCGACCCAAATACTGAACTCGAAGTAAACCTGCCAGACCAGACTATTACGCTGCTGGCAACGGGCGAACAGGAGTCTTTCGCCATCAACGGATATAAGAAAAACAACCTCATTAATGGCTATGACGACATCGACTACCTGCTTTCGATGAAACCGGAAATTGAGGAATTTGCCGAAACGAGACCGTTTTAAACACAGATGCGCTACCTTGAAATCATGGATACGACGCTCCGCGATGGTGAACAAACCAGCGGAGTATCGTTTTCGTCGTCGGAGAAGCTGGCCCTGGCTCAGTTATTACTAACCGAGTTGAGAGTTGACCGGATCGAGGTGGCTTCGGCACGGGTATCGGCGGGTGAACTGGAAGCCGTGCGGCAGATTACGCGCTGGGCCGCCGGTGTCGGCATGCTCGATAAAGTCGAGGTACTGACGTTTGTAGATGGGGAGGAGTCGCTCAACTGGATGCAGGCATCGGGCGCGAAGGTGATGAATCTGCTTACCAAAGGCTCCCTGAATCATTTGACGCACCAACTTCATAAAACACCGGCAGAACATTTCTCGGCTATTCAGGAAGTACTTCACAAAGCGCACGAGCTTGGCATACAGGTAAACGTGTATCTCGAAGACTGGAGTAATGGGATGCGCAACTCGCTCGACTACGTGCTTCAATTTGTCGATTTCCTTAAAACGCAACCCATCCGGCGGGTGCTGCTGCCTGATACGCTGGGAATTCTCACGCCCGCTGAGACATTTACGTTTGTAAACCAGCTTACGAGTCGTTACCCAACACTGCACTTCGATTTTCACGCGCACAACGACTATGATCTCGGTGTTGCCAACGTCATGGAATCTATCCGGGCCGGTGCGCACGGCATTCATCTCACCGTAAACGGCTTGGGCGAACGGGCGGGTAACGCGCCCATGGCCAGCACGATTGCCGTACTACGCGATTTCATGCCCAACCTGAAGATGGGCGTGGTTGAAAAGTCGCTGTATCAGGTCAGCAAGATTGTCGAGACCTTTTCGGGTCTGCGCATACCCGATAACAAACCCGTTGTGGGCGATAACGTGTTCACACAAACAGCAGGCATTCACGCCGATGGCGATAAGAAGAACAACCTGTATTTCAACGCCCTGCTGCCCGAACGCTTTGGTCGGAAACGCAGCTACGCACTCGGCAAAATGTCGGGCAAAGCCAACATCGACAACAACCTCCGCGAACTGGGCATACAACTCTCAGAAACCGACCTGAAACTGGTGACGCAGCGGGTAATTGAACTCGGCGATTTGAAAGAGGTAGTAACCCGCGAAGACCTGCCCTACGTCATCGCCGATGTGTTGCATAACACCCTTGTAACGTCGCAGGTGGAGGTACTTAATTACGTTCTTACCCATTCTAAGGATCTCAAACCCTCGGCTACGTTGCGGGTACGTATCGTTGACGAACTATTTGAAGAGAATGCGCAGGGCGACGGTCAGTACGATGCGTTTATGAACGCGCTGAAGAAAATCTACGGCAGAAAGAAAAAGACCCTGCCCGAACTTACCGATTATGCCGTCCGAATCCCGACCGGTGGCCGAACCGACGCCTTATGTGAAACGATTATTACCTGGAAGCACAACAACCGCGAGTTTAAAACGCGCGGTCTCGATTCGGATCAGACAGTATCGGCTATTAAAGCCACCCAAAAGATGCTAAACACCCTCGACTAGTTCCGTTTAGACAGCAGATTCGCTACCGATAGATAGTCTAAAACCTACTATTGAGCCGATTTTAGATTAGGGTACTCTAACTTTATAGCCGGCCATCAAACAAGTAACTAAATGAATCAGGCGAAACAAACCGACGATAAAGTCGATTACAACGGTTCCGATAACCTTGCCATTATGCGATTTGCTGTCAACTACAACGGCGGCTTATACAAGTGGATAGCACAGGACGTAAAACCCGGCATGAACGTACTTGATTTCGGGGCTGGTAATGGCGAATATGCCAACCGTTTCCCACTCGGCACCATTGATGCTGCCGAGATAGATCCAGAACTGATTCCGCAAATTAATCAGCCGGTTGTAACTGATATTGATACGTTCGCCAAGCAGTATGACCTGATTTACACCATAAACGTACTTGAACACGTTGAACATCATGCCGAAATAACCCAAAAACTGGCTCAGAAACTTCGGCCCGGTGGCAAGCTCAAGATATTTGTACCGGCCCGGCAGGAGATTTACAGCAAAATGGACGACCATGTCGGCCATTACCGACGCTATGATAAGGGAATGGTTCGGCAGATTATGCAAGGTGCCGGATTGCAGGTCACTGACGTTCGCTACTACGATTTTGCTGGTTATTTCATCTCTCTACTCTACAAATGGCTTCGTAAAGACGGGCGCATCACCAAAGAGTCGATTGTCTTTTATGACCGGGTTGTATTTCCGGTGAGTCGTTTTTTCGACGTCATTACGCTGGGGCGGGTAATCGGCAAAAACGTATTCGCCGAAGCCGTAAAACCCGCCTGATTCTCTACTACTCACTTATAAATGCCTTTTTCCCTTCACCAGTTCACATGCAGAAACACGTATTAATTATTGCCGGCGACGGCATCGGTCCCGAAGTAACCCAGGTAGGCAAGCAGGTTCTGGACAAAGTGGCGCAGAAGTTCGGCCATACATTCACCTACGACGAAGCCCTGATTGGCCACGCTGCTATCGACGCTACCGGCAACCCACTGCCCAACGAAACCATTACAAAGGCCAATGCCGCCGATGCTATTCTGTTCGGTGCCGTTGGCCATCCCAAATACGACAACGACCCCTCGGCACCGGTCCGGCCCGAGCAGGGATTGCTGGGTATTCGCAAAGCCCTTGGTTTATACGCCAATCTGCGCCCGATTAAACTTTTCGATGAACTCCTGAGTGCGTCGAGTATCCGTCCTGAAATCTTACGCGGAGCTGATATTCTATTCTTCCGCGAACTAACGGGCGATGTCTATTTTGGCGAAAAAGTCCGCTCTGCCGACCGGAATACGGCTTCGGATTTGATGGTCTATGAGCGGTACGAAGTGGAACGGATTGCCGTGAAGGCGTTTGAAGCCGCCCGAACCCGTCGAAAAAAGCTTTGTTCAGTCGATAAAGCAAACGTACTGGAAAGTAGCCGACTCTGGCGCGAAGTCGTACAGGACGTAGCGAAACGGTACCCTGACATTGAGGTAGAACACCAGTTTGTGGATGCCGCTGCCATGCTGCTCATCAAAGACCCGAAACGCTTCGATGTAGTGGTAACGGGCAATCTTTTTGGCGATATTCTGACCGACGAAGCCAGTCAGATTGCCGGTTCGATGGGTATGCTGGCATCCGCATCGGTAGGTGATAAAATCGGTCTATACGAACCCATTCACGGCTCGGCACATGACATTACCGGTAAAGGCATAGCCAATCCTCTGGCGTCGGTTTTGTCGGTAGCCTTACTACTTGATATCTCTTTCGGTATGAAAGTAGAAGCCGAAACAGTCATTAACGCTGTCGATAAAGTGCTGAAAGCGGGTTACCGCACGCGCGACATAGCCGATTCGGCTACTGACACAGCTATGATACTCAACACGGAGCAAATGGGACAGCAATTACTCACCGCTTTAGCTTAACAAAATCGAAAATATTACTTTTAAAAATGTGACTCTTGATGTAGTTTTGCAGTGTAATTACGCAATCAGCGAAATTTCGCCAATAATATGAGTCAATCATTAGCCCTACCACTTCTACGCTAACGAATGAGAGGGAATTGCTATTTATAAAAAAATAAAAGCCCCTTTCTGACGAGAGCGGGCTTTTTTTCGGCCCACCTCAATACCCACATAACATTATGAGTCAGCGCATTTATATTTTCGACACTACGCTTCGTGACGGAGAACAGGTACCTGGTTGCCAGCTTACCACCAAAGAGAAAGTTATTGTAGCTAAAGAACTCGAACGACTTGGTGTTGACATCATTGAAGCGGGTTTCCCAGTATCAAGTCCTGGTGATTTCCAGTCGGTTGTTGAGGTATCCAGAGCTGTTTCTGGGTCAATCGTTTGCGCACTCTCGCGTTGCGTCATTGCCGATATTGATGCGGCTGGCGAGGCTCTTAAATTTGCCAAACGCGGGCGAATCCACACCGGCATTGGCTCATCGGATATCCACATCAAAAATAAGTTCAACAGCACACGCGAGCAGATTCTGGAGCAGGCCGTAAGATCGGTTAAACACGCTCGAAAGTATGTTGATGACGTGGAGTTTTACGCCGAAGATGCTGGTCGGGCCGATTTAGATTTCCTGTGCCGCTTAACAGAAGCAGTAATTTCTGCCGGAGCCACCGTTGTCAACATTCCTGACACTACAGGGTATTGCCTCCCCGGCGAATACGGCGACAAGATTAAATGTATCTATAACTCCGTACCCAACGTCGATAAAGCTACGATTTCTATTCATTGCCATAATGATTTAGGACTGGCCACAGCTAACTCGCTGGCGGGTATCATGAACGGAGCGCGGCAGGTAGAAGTAACGATGAACGGCATTGGCGAGCGGGCCGGAAACACAGCACTTGAAGAGGTAGTGATGGCTTTGAAAGTACACAGGGAACTCGGTTTTGAAACCGGAATCGACAGTACCCGTTTATTTCCGGTAAGTCAGTTGATATCAGAAATGATGCGAATGCCCGTACAGGCCAACAAGGCCATTGTAGGACGCAACGCCTTTGCACATTCTTCGGGCATACATCAGGATGGTCACCTCAAAAATTCGGAGAATTACGAGATCATGAAGCCTCAGGACGTCGGGGTGGATAAATCATCTATTCTGCTCACTGCCCGTAGCGGACGTCACGCACTCAAGCACCGGCTCGAATTGCTGGGTTACACCTACGATAAACCAACGCTTGACTCTATCTACTCCCGTTTTCTGGATATGGCAGATGTCAGAAAAGAAGTGAATGATAAAGACCTGATGGAGTTAGTGCGCTAAGACGAACAAAATATTTTCACAAGCCGTTACGAATATAACTTTGAAAATATAAAGTCTATGGCACGACCTACTCCCGAACTCATCGAAGCACTCCGGCGCACTGCAAAAAAACTAAAGGACGGTGCACCATACCAATGGGGTAATATGGGGGGCTGCAACTGCGGCAACCTTGCTCAGGAACTGACAAAGCTGAATAAAGACCAGATTCATCAGTATGCCATGCAACGCTACGGAGACTGGAATGAACAGGTGGACGATTATTGCCCAACCAGTCACATGCCACTCGATATCGTTATCAACGAAATGCTCAACGCTGGACTGATGCTGGAAGACCTCAAACATCTTGAGAAACTGGACGACAGGGCAGTGTTGCTACGTTTCCCGATTGAGAAGCGCTTTCTAAAGCATAACGTCCGCGATGACGTTGTCATCTATATGAACGCCTGGGCTGATTTGCTGGAAGAGAAATTCTTAGAGAAAATCACTTTACCTGCTTTTACTGAATTGGTGCTCGCCTAACTGATTACACCCAACAGGAAAAGGGGCTTATACAGATATAAGCCCCTTTTCTTGTTGTTTGATAAATAGTCGAGTCTATAAAATGCAGAAAGCCGTTGTCGGTATGACAACGGCTTTCGCTTTCAAATAACAGCAGGTGGCACCTTCCTACTCTCCCACCTGTGACGGCAGTACCATCGGCAGTACGGGGCTTAACGGCTCTGTTCGGAATGGAAGAGGTGAACACCCG
>JACMPG010000253.1 GCA_014377625.1 Spirosoma sp.
CCATATCCGGGATATAGTCTCAAATGTTTTGCACATTGTATTGCAACCAGCATAAAAAAAGCACTCAGCAAAGTTGCTAAGTGCTTGACTTTTAAGAGCCTCCTATAGGACTTGAACCTACGACCCCTTCATTACGAATGAAGTGCTCTACCAACTGAGCTAAGGAGGCTTGTTACGTAAACCGGCCGGGCCGCCGCTGTGGTGCAAATATAAGGCCAATCTGAAAGTTAACGCAAGAGCAAGGGCGTTTTTTTGGTAAATTTGCACTATGATTTCCATTACCAACCTGTCGTATTACCTCGGCAGCCGCGCGCTGTACGATACCGCATCACTCCATATCAAACCCGGCCAGAAAATTGGGCTCATTGGCCTGAACGGAACCGGCAAGTCGACGCTGCTCCGCATCATCAACGGTGATTATCAGGCCGACGGCGGCACGATCTCCAAAGCAGGCGACGTTACGCTCGGTTTTCTCAACCAGGACCTGCTCTCTTACCAGACCGACGACTCGATTCTGAGCGTGGCCATGCAGGCGTTTGCCCGGCAGAATGAACTTCAGGTGCAGATTGAGGAACTCCTGCACGAAATGGAAACCAACTACCGCGATGAACTCGTGGATCAGTTGGGCAAGGTGCAGGAAGAATTCGACGCGCTGGATGGTTACACGGTACAGGCGCGGGCCGAAGAGATTCTGGAAGGTCTCGGCTTCACCACCGAGGATTTACAAAAGCCCCTCCGCACGTTTTCCGGCGGCTGGCGGATGCGCGTGATGCTGGCCAAACTGCTGCTGCAAAAGCCGTCGCTCCTGATGCTCGATGAGCCGACCAACCACCTTGACCTACCCTCCATTCAGTGGGTTGAGAAATACATTCAGACCTACGAGGGGGCCGTGATCGTGGTTTCGCACGACCGCGAGTTCCTGGATAACGTCATTGACGTGACGGTGGAGGTGGCCAACGCCAAGCTGAACTACTACGCCGGCAACTACTCATTCTATATCGAGGAAAAAGCCCTGCGCAACGAGGTTCAGAAAGGTGCGTACGAAAATCAGCAGGCCAAAATCCGGCAGACCGAGCGGTTTATCGAGCGCTTCAAAGCCAAAGCCAGTAAAGCCAAGCAGGCACAGAGCCGCGTGAAGCAACTGGAACGCATGGATCTGGTCGATGCCGTGATTGACGCATCGGCGCGGGTCAATTTCAAATTCCAGTTCTCCACCCAGCCGGGTCGTCATATCCTGCATCTCGACGACGTATCGAAAGCGTACGGCCCCAAGCGTATCCTGACCAATGCCGACGTTCGGCTGGAGCGGGGCGATAAAGTTGCGCTCATTGGAGCCAACGGCAAGGGTAAGTCAACGCTGTTACGGATCATTTCGGGGTCGGAGCCGGTCAGCGAGGGCAAACGCGAACTGGGTCATAACGTATCGTTCAGCTTTTTTGCGCAGCACCAGTTAGAGTCGCTGAACGTGAACGACAACATGCTGGAAGAGTTAAAATCCGCTAACCCGAGCAAAGGCGAGGGCGAGTTGCGGGGCGTGTTGGGGTGCTTTTTGTTTTCGGGCGATGAGGTGTTCAAGAAAATCAAGGTGCTGTCCGGGGGCGAAAAGTCGCGGGTGGCACTGGCAAAGGTGCTGCTCTCCCAGGCCAACTTCCTGTTGCTTGACGAGCCGACCAACCACCTCGACATGCAGTCGGTCAATATCCTGATTCAGGCGCTGGAGCAGTACGAAGGCACCTACGTAGTGGTCTCGCACGACCGGTATTTCGTCTCGCAGATTGCCAATAAAATCTGGTACATCGAAGACGAGCAAATCAAGGAATACCCCGGCACCTACGACGAATACGAATGGTGGATGGAAGAGCGCAAGGCTGAGGGCGCAGCAACGGGGGGTAAAAGCCAGGCCAGCAACGGAAACGGTGCTGCTCCCAAATCCCTCGCCCCCAGCCCTCAGCCCAAAACCAGCAATGACGATGAGCGCAGAGAATGGCAGCGGACGCTGAAAAAACTGACGCAACAAGCCGAAGAATCCGAATCGAAAATCAGCCAGATGGAGCAACGCAAAACGCGGCTCGAAGCCGAACTCGCCGACCCCGCCACCTACGGCGACGATAAGCTGATGCAGGCCAAAAATGACGAGTACCGGCGCGTAACCAAGCAAATCAGCGAGTTGCAGGACGAGTGGGAAACCGCCATGCTCGAAGCCGAAGAATGGGAGAAGAAACTTGGATAACTATAGGTAGAAGTACGTGAATATGCCGGAAAGCACCTGTCTCCTAAATGAAGGGTTTATACGCTAAAAAGACTGACGGTAAACCAACTATGTTTGCCATCAGTCTTTTTAGCGTATAAACCCTTTAGCCATGCCATTAGATTTAACTAAAAACGGAATCAGCCAGGCTGATCCTGATTATGTTGCCATTACGGGCGATTTGCAGGGAAATATAGTCACCTCGCATGGACGCAACTTCACGGGTCAATTACTTGTTCAATTCGATCCGGATAAACGAACGCTTATTCGGGCGTTTTTGAAGAAACTCGCCCAGTCGGGCCGCATTACCTCGGCCAAACAGCAAAAGGCAGATGCTGACCTGTTTAAGCAACAAACCAAGGCGGGCAAAACAATAACTCAGAAATTTTTCAGGGGCTTGTACCTGACCGCAACCGGCTACAAAGCACTGGGGTTCGCGGACGAGGATATCGAAAAATTTACGGATGAGCCGTTTCGCAACGGCATGAAAGCCTCACAGGGTGCATTACACGATCCGCTCGTTACCGCCTGGGAGGGCGGGTATCGTAGTAATGGCGATGCCCTGTTTTTGTTTGCGCATAGTAACGAAGCCACCCTGAAGGCAAAAATGGTTGAGTTTAGTGGGGTGTTGCGGGATGAAGGGAAAGCAAAGATTCTGGCGGCCGAATTTGGGAAAGGCTTTACGAATGCCGTTGGTGACCACCTCGAACACTTTGGCTACGTGGATGGTATCAGTCAGCCTGACTTCTTCACGCAAAGCCCGCCCCTGCTTCACAAACACTGGGACCCAATTGCCCCCCTGGGGCTGGTGCTGGTGCCCGACCCGCTGGTATCTTCAGGGAAATCGTTCGGTAGCTATTATGTGTTCCGCAAGTTGGAGCAGAACGTGCAGGGCTTCAAGCAAATGGAAAAAGAACTGGCTACGGCTTTACAGTTAGGGACTTCTCCCGGCCTGACCGACAAACAGCGCGAAGATGAGCAGGAACTGGCCGGGGCATTGGTCGTTGGCCGTTTCGAGAATGGCATGCCGGTTACGATGAGCAAAACGGCGGGTTCGGTGTCGCTTAAGGATAATGAAATCGGCAAAATCAACGACTTCACTTACGGACAGACAGTAAACGGTGTGGACGACCTTAGCGGAGGCCGCTGCCCGTTTCAGGGTCATATTCGCAAGACCAACCCGCGCGGTACGGGCGGAGCAGAGTCACCCGCCAACGAACGGGGGCATCTGATGGCCCGCCGGGGCATAACGTATGGCGAGCGGCTGATTGAACCAAAAGATGAGCCAGAGATTGAAGAAATGCCCACTGAGGGTGTAGGGCTGCTTTTTGCCAGTTTCCAAAGCGACATTGTCAATCAGTTTGAGTTTACCCAGCGGAACTGGGCCAACTTTGATCGGTTCCCCTTCAGCAACCCCGGCACTACAGGCATCGATCCAGTGATTGGTCAGGTGCCGCCGGGAGCGACCATCACCCACAAGTTTTCGAAGATTTATAACAATAGTAGTGCGGGTAATCAGGTGTCGTTCGGTGGATTTGGCAACTTCGTAACCATGAAGGGTGGCGAGTATTTCTTCGCGCCCTCGCTTACCTTCTTCAAAGGTTTATAAACCAGTCGTTGGCAGGTGTTTTTTCTGCCGGTCAACCGCCCGCCTTACAGCAATGGCCTGTATGAGGAACATCCCCTAACATTGGGTGTTATTCATACAGGCCATTGGTCATTGCAGGGTCGACAGTTTTCGACAATCAGCCCGTCGACACCGGATACTGTCTATACAATTTACGAGATAGTCCACGTTTCGTATCGTAGATGAAGAAATTAGTTGTAGCCCTGCTGATGCTTGGCACTGCCCATGCGCAGACCATCCCCACCGTCGATCATATCTATGACCCGCAGATTTACACGGCTCTGCTGTTTCCACAGGTAGCTCCGGTAGCAACAAACAATCCGGTGCCAGAGCCCGCCAGTCCGGCGGTTACGCTGAACCCACCCGTGATTTCGCTCGATGAGCCGGCTTTTCTGCAACTGGAATTTGACGATCTCACAGCCAATTACCGGTCGTTTCGCGCCAAACTCATTCACTGCAACGCCGACTGGCAGAAGTCCGTCCTGAACGAGATTGAATACACCTACGAATACAACGACAATCCGATCACCGATTACGCCGTTTCCATCAACACCAAAGTACCCTACTACCACTATCGCTTTGCCGTACCACGCGTGAAACTGCCCGGTAACTACCTGCTGGTGATCTATGATGAACGTAACCGAAAAAATATCATCCTGACGCGCCGGTTCAGCACCTACCAAAACCGGATTACCGTTGGCGCGGGGGTTACGTTTTCGGTCGATCCGGCGCGGCAGTTCATCGACCAGCAGATTAACCTCACCATCGATTACAAAGGGTATCAGATCATTTCCCCGCAGGATGATTTTAAAGTGGTGATTCGCCAGAATTTCCGCGACGACCGGACCATCGGTGGCTTACGCCCCACTAACGTGCGGGTCTTTGAGCAACAACTCGATTATAATGTGGCCGACCTCAGCAATACCATACCAGGCGGCAACGAGTTCCGGTTTTTCGATACGCGAACCGTCCTGAGCCGGGGCAACTACATCGACCGTATCGACCGCCCCGCCGACCGCAATATTGCCTACGTCCAGCCTGATTTGCCCCGCAGCCGGGGTGCCTATATCCAGAGCGATGATTTCAACGGGCAGTACATTATTGACCATCGCGAAACCGGTAATGGAGCCACCGGTGCCGACTACATCGAAACGGTATTCACGCTGAAAACGCCCAAAATCCCCAACGTCGACGTCTTCGTGAACGGTGCGCTAAACCTGTGGCAGCTGAACGACCGCAACCGTATGACCTTCGACCCCGCTTCTGGTACGTACCGGGCGGCTGTTCTGCTCAAACAGGGCGTGTATAATTATGATTACGTGGTGGAGACCGGCACTCAGCCGCCCCGCGTGGACGAGGGTTTTATTGAGGGCAGCTACTCGGCCACCGAAAACGTGTACGAAGTGTTCGTCTATCACCGCCCCCCCGCCAGCCGCGCCGACCAGCTTGTGGGCTACCGACGCGTGGGCGTAAACCGACGCTGACACATCTCACTATAAATAACCCGACCTCTGCATGAACCGCATATTTCTGATTCACGGGTACGTAGAAGACCCAACCATTTTCGATACGCTGGTGCCGTTGCTACCTCCGGCCAATTTTGTGCGCATCAATCTGGCCGATGAGTTTACTAGGTGGCAACCAGCCCGTTCTGTGTCGTCCCGGACGCTGGCGCAGTACCTGACGGAGTATTATACGATTACCCCAAAAGATACGATTATTGGTCATTCGATGGGCGGATGGGTGGCTATCAATATCAAGGAGGTAAGCGGAGCCAAAGCCATTCAGCTTGCGTCCTGGACCGATCAGAAGAAGATCAAATTCCCGACCGACAACCTGGCTGTTTTGCGATTCCTGCTCGACACCGGCATTACGCAAAGCAACGCACTGACTGGTTATTTCAGGAAGCAGTATCCGTTCGATGAGTCGCGCGAGTTGTACAACCAGCTGGTGGGTGGGATGCAGACAATGTCCCGGCAGTACATCTGGCAGCAGCTCCAAACGCTATTTGCACACGTACCACCCCTGACCGTACAGCCCGACCTCCGCATTCATGCCCGCGCCGACAACATCGTGGCCCCGCCCGCTGAACCCTATACGCAAGTTCCCGGCGACCATTTCAGTCTGATTTTTCATGCTGAGTTAGTGGCAGAACCTATACGTCTTCTTATCCGATAACCTTTGGCACCTCAAAAAACTCGTCGGTATGCTGGGGTGCGTTTGCGAGAGCCTGCTGGCGGGACAGGTGCTGACCCACTACGTCGGGGCGCAGGACGTTGACCTCGGGTGAGAGGTGGATGAGCGGTTCTACGCCGGTAGTGTCTACTTCGTTGAGTTGCTCCATCCAGTCAAGTACGCCGTTCAGGCTGTTGAGCAGGTCAGTTTCCTCGTCGGGATGGATGTCCAGCCGGGCCAGATGGGCAATCTTGAGTAACGCTTCGGAGTCTATTTTCATAAAGAATGGGTCAGAACCGTCAGAACCATGATTTTCACAAGATTTTCCTGATTTACAGGATTGGCTGACGCCCCGGATGGTCCTAAAAATCATTACAATCTGGTAAAAATCTTGGTTCAGAACCGTTCATACTAGTGTTTAAAATGCCGGACACCGGTCGTGACCATAGCTATGTTGTGCTGGTTGCAGTAGTCGATGCTATCCTGATCACGAACCGAGCCGCCGGGCTGTACCACCGCCGTAATACCCGCCTGACCCGCAATTTCGACGCAATCGGGGAACGGGAAAAATGCATCGGAAGCCATAACGGCCCCGTTCAGATCAAATCCAAATGAATGTGCTTTCTCAATGGCCTGCCGCAACGCATCCACGCGCGAGGTCTGCCCCACGCCACTGGCCAGCAACTGACCTTCTCTGGCCAGCACAATCGTGTTTGATTTGGTATGCTTGCAGACTTTACCCGCAAATTCCAGCCCGCGTACTTCGGCAGGTGTCGGGGCTTTGGTGGTCACGATTTTGAAGTCGTCAGCGGTTTCGGTACAGTCGTCCTTATCCTGTTCCAATACGCCATTGAGCAACGTTTTAAACATGACCGTCGGTAGAGTGATGCGCTTCCGCTTTAATAGAATCCGATTTTTCTTCGATTTCAGGGTCGCGAGAGCCTCCTCCGAAAAATCGGGCGCAATCAGGATTTCCATGAATAACTTATTCAGCTCATGGGCCGTTTCGCCATCTACGGGGGTATTCGTGATAATAACCCCGCCAAAGGCCGAGACCGGATCGCAGGAGAGCGCGTTCAAATACGCCTGTTTACCGGTTTGGGCGGTGGCAATACCGCAGGCATTGGTGTGTTTGATGATGGCAAACGTAGCCGCGTCATCGCCGTCCTGAAACTCGTCGATCAATTGCACACAGGCATCCACATCGACTAAGTTATTGTACGACAACTCCTTGCCATGCAGTTTCTCGAAAAGCGCGTCCAGATCACCGTAGAACGACGCCTGCTGATGCGGGTTTTCGCCGTAGCGCAGATGGGTGGCCGACAGGTTACGGAACGTGTATACCGATTCATTAACCGCACCCGTTGCCACCGCCGGGGTTTGTTGTGCGGCATCAGCGGTCAGTTTATCAGACGCGAAATACGCCTGAATGGCCGTGTCGTAGTGCGACGTAACGGCAAAGGCTTCGCGGGCGTAGCGTCGGCGGTCGGTCAGGTCGGTAGCTCCGCTTTTTTCGGTCAGCAGCGTTACCACATCAGCGTATTGGCTCCGCGATGAGACGATCAGCACATCGTTATAATTTTTAGCAGCCGCCCGAATCAGCGAAATCCCACCAATGTCAATCTTCTCAATAATATCTTCATCCGATGCCCCCGACGCTCTGGTTTCCTCGAAGGGATACAGATCGACGACGACCAAATCGATGGGTGGAATGCGATGCCGTTCGGCCTGGGCTACATCTTCGGGCAGGTCTCGCCGGTACAGGATGCCGCCCATAACCGAAGGATGCAGCGTTTTTACGCGCCCGCCAAAAATGGATGGATAGCCGGTGAGGTCTTCGACGGCGGTAACGGGAATGCCAAGGTTTTCGATGAACGACTGGGTACCACCGGTCGAGTAGAGTTTGACGTTTTGCTCGTGCAGCAGCCGAACAAGGGGCTCGAGACCGTCTTTATAATAGACAGAAATCAGCGCGGAAGTGATGGGTGTCATTAGGGAGGTTTTCAGTCAATGGGCAAAGATAACCAAAGGGCGTAACTTTGCCGGAACGCTTCGGCAATCAGTGTTTACGGCATGAGTGCATTCAAAAAATTAGCGGGCGATACGGCCCTGTACGGTGTCAGCACCATTCTGGCCCGTTCGGTCAACTTTGCGCTGGCTCCCATCCAGACCTACGCCTTCCTGCAACCGTCCGACCTGGCTTCCAACGTAACACTGTACGCATGGATTGGGGTATTGCTTACGGTCTATACACTGGGGCTGGAAACGGCCTTTTTCCGGTTTGCGGCCCGTGCCAGGGGCATCGAAAATGCCGACGAACGGCAACGGGTGTTTAACCAGGCCACCAGTATTGTGGTCTTGTTCGGCGCGGCACCTACGGTACTGGCGGTGCTGTTCTCCGATACGGTGGCGGGGTGGCTCGGCTATCCTGACGAGGGAATTTCGGTAGTCTGGGCCGCACTGATCCTGTTTGTCGATGCAGTGGTGGCTATTCCGTTTGCGCGGCTTCGGGTCGAGAACAAGGCGCGGCAGTTTGTGGCGGCTAAGGTTATCAACATTCTGCTGAACGTAGCGCTCAATATCTTCTTCATTGTGCTGTGCAAAGACATCTCGGAGGGAGACTATCTGCCAACGCTGCAACCCATAGCATCATGGATTTATCGCCCTGAAATCGGCCCCGGTTATATTCTGCTGGGCAATCTGATTGCCAACGGACTGTATTTCCTGTTCCTGCGCAATGCTTTTGCCGGTTTCCGTCTGACGTTCGATGCCTCTGCCGCTAAAAAGCTGCTTGTCTATTCCTTCCCAATTATGCTCACGGGATTATCGGCAGTGCTGAACGCTCTGACCGACCGCCTGATGCTGCGACGGTGGCTACCCGACGGTTTTTATGAGGGTCTGACGTCAGAAGATGCGCTGGGCATTTACGGACAATGTCTGAAACTGTCTATTTTTATGGCTTTAGCAACCAACGCCTTTAAGTTTGCCGCCGACCCGTTCTTTTTCAGTCAGGCCGAGGATAAAAACTCACCCAAACTCCTCGCCGACGTTACAAAGTGGTTCACGATTGTATGCGTACTGTTGTGGGTGGGCGTGAGTCTGAATCTCGACGTTATTGGCTTATCCATCAGCAAACGGTATCGGGCGGGGCTGGACGTGGTGCCGCTGTTGCTGCTGGCAAACCTGTTTCTGGGCGTGTATTACAACATCTCATTCTGGTTCAAACTCAGCGACAAAACCCAGTATGGTACGCTGATTACGGTGGTTGGGCTGGTGGTTACGGTCGTAGGTAACTTGCTGCTGATTCCGATTATTGGCTACATGGGCTGCGCAGTGGCGTTTCTGGCATCGAGTTTCGTGATGATGGTACTTTGCTATTACCTCGGCGAACGCCATTACCCAGTGCCCTACCACGTGCGGTCGGCGGGGGGATATGTGTTGGGCGCGGGTATCCTGGTTGGATTATCGTGGCAGTTTCCTATTTCCAACCTATGGATAGCCGTACCCGCGCATCTGATCCTTTTCGGTGCATTTTTTCTAATCGTGCTTTTTGTAGAACGTGCTACGTGGCAACCGGCTCTGGCGCGGTTTCGGCAACGCAGCGCAAAGCAGAACAGCCACGCCAACGACGCATAGATTACTTCATTTTCGTCACTCCTGATACCATCACTATGCAAACCGCTCCGACCCCTACTCAAACAGAATGGTCATTAACCAAACCCGCTCGCCTGCTCTCGCTCGATGCCTTTCGCGGGCTGACGGTGGCCGCCATGATTCTGGTGAATAACCCCGGCGACTGGGGCCACATCTACGCACCCCTCGAACACGCTCCCTGGCACGGCTGGACCCCCACCGATCTAATTTTTCCGTTCTTCCTCTTCATCGTTGGCGTTTCAATTACGTTCGCGCTGGGTGGTTCAGGGAGTGGCAACGGAGTGGTAAGTAAGATACTGAAACGCAGCGTGACGCTATTTTTGTTGGGGCTGTTCCTGAATTTCTTTCCGAAGTTCGACATCAGCACAGTGCGGATCATGGGCGTACTACAACGGATTGCGCTGGTCTATCTGGTCTGTTCGCTCATCTTCCTGAAAACCACACCCCGGCAGCAACTGTACCTGCTGGCCACGCTGCTCGTTGGCTACTGCGTTCTGCTTACGGCCATTCCGGTACCGGGCGTGGGCTATGCGAACCTCGAGCCCGAAACGAACCTGGCCGCCTGGATTGACCGGATTATCCTGACGCCCGCGCACGTCTACAAACCGGCCAGGGTGTGGGACCCCGAAGGCTTGCTCAGTACGCTGCCCGCCATCGGCACCGGCATCATCGGCCTGTTAGCCGGGCGGTGGCTCCGCAGCGACCGGTCTTTTTCGAAAAAAGCATCCTGGCTCTTTACGGCGGGCTGCCTGACGCTACTGGCCGGTTTAATATGGGATAGCTCCTTTCCCATCAACAAAGCCCTCTGGACCAGTTCGTATGTGCTACTGACCGGCGGATTGGCCATGCTGAGCCTGGCGGTTTGTTATTGGCTCATCGACGGAGATGCCGGAGTTGCGTCTACCCGCCGGAGTATGGCCATGCAGTTCGTGGCGTTTGGCGTCAATGCCATCACAGTTTTTTTCCTGTCGGGTCTGATTCCGCGCATCATGAACCTGATTAAAATTACCCGGGCCGACGGGACCGAAACGGGTTTACAATCGTATCTGTACCGCTCATTTATCGCGCCATTTTTTAGCGACCCCCGCAACGCATCGCTGGCTGGCGCGCTTACGTTTGTGCTGATCTGGTTCGGAATTTTGTGGTGGATGTACCGAAAAAATGTGATTATCAAGGTGTAAGTCCGGCTATCTGCGAAAAAGTAGCCATCACTCATAGTAGATGGATCACAGCCACGAGCCAGCCCGGCGCGGGGGCAACGTTCAGCGTCTATCTGCCGGTCTAAATTGGTGGGGAGCTCTATTCTACAGTATCAAAAAGTCATCTGGACCTATCCTATTTGCAACTTTCCCAGAGAGGTTAGAAGTATTTTACGGCTACGTAATGCTTTATCCCCATAGCTTCGTGTAGAAGACATCTGATCGTTTCCACCAGTACACAGCCGATTGCTACGCCTACTATCTATGCAAAGGCCATTTTATATCCTATGTCTGTCAGCCATTGTGCTGGGAACTATGGTCGGGTTCGGACCATCGCTCATACCCCATGCCGCCGAAGAGCCATCGCCGATCAGGACGCCCGCCGACGAGCGGTCTACCTTCCAGCTCGAGCCGGGTTTGCAGATTGATCTTGTTGCGGCTGAGCCGATGATTAAAGACCCCGTAGCCATCACGTTCGACGCCGACGGGCGACTGTGGGTTGTGGAAATGACCGGCTATATGACGACCATCGACGGCGCGAATGAAGACCAGCCGTCGGGCCGGGTGCTGGTGCTGGAAGATACCGACAACGATGGGCAGATGGATCAGCGACATGTGTATCTCGACAGTCTGGTTATGCCCCGTGCCATAGCGCTCGTTAGTGGTGGCGCCCTGGTGGCCGAGGCCGGTAAACTCTGGATCACAAAAGACCTGAACAACGATCTGAAAGCCGATAGTAAAACGCTGGTTGATGCAACGTACGCAGCCGGTGGGCTGCCCGAACACGCCCCCAACGGACTATGGCGCGGCCTTGACAACTGGCTCTACAGTGCCAAAGGCCGCGTTCGATACCGATCTCTACCCAGTGGTACGTTTCTGCGCGACAGTACCGAATTTCGGGGGCAGTGGGGCATTAGCCACGACGACGCTGGCCATCTGGTATACAACTACAACTGGTCGCAGCTTCACGCTGATCTGGTGCCACCCAACGCGCTGGCCCGCAACAAAAATCACAAACCCACCACCGGTATCGACCACGGCCTGACCCTCGACCGGCGCGTCTATCCCATCCGATCCACACTGGCCGTGAACCGGGGCTACATTCCCGGTACGCTCGACAGCGCGGGGCGCATTCGGGAGTTTACCGCGGCCTGCTCGCCGTTCGTTTATCGCGAAACCACCCTACCAGACGTTTATCGGGGCAATATCTTCGTGTGCGAACCGGCGGGGAATCTCATCAAACGGAACGTCGTCACGCAACAGGGCGTCACACTGTCGGCGCGGGACCCGCATCCGGGTCGCGAGTTTTTGGCATCGACCGATGAGCGGTTCCGGCCCGTCGCCCTTGCCACCGGTCCCGACGGGGCGTTGTACGTGGCCGATATGTACCGGGGCATGGTGCAGCACCACGCGTACATGACGCCCTACCTGCGCGAAAAGACGCTGGAGCGGAACCTGACCCAGCCCGTACATACTGGACGAATCTGGCGCATTACACCCAAAAACCAGACGGCTCGGATCACTAAAAAGCTGTCAACGGCGTCAACAGCAGAACTGGTAGCGGCTTTGTCATCGGCCAGTGGCTGGCAGCGCGACGTGGCGCAGCGGTTGCTGATCGAGCGGCAGGACGTACAGAGTGTTCCGGCCCTGACCGAACTGGCCACGCAGGGCCACGAACCACTGGGCCGGATGCACGCACTCTGGACGCTGGACGGTCTGCAAAAAAATACCGCACCGGCAGACCGGACTAACCTGCTGTTTCGGGCATTAGCCGACTCCGATACCCGCGTTAGCACCACTGCCCTGCGGTTGCTGGAACCGATGGCCCGGCGCGACAAGGCCGTACAAACCAAACTCGGGGCAGTACTACTGGCCAACGGGCCTGCGGCCTCGCTACCCAGCGTATTGCAAATGACCCTGTCGGCATCGGCCCTGAATCCGGCAGACGCGCAGTTGCTGCTGGCTGGTATTATGGACCGCTACGATACGCTGGCTTTACTGCGTGACGCGGCCCTGAGTAGTCTGGCGCATCAGGAGTTTGCGTTTCTGAAACGAGTCTGGAACGATCCGCGCTGGCAGACGAAGCAACCCGCCAAAGAAATTTTTCTGGAAATGCTGGCATCGGCCATCATCCATGAACGCAACCCCACCCAGTTGTCGGCTCTGTTCCGACTGGTCAGCGGCAGTCGGGAGCCAATGGGCTGGCGGCAAGAAGCAGTCCTGAACGGGCTGGCATTTGGTGGCAGCAATACCGCCAAACCCATTCGGCTTGGCGCCCCCCCGGCTCTGCTGACCTCCGCAGCGCTGGCAAAATCGCCGAAACTGGCGGCCGTGAGCCATTTCTTTACCTGGCCGGGCCGGACAGTGGCGCGGCATAAGACGGTGCAGAAACCACTACTGAACGAAGACGAGCAGAAACTATTCGCGTCGGGGCGGCAGCTGTACCTGAATACGTGCTCGGGCTGTCATGGTACCGACGGGGCGGGACAATCGCGGTTTGGACCACCACTGGCCGGGTCCGACTGGGTTACGGGCAATGAAAAGCGGCTGGCGCTGATTCTGCTGCACGGTATGGAAGGCCCGATTATGGTGAAAAACCGACTGTATGACGCACCGGATATACTGCCCTCCATGCCCGCCCACTCAACCCTAGACGATGCCACCCTGACCGCTCTGGTTACGTATATCCGCAACGAATGGGGCAATCAAGCCGGTCCGGTCGATAGGCGCATGGTCAGCACAACCCGCGTAACGGGGCAGGGCCGCATTGTTCCCTGGACGGCCAAAGAACTCGACGCTTACATGAGCAAACAATCCCAACCGACACAGACCCAGCCGTAAACCCCAGCCAAGATGCAGAGACGCGAATTTATTCGGCAAACAGCCGCCGGTGCCGCCATGCTATCAGTTCCGGCAGTAACGGCTATGGCCGTTCCCGCCCCTAAAACCACGAAAATGGGCATTGTGGTGCATTCGTATGCGTCGCGCTGGCAGTCAAAAACAGAGTCGGGCACGTATCCCAGCCTGCGCAACGCCCTCGATTTGCTGGATCATTGCCACAAACTTGGCGCAGGCGGCATACAAACCATTGTGGATGATAGCTGGACGAGCGAATTTTCCCGGCAAGTGCGTGACCGGGCCCAGACCCTGAATCTGTACGTTGAAGGTTCCGTGGCCATGCCCAAAACCCCGCAGGACACCGCCGACTTTGCCCGGCGCATTGGCCGTGCCAGAGAGGCCGGGGTTACGGTGGTTCGTACCGTGTGCTCCAATGGTCGACGCTACGAGAGTTACCACTCTGACGAAGCGTTTCAGGCGTTCAAAAAAAATTCGGTCGCGCTGATGCAGGCCGTGGAGCCGATTCTGAAAAAGCAGGGCGTCCGGCTGGCCATCGAGAACCACAAAGACTGGCGGGCCGACGAACTGGCATCCGTGATGAAGCAACTGGCAAGCGAGTGGGTTGGCGTCACCATCGACTTCGGCAATAACTTCGCCCTGCTCGATGACCCTATGAATCTGGTACAGAGCCTGGCCCCCTACGTACTCAGTACGCACGTCAAAGACATGGCCATGGACGAATACGCCGATGGGTTCCGGCTTTCCGAAGTGCCAATGGGCGAGGGCGTGCTGGACCTGCCCGCAATGGTCGCGCTGTGTAAAAAATACAACCCTGCCGTTACGTTCAGCCTGGAGATGATTACCCGAGACCCGCTCCTAATTCCCTGCCTGACTACCGATTACTGGCAAACATTTCCGACCTTACCCGCCACCAACCTGGCCGAAACGCTACGCACTGTCCGGCAGCATCCCCAACCCAAGGGCTTACCCACCGTTTCGCAGCTCACCCCCGATGAGCGGCTGGCGGCTGAGGACCAGAACATCCGGCAGTGCCTGGCGTATAGCCGTGAAAAGCTGGGGATGGTGTAATCTCAATTCGATTCTTTATGCAATCTGATCCATTACCCGGCATTCGCCAATTTGATTTAACAGGCCGTACCGCTATCATCACGGGAGGTTCCAAAGGGCTTGGTCTGGCAATGGCCGCTGGTCTGGCTTCGGCAGGAGCCAATATCATGCTCGTGAGCCGCAACGCTAACGAAGGCGAAACAGCCGCTGCTCAACTTCGTCAGCAATTCGACGTGCAGGTCATTGCCCTGGCCGCCGACGTGACCAGCCCTGACGATACCGAACGCATGGCGCAAACGGCCCTGGACACCTTCGGGCGCATTGACATTCTCATCAATAGCGCGGGTATCAACATCCGGGGGGCCATCGACGAACTGACGCCCGACGAGTTTAAGCAGGTTATGGATACCAACGTAACGGGCACCTGGCTGACCAGCCGGGCCGTAATGCCTGCAATGAAGCAGGCTGGTTCAGGCCGGATTATCAACCTTGCCAGTACGCTGGGTCTGGTGGGGTTGGCTAACCGAACCCCCTACACGGCCAGTAAGGGGGCCGTTGTTCAGATGACCCGCGCCCTGGCTCTTGAGCTGGCTCCGTTCAATATCATGGTGAATGCCATTTGTCCGGGGCCGTTTTTGACCGCTATGAACGTACCGATTGCCGACACCGAAGAAGGTAAAAAATTCGTGGTAGGGGCCACCGCTCTGGGCCGCTGGGGCGAATTACGCGAAATTCAGGGCGCAGCCATCTTTCTGGCCAGCGACGCCGGCAGCTACATGGTCGGCTCGATGCTGACCGTCGATGGCGGCTGGACGGCGAGGTAAAACCATTCACACCAGAACCTACGCAGACGTACCCCCAACCCCCTGAAGGGGGCTAAACCATCCGGGTCTTAAAGCCCCCTTCAGGGGGTTGGGGATACCTCTGCGCAAATCAATCCTACACTGTTTAGACAAATGATTGCACCCGCTACCCTTCCCAAAACCCGCGTTCGCTACGGAATGCTGTTCCTTGTGTTTCTCAATGTGGTAATCAACTACATCGACCGCAGTAATATTTCGGTGGCCGGAGCCGCGCTGAGCAAAGATCTCGATCTGTCGCCAGTGCAGCTGGGGTATATCTTTTCGGCTTTTGGCTGGAGTTACGCGCTGCTGCAAATTCCGGGTGGGCTACTGGCCGACCGATACGCGCCGAGGATACTATACGCTGTTTGTCTGATAACGTGGTCTATCGTGACC
>JACMPG010000254.1 GCA_014377625.1 Spirosoma sp.
GGCGAGTTTGTTGATTCCATGTACGCAGCGTTTTCGGTTGGGCAGACGCGCGAACGCCGGATATAGAAATGAGTTTACCGAAAACGCCCACAAATACGTCAATAGTCTCCCAACGACGCAAGTTTTAGCTGTTAATCGCTACAAATTTGCCCGCTGTTCCTGACGGTTGACCTAAGACGTTGTTTGAGCGAATGGCTTTGGTCTGAAAGCCCGGTTTTGGTTGTGTTTTGCGTTATTTTCTCGCCCGTAGCCGTAGGTAGCTACGCTCTCTAAAAATACGTTGAATACAATCAAAAGCTACTACAACGGCAGCCCGGTGCTTTCAGTCTCAAATCGCTAACTCAAAACAGTTTACCAGAAAAATTACGCCATTTCCCGAGCCCTGAGATCCTGACGTTCTCCGGTCTTTAAATTTACCAAATCCAGTCGGCGTGTATCATTAAAGGAGCCAACGCCCGTGTCTCCGTTGATGAGAATGCTTCCCATCAGGATTAGATGCTGGCATGGGTAGACTGTCTGGGCCACCAATTTCTGCATTTGGGCATCAATGGCTTCGTAAATCACCTCGGTAGCCTCGTACATGGGTAACCTGGCACTCAGTATCCGTTCTTTCTGCCGGTACAGAATCTGCTCGATGGTATTCATCTGGTAATCAAGGTCGTGTACTTTACCCTCGCTGATTTTTCCTTCTCTGAGGTTGTTAAGTGCGGCTTTGGCCGCTCCGCAGCAGCTGGATCGTGTATCCTGACCATAGCGACAGATTTCGCCCAGGCTGCCGTCGGCTGATACACCAATGTGAGGACCATAGTAAATAAAAACGGCTCCATTGTTGGGAACGTGACTGGCAAACGCGCCCATTCCGGTCAGGCCGGTAAATGGAAACCCATTTAAACCACCCATCTTAAATGGGCCCAGAAACTCGTTGGCCGCCCGTGGGTACTGAATACTATTTACGTCATCGCTACAAATACTGTCGGCCAGCATAACATGCTGGGCCTCAATATTTAGTTCTTCTTCAATAAAATCAACGATCCACTCAACAGTGTCGCTGGTGGTACTGGCGTTGGGGTAATATTGACGAACCAGGGCTAATTTGTCTTTCTTTTTCATAGCAGACTTAGGTGGTGATTCTGATAAATTATTTACAGTTAAACCAATATTCAGGCAGATGTTTTGACTAATGAGTTATTTTTCAGGAAACAAAGTACGTAATTACTTAGATTTACAGCGACAATCATTATTTAATCCCAATACTATGAAAAATATTGAAATTGATTTTTTCTCGGTTCAGGAAAACAAACCGGTGGTAGAGAAGAAAGAGAAGTTGAATAAAGCCGAAATGCCCGTTCTGACCGGGTATGTCTCTCCCTCGGGCAAACTGGTCCTGCCAGCCCGAACCATTGCGCAGCTGGACTTTGATATCGATAATACTGCTTTCAAAGTGGGCAAGCAAAAGGGTAAACGTAAGGCAAAGTCGCTGTACATGGTGCCTGAAAGTGATGATCAGAGTGAGACTTTTCGGTTTACGAAAGCGGCAAAAAGCTCTACGATGCTGTTGCCGATAATTCTGCAAAACAACGGAGTCGATTACACGAAGGCAAAATACACATTCACGGTAAATCCATTCGATTATAAGGAAACAACCGCGCTCGAACTGAAACTTACCAAAGAAGATAACGCTCCTAAAAAACCATACACCGGCAAACAAAGAGGACGTAAGCCCAAGATTCAGGAGACGCCAGAATAACTGATATACCCGTAATCTGAATTAATTCAGACCACACTAAAAACACGCTGCCGTGAGCAGTCCACTTCCTGACGGTGGTGGTCAGCAATGGTAGCGTGTTTTTGCAGACTGATAAATTGAAAAGCTGTGAAATAGCCCAGATTTGTAAAATTATATCGTTTATGTGAGTATATATTGCTGATAATATAGTTAGAAAGGCGGCTAATTTTTTTAGATATACAGCCTGCGGATCGTCCTTCTTAACGGTCAACCCGTAGCTGACACGTATCTGATTGGTTGCCATCCCGGTATATGATTTATTCCGATAGGAGATGCGTAAACACGCTGACAGGCCGCCGATTGCCCGAACCCACGGCCCGCCCTAAACGTTATCTGCCGGCGACGGACTAATACCTCAATTGATCCCCGTTTCCTGCTCACTGCGTAAATGCTTTACCCCCCATCGTTAGAACACAAGTTAGGTTTCGATACCATCCGGCAACATCTTAAAGACGCCTGCATCAGCCCACTGGGACAGGATTACGTCGAGAAAATCCGCTTTACCGATAACCTCCCGCTCATCGACAAACTGCTGCGCCAAACCGAAGAATTTCGGCAGATTATCCAGTTTGAGCCCGACTTCCCCAGCAGCAACTACATTGACGTCCGGCCCCACCTCAGTCGTGCCCGCGTAGAAGGCCTGGCTCTGACCGAAGCCGAGCTCTACGATCTCAAGTTGGCCCTGCGTACTGTGCAGGATTGTCTGCGGTTTCTTAATAAACCAGTTCAGGCCCGGCCTCAACCGGCGGGACGCGAAGAAAATAACGCCTTCCCTTTCCTGCGCGAACTTGCCGGACCCATCAGCGTCAACAAAATCCTGACCGACGCGCTCGACCGGGTCATTGACGATCGGGGTTTGGTGCGTGATTCGGCCTCGCCCGAACTGGCCAGCATTCGTCGGCGCATCATTGGCGAACAGGCTAACCTGCGCAAACGGCTCGACAGCATTCTGCGCAACGCCCGGCAAAACGGCTGGATTCCCGACGACCTCAACCTGACCATTCGCGGGGGGCGGCTCGTGATTCCGGTTGCCGCCGAACACAAGCGAAAAATCAAGGGTTTTATCCATGATGAGTCGCAGACGGGGCAAACGGTGTTTCTCGAGCCCGCCGAGGTCTTCGACGCCAACAACGAAATCCGCGAACTCGAATACGAAGAACGGCGCGAAGTCTACCGCATCCTGCTGGCCCTGACCGATCAGGTACGTCCGCATCTCGACGATCTGAAACGGGCGGTTAACTTCCTGGCGCAGGTCGACTTTATCCGCGCCAAAGCGAAACTCGCCATTCAGCTCGACGCCGTACTGCCCGGTAAACTCCACGACCGACCATTGGTAAACTGGACGAATACCCGCCACCCGCTGCTATACCTGTCGTTCAAAAAACAGCAGAAAAGCGTGGTGCCGCTGAGTGTTCGACTGGACGAAAAAGAGCGAATTCTGATCATTTCTGGACCCAACGCGGGGGGTAAATCCGTTGCGCTGAAGACCATCGGGCTGGTGCAGTATATGTTGCAATGCGGGCTGCTGGTGCCGGTGGCCGATTTTTCGGAAATGGGTGTATTCCAGAATCTATTCATCGATATCGGCGATGAGCAATCGTTAGAGAACGATTTGAGTACGTACTCGTCGCACCTGACGGCCATGAAACAGTTTGCAATTGGAGCCAATAAAAAAACGCTGTTTCTCATAGACGAGTTTGGCACCGGCACCGAGCCGGGTCTGGGCGGGGCTATTGCTGAGTCGATCCTGGAAGACCTGAATACCTCGGGCGCGTTTGGCGTCATCAACACGCACTACACCAACTTGAAAGTCTTTGCCGACAAAACGCCGGGCCTGGTCAACGGGGCTATGCGCTTCGACGGCGAACATCTGGAACCGCTTTACGAACTCGAAATCGGGCGGCCCGGCTCGTCGTTTGCGTTCGAGATTGCTCAGAAAATTGGCTTACCCAAGGGTATCATCGACCGGGCCAAAGAGAAACTGGGCAATCAGCAGGTCAATTTTGAGAAGCTGCTCAAAGAACTCGACATCGAGAAGCGCGTTTTTGCGGAGAAGAACCTCGATATCAGCATCAATCAGCGCAAAGTAGCTCAGCAACTTGCCGAGTACACCGCCCTGAAAACGCGTTTGGATAACGAGCAGAAGCAACTGCTGAACGATGCCAAACAAAAGGCTAAAGCGTTAGTCAAGGAGGCTAACCAGCGTATTGAAAATACGATTCGGGAAATTAAGGAACACAAAGCCGAGCGCGAACCCACCAGGCAGGTGCGGCAGGAACTCGAACGCTTTGAGCAGAAGTCACTGACGCCTGAACCCGTCGTGGTCGAGAAACCCAAACCTGCCGAAGACGAATTTGCCACAGACAGCGGAGTCATTGGCGTGGACAGCTACGTCCGTATCCAGGGGCAGAATGCTATCGGGCAGGTGATGTCAATGCGTGGCAAAGACGCCGAAGTCCGCATCGGCGATTTGAAGACGACGGTGAAACTGAACCGGCTCGAAAAAGTAAGCAAGAAAACTTTTGCTGCCGCCACCGAAACCCGCGACGACCGGCCCCGCACGCAGGGCGTAGACATGAACGAGAAGATGCAGAACTTCAGCTTCAATCTTGACATACGGGGCCGCCGGGGTGAAGAAGCCCTCGGCGAAGTGGACCGTTTCCTGGACGACGCGCTGATGCTGGGCTACCCCGAACTCCGCATCATTCACGGCAAAGGTGACGGTATTCTCCGCACGCTGGTACGCAATCACCTCCGCAGCTACAAGCAGGTCGGCGCGATGCGTGACGAAAACGCCGATCGGGGTGGTGCGGGCGTCACGATTGTAACGATGAAGTAGGGGGAAGGGTAGTTTAGCGGTAATGTGCTACACTATTTCTTACCGTATCGGCACTGCGTATTGTCAGATTTGACGTAGTACGACTTGTAATTGCTGGCTTTGGGGTCGGTGCAGCCTTTGAGGTCGAGGAGTTCAATGTTCTTGAAGTCTATGGGATGGCTTTCGGCCTGGAGGGCA
>JACMPG010000255.1 GCA_014377625.1 Spirosoma sp.
AGCGGACAGGCTTTTTTACCGTGCAGTCCACAGGGTTTGCAGTCGAGCGGTTCGGAACTTTGCACCGTCACGGCTCCATCGGCCAGCGGCCCGAACCCAAATTCCGGCACCGTAGAGCAGAATACCGCCGTTGTGGGCGCGTTCATGGCTGAACACAAATGCAGCGGGGCCGAGTCGTTCATGTAGTTCATATTTGCCCGCTGCAACAGGGCGGCAGACTGAAGCAAACTGAGTTTTCCGGCGAGGTTCTGGACTTTCCTGCGCCCGCTCTCCTGCGCAATACGTTCGCAAACGGCAGCATCGGCGGGGGCACCGAGAAGATAAACGGTCAGATCATTGGGCAGCGTACGGATCAGATCAATCCAGCCATCGGCAGGAAACTGCTTAGTGAACCAGACCGACGTAGGGGCAATACATACGTAGAGGACCTGCTGCAACGGCCTGACGTGACCATAGTCGGACAGCGACGGGTAGAGTTTAGGACGGGTGATTTTCTCCGACGGGGGTATGCCCAGCGGCAGCAGCAGATCGGCGTTACGGTCTATTTCGTGTAGCCCCGGCGCAAATCGGTAGGGAATCTGATGCGTGAAAAACGACGCGAAGGGATTTACGTCGAAGCCAACGGTTATCGTTGCCTTAGAAAATGCGGTCAACAAACCGGTGGCTCCGTGGCGTTGCAGGTTCAGGACGGCAGTGTACTGGCTGGCGCGGATAATGGTCAGCAACCGGCGCAGATTACCGTACTTGGCGAGCGCGCCCCCGGTACCCTTCTTGTCCCAGATTAGTAACTCGTTCAGGAAGGGATGTCCGGCCAGCAGACTCTCGTTACCTTTGCGCACCAGCATGTCGATCCAAGCATTGGGAAGAGCCTGATGAAGCTGCTCCAGCAGGGCCGTACTCAGGATCACATCGCCGATAAAAGCGGTCTGAATAATTAGGAACCGGGGTTGAGGAGGAAGGGTTATCATGAGTACATTGAGCTGCGCCAGCTATACAGGCGTCAACATCTATACATGGAGGATTACGACGTTCATATCCTGCCCAACGGCATTCGCATTGCCCACCGGCAGGTTCTGCATACACAAATTGCCCATTGCGGTATTATGCTCGACATTGGCAGCCGCGACGAACAGCCACATCAGCAGGGACTGGCCCACTTTTGGGAACATATGGCGTTCAAAGGTACAACCAAGCGAAAATCGTACCACATAATTACCAAGTTAGAAACGATTGGTGGTGAACTGAATGCATATACCACTAAAGAAAAAGTCTGTTTCCACGCATCGGTGCTGAGCAATCACTTCGAGAAGGCCACTGACCTGCTCGCTGACATCACGTTTCAGTCGGTGTTTCCCGAAAAACAGATCGAGCGCGAGCGGGGAGTTATTCTCGAAGAGATGGCTATGTACTACGACTCGCCCGAAGATGCCATTCAGGATGATTTCGATGAGCTGATCTACCCCAATCATCCGCTGGGCGGCAACATTCTGGGTACGCCCGAAACCGTGGAATCGTTCAACCGCGAGGATTTGCAGCGGTTCATCGCCGAGAATTACGACACCCACCGCATCGTCTTTGCATCGGTCAGCAATTTACCATTTACGCAGGTCGTAAAAATTGCCGAAAAGTATTTCAGCGACGTACCCGCCCAGCATTCCTACCGCAAACGCCGGGTCCCCACCGACTACGTACCGCAGCAGACCCGCGTAGAGCGGCCTATTACGCAGGCCCAGTGCGCCCTCGGTCGCCCCGCCTACGGCCTGACCGACCCGCGCCGACTGCCGTTTTTCATGCTTGTAAACCTGCTCGGCGGGCCGGGTATGAACTCAAGGCTGAACCTGAACCTGCGCGAAAAAAACGGGCTGGTCTACTCCATCGACGCCAGTTATACACCGTATCTGGACACGGGTTTTCTGGGTATCTACTTTGGCACCGACCTCAAAAAAATGGACCGGGCGCAGACGCTGATTATGAAGGAAATGAAACGCCTGCGCGATCAGCCGCTTACGACGCTGCAACTGCACCAGACCAAAGAACAACTGATAGGTCAGTTAGCCATGGCCGAGGAGAGCAACAACAGCTTCATGCTAATGATGGCCAAAAGCCTGCTGGACATTGACCGTGTAGAGTCGCTGAATGACATCTTTAACGACATCAAAGCCGTTACGTCAGTGCAGTTACAGGACCTGGCGCAGGAGTCCTTTGTCGAAGACCAGTTTAGTTCGCTGACATTCGTCCCGGAGAAAGTTTAGTAAGTTTTCTTGGGGACACGGAGAAGACACAGAGGTTCACAGAGTTCTCTTTTTATCTTCTTTTTCTCTGTGAAACTCTGCGTCTCTTTTGTGTATCTCTGTGTCTCAAAAACATGACTATACAGCAAGCCCAGATCACCGTCGATGAGTGGATCAAGACCGTTGGTGTGCGGTATTTTTCGGAGTTGACCAACATGGCACAGTTGACCGAAGAGGTGGGCGAGGTGGCCCGCATTATCGCACGTCGGTACGGAGAGCAGTCGGAGAAGGAGTCGGATAAGGGGAAAGATCTCGGCGACGAACTGGCCGATGTGTTGTGGGTCGTCATCTGCCTGGCCAACCAGACCGGCGTTGACCTGACAGACGCCTTTGAGAAAAATCTGGCCAAAAAAAATAGCCGGGACGCGACCCGGCATTTGGAAAATAAGAAGCTCAAGTAGCGCGGGCTTTCGCCCGCGCTACTTATTTCTGAAAGGAACTGAAAATATAGTCCCACATGGGTGAGGAGACGCCGTAGTTACTTTCAGGATTTTTGTAGTGGTGAACACTGTGGTTGACCCAGAGTGCCTTGAGGAAATTCTTCGGCGGGCTGTACGCATGAACAATGAAGTGTACCGACAAATAGCCCGTGTACCCCACCAGAAAACCCGGGAAAAACGCATAGGCCGACTCGCCCATTAACAAAAAAAACAGGCCAAAGAAACCACCTGCCATAAAAATAGCAACTACCGGGGGCATGGCCAGCCGGGTTTTGTCTTTGGGATACTCGTGGTGAACGCCGTGCAATGTGTACTGTAGTTTGGCACGACTCTCGGTCTTCGGCGCAATGTGATATAGGTACCGATGTAGAATGTACTCGAATAGCGTAAACGAAAACACGCCAACAATAAAAAGTAGACCGATGGTGGGTGTGTTCATGTCCGTATGCGTAAGAGCGTACCAGCCAAAGAAGATCGACAGTGCAATCCACATCGTGACCGGAATCATAATGTGCGTGCGCGACAGAGCTTCCAGAATCGGGTTTTCGAACAGTTGCTTTGTGCCGGTGTGCTTGGGGCGCGTTTTGCCGTGACCAGCCAGCGTGTGCAATCTTTCTTTCGTCTGTTCCATAAAAAGAGTAGAGTCTGTAATGTTACAAAAATACAACAAATTGGGTGTCTGTGTTCCAGATACGGTAAATCTGGTTTACTACAGTCAGGCTGGCTTCCCTACCTCAACCTGGTCATCCAGCTTACGTTTCATGGCGGCAATGTCGCCGGCTGGAATCTTGGGACGAATAATCAGCCGGAGCGAATTATTATAGGTCAGGTAGTTGACCATCCAGTTGATAAAAATCAGCAGCCGATTTTTTACGCCCACAATAGACATCAGGTGAACGAACAGCCACGTAAGCCAGGCCAGAAATCCCTGAAATTTTATGAAAGGCAAATCCACTACCGCCAGCCCGCGCCCGATGGTCGCCATTGTACCGAGGTTACGATACGTAAAATCTTCCGGCTGTTTGCCTGCCACCCAACGAGTTAGATTTTTAGCTAAAAGTCTCCCCTGCTGAATAGCAGGCTGCGCAATTTGTGGGTGCCCGTTGGGATAATCAGGCTCCTCGCTCATGATGGCCACGTCGCCAATGGCGAAGATATCGGTAAAGCCCTGCACCTGATTATGGCGGTTCACGGTGATGCGGTTTCCCCGCCCAATCACTTCTGCCGGTAAGCCAGCCACCGGGTTCGCTTTGACACCAGCCGCCCAGATCAGGTTGTTGGTACGCAGGACAGACCCGTCATTCATGGTTACGGTACGCCCGTCGAAATCCTTGACGCGGGTATTGAGCATAACTTTCACGCCCAGTTCCTGCAAATACTCCAGCGAATGCGTCTGCGACTGCACCGACATTGGTCCCAGCAGCTCGGCCCCCGATTCGATGAGGTAGATGTCCATGTTCATGAAATTGAGTTCGGGGTAGTCGCTGGGTAGTACGGTCTTGCGCATTTCGGCCAGGGTACCGCAAAGCTCAACGCCAGTTGGCCCCCCACCCACCACCACCACGTCCATGAAGCCTTCGCGCTCGTCTTCGGTTTGTACGCTTAGGGCGTCCTCAAAGTTTTGCAGCATCCGGTTGCGCAGGGCAATGGCTTCCGTCACCGACTTCATGGGCAGGGCTTTGTCGATGATATTCTGCTGCCCGAAGAAATTGGTATCGGCCCCGGTAGCAATCACGAGCGAGTCGTACGCAATTGGCCCCAGTTCGGTATCGATACACTTTTCGGCGGGCCGGACGCCCGTTACGGTCGTGACGCGAATATGGACGTTTTTGCAGTCGCTGAATATGGCCCGCAGCGGAAACAGAATACTGTTCGCTTCCAGCCCCGCCGTAGCTACCTGATAATACAGCGGCTGAAACTCGTGGTAGTTGTACTTATTGAGCAACACGACCTGAAATTCGGTACGCCTTGCCAGTTTTTGGGCCAGTTTCAGCCCGCCAAAGCCCGCGCCGACAATCACGACCCGTTTCCGGTCTGTATTGGGTATGTTTGGTTCCACGTTTCAGTCAATAGTTATCAGTAAGCAGTTATCAAATCTCCAGCTATCAACGATCAGGTACGTAATCAACAGGAAACAATCAACTGTTCACTGATAATTGCTCATTGCTAACTGCCAAAACCCGCTCGTAGTAGGCTTCGTACAGCGGCAGGATACGCGACAGTTCAAATTCTTTAGCTTTGGCGAGGGCATTGGCCTGAAATGTCGGCAAATTAGCATCGTCCAGAACATAGAGTGCGTTTTTAACCATATCGTCCACATCGCCTACGTTGCTCAAAAAGCCCGTGACACCCTGAATATTCAGTTCGGGCAGGCCACCAACGTTCGAGGAAATGACCGGCACCTGACAGGCCATTGCTTCGAGCGCGGCCAGGCCAAAACTTTCCTGCTCCGATGGCATCAGAAACAGATCGGCCACCGACAGCACCTCTTCTACGGCATCTAACTTACCTAAAAACCGGACCTGATCGTAAATATCGAGGTCGCGCACAAGCCGCTCGATGCGGGCGCGTTCGGGGCCGTCGCCCACGAGCAGGAGTTTAGCGGGTATGTTTTTCTGGATTTCGTAAAAGACCATCACGGCATCGTCAATGCGTTTTACGCGCCTAAAGTTGGACGTGTGCACAATCAGCTTCTCGCCGTTCGGGCAAATGGCTTTCTTGAAATGCTCTTTCTGCTGCCGTTTGAAACGGCTCAGGTCAATGAAGTTGGGAATTACCTCAATCTCGCGGTGTATGTCGAAGTGCTTGTAGGTGTCCCTGCGCAGGTCTTCCGACACCGCCGTGACACCGTCGGACTGGTTAATACTGAACGTTACAACCGGCTCATACGAAGCGTCTTTGCCCACCAGCGTAATATCCGTGCCGTGCAGCGTAGTTACGATGGGTACCGTGCGACCCCGCGACTGCAAAATCATTTTGGCCATGTAAGCCGCCGATGCGTGCGGAATAGCGTAATGTACGTGCAGTAGATCGACGTTTTCATTCAGCACCACATTCACCATCTCACTGGTCAACGCCGACTCGTAGGGCGCGTACTGAAACAGCGGATACGACGGAACGTTGACTTCGTGGTAAAAAACGTTTTCGTTGAAGAAATCGAGCCGGGGCGGCTGCTGATACGTAATAAAGTGAACCTGATGACCATTCTGGGCCAGGGCTTTGCCCAGTTCGGTAGCTACCACACCGCTACCACCGAAAGTTGGGTAGCATACAATGCCAATTTTCATACGTGAGTGACCCGCAGGTCGGGAACGGTTTGGTTTTGAACAATAAAAATGCCCGAAAAAAATCCCGCATCCAATTAAGTTGCAAAGAATGGCATTGGCATCGGGTACTGGTTTACCGTTTGCTAACATGATCGTAAAACCGGCATTCCTGCGGGTATTCCACTAAATTTGTCATTTAAACAGTCTAATCACCCCGTTCCATGGTCATGCGTCAGCCCGTTACTTTTCAGGCCTTTGCGGTCGGATTTCTGCGGCTGATTCGCGTCCAGAACCTGCTGATCGTGGTGATGACGCAGTTTCTGGCCCGCATTGCCCTGGTAGGGCCGCGTCACGAATGGCTGCGTATCCTGACCGACCCCACGATCTGGCTGCTGTCGTTCTCAACGGTCTGCATTGCGGCAGCGGGCTACATCATCAACGATTATTTCGACGTCAAGATCGACCTCATCAACAAGCCGGAGCGGGTCGTGATTGGGCGGTACCTAAAGCGACGCGTGGCCATCGGTACTCACCAGATTCTTAGCGTACTGGGCTGTCTAATTGGCCTGTACCTAAGCAAATGGGTGTTTTTACTGGACGTGGTGTCGGTATCGCTACTATGGTTTTACTCGGCCCGGCTCAAACGGGAACCATTTATAGGCAACGTCGTGATTGCGCTGCTAACGGCCTTCTCACTGCTGGTGCTGGCGGTCTATTACCGAAAAAACGCCGATATAATCCTGATCTACGCGCTGTTTTCGTTCGGCATTTCGCTGGTGCGCGAGGTTATCAAAGACATGCAGGACATTCGGGGCGATGCGCGTTTTGGTTGCCGTACCCTGCCAATTGTCTGGGGCCTGCGCCGAACCAAGTACCTGCTCTACGTGCTGATTGCGTCGTTTATCATGACGCTTTTTCTGATTGCCAACGATCTCGATAATCAGAAACTATCCTTAATTTTTCTACTGCTGCTCGCTCCCATAACCTGGCTTATCTACCGGCTCGTCTATGCCGATAAACGAAGCGATTTCGGCTATCTCAGCTCCCTCTGCAAGATTATTATGCTAATTGGCATCCTGAGTATGATTTGGGCGTAGCTCTCCCAACAATCATTTTTTGCAACTCTTCGCAACTTTGTTGCAAAGAGTTAAGTTTGTAAAACGTACGGCATCTCAACGCGCTGTATGTTTGCCCAGCTATGAGGACGGATTCTTCCACTAATAAGGCCGATTACGTAGGTATTACCGGATCAATACTTTGCCTGATTCACTGTATCGGTACGCCTTTTCTTCTGGTAGGCTCGGCCCTGACGCCACATAAGCACCTGACAATTGGTTTTTTAAGTCTCGATTACCTCTTCATCGGCGTCAACGTCATCGCCGTTTTCTTAGCCACCCGGCACTACGCCCAGCCTGTCATCAAGCGCGCCCTGTGGGGGTTTCTGATCCTGTTTGCGGGTAGTCTGCTGCTCGAAAACGTCAGTGGTGCTTTCCACTACATAGGCTACTTAGCCTCCGCCGGGCTGGTCCTTACCCATCTCACCAACATCTGGCAGCACCGGCTCAACCACACACATTGACTGACGCAGCCCGGACTTCCCGGTCCGGGCTACGTCAATTTGGTGCGCTGAACTGCCGGTCGGCAATGTAGGCGGTATCGGTGAGGGTGTTGAGGAAAGCGATAATCTGCTGCTTTTCTGGATCGGTGAGCAACACACCGGGTTTGCCGTTCTGGCGCAGGACCGGGTCGAGTTCCGGCACCTCCTGCATGGTAGTATAATGATTCAGCACATCGTTGAGGGTCCAGAACCGGCCATCGTGCATGTAGGGCGGAGTACGGGCCACGTTGCGCAGACTTGGCACTTTGAATTTGAATTTATCTTCAGTTCGCAGGGTAATGCCGTACCGCCCCACGTCCTGATTGAGAACACGGCTCAGGCCGTTGTTCCGGAACGACTGGTCAGTGAATAACTCACCGGCGTGGCAACTGCTGCACTTTTGCTGAAACAGGTTTAGCCCAGCCAGCTCATCTGAGGTCAACTGCCCCCCTGCTTCTTTGCGAGCGTGTTTATCGTACCGACTGTTGGCCGACACCATTGTCAGCATAAACTGCGACAAACTCTTTAAAAACCGCGCCGTCGTAACCGAGTCCGACCCAAAAGCCGACTGGAACAGGGGCCGGTATTTGGCCGATTGCCGCACTGCGTTCAACAAATTGGGCATGGAATGGGCCATCTCAACCGGATTTTCGATGGGCGCTATCGGTAGTAAGTCAAGGTCCGCTACCCCCCCGTCCCAGAAAAAGTTTTTGTAAAACGCCAGATTCTGCAAGCCGAGGTTATTACGAGTGCCAATCTTGTCATTCACGCCATGACTCAGGGCGTGGTCGGGGTGAGCAAAAGCGGCTGGCTGCTGATGGCAGAAGGCACAACTGACCGTTCCGTTCACCGAGAGCATATCGTCGTAAAATAGTGTCCGGCCCAGCGCAACACCCTCCAGCGTCAGCGGATTATTGGCAAAGTTATAAACAGGGTCAGGAAAATTGGTGGGCTTTTTCCAGGGGTAGGGCGTCGTCTGGTACACAACTGGTGGCTTCATATCGGGTTTGCCCGGCACCGGTGCGGGCGTCACCACCTCGCTCCCACCCGACTGGCACGATGCCACCACACCGAACAACGCGGCACTGAGCAGGAAACCGATGAGTTGAAGCTGTTTCATAGTCAGTCCGTAACTGCCGTTTTTAGTCCTTTGTACGAAAACATACCGGCGTAGTTTTTGGCCACCGTAGCGGAAAACGGCGAGATCATTACTTCAGGATACGCTTTGATACTGATGGGTGTTGTTCCGTCAAAAATCGTCAGCACGTCGGCCTGTATCTGCACCGCTGGCTGGCGGAATGGATCAACCTGCGCTACGTCAGCACCGAAGGACACCGTGATGGTTTTCAGATTATTAATCGTTTTGGTATCGCGCCCGCCGAAATAGCCAATGTGGTAGCGAAAGTTGCCCCTGCCCGTAGCATCGCGGGGCGCGCTGGGCGAGGTGCCTTCGAGTTTCATAAAAATATACCCCGAATTCCACGACCAGTACATGCCGTTGGCCCCCGTATGGTCAACTGCCGGGTCGAGCGCGCCCGTCCGTTTGCTGATATCTGCCGTACTGCGCAGACTATCGACCCCCAGCACGAACGAAACGGCTTTATAACTACCCTCCGGTACGTTGTTGAGCGTGATTTTCTGCGTGGCCGGGTCTGTCTGGCGAATCAGAAAATAGCTGCTGTCCTGCGGCACCACGTAAGCCGAGCCATCGGTACGGATAAGCCGGATATTGCTCACGAAGTAGTTGAAATTCGTGGGTGTAAACGACTCGCCCGATGCATTTTTATACGCAACAGTCCCCAGTTGCAGCGGCTGAGTACCAACTACGTTGCTAAAGTCCAGCCCGAATTTGGCTGGTGGCCTGGCCGCTTCGGGATCGTTGGTATTGCAGGCCAGAAACCCCGCCAGCAGCGCAGCGGTGAGCAGGGAGAGAGACAGGAATAAACGGCGCATGTACGATCTGGTTTACTGGTTTAGTAAAACCTGTCAGGTCTCCAAAAAGACCTGACAGGTTTAGAGATAATAGTCAATCGAATTTACCCCGCCCGTACATCGTAATGGCCGTGGCAATGCAGGCACTGATAATCATCAGGAATAACCACACCAGCGCGTTACTTGCGCTGAATGGTTTCTGAAAAAGCTCGTTAACTAGTCCGGCAATGGTACCGAAGAAAACACCGATCACACCGATGTAAATAAACTGAACAACAGGCGGTAAGCGTCGAAACATAAACGATCAGACTTTGTCTATTTTCAACGAACAGCCAGCAAAAATCGTTAGTGGTATCCCGTTTTTTTCTGCCAGCCAGAGCGGAAACGTAACATGCCTAATCTAAAGCTTGAACTGAAGCGTTACGTAGTAGTTGCGGATGTCGGCGGGGAGGATGCCGGGGCCGGGGTAGCCATCGGCCCGGCGGGTGAAGTATTTGGCGTTGGCCAGGTTGTTGACGCCCGAATACAGCGTAAACTGCCGCCAGTTATAGCTTGCACTCAGATCCATGACCGAGAATGCCGGAATGGCCCCATCAACGGCGGTGGGCGTTTGCTCGGTGTTGGTTGCATCGGAATATTGCTTCGTCTGGAAAGCAAACTGGTACGTTACGTTAAACCGCTGATTGCCCGTACTCAGACCGGTACGCAGCAAAACGGGCGGTACGTTCTCAACCAGTTTATTAGCGATGGCAGTGTTCTGCGTATTGACGTACCGGGCATTGATCAGCGACAGACTCGTGTAAAGGTTTAGCTTGTAGGGCGATTTGCCGCGCGTAATGGCCCGTAGAATATCGCCGTCGAGCAGAAATTCGATACCGAGGTTACGGCTGTCCGATACGTTGGTACGCAGCCGGTAGGTCATAAAGCTACTATCGGTCGTGAAAATGGAGCCAATCCTATCGTTGTATTTGAGATAAAACAGGCTCACATCGGCGTAGAGCCAGTTTTTGTACGTACCGCGCACCCCCAAGTCGATGTTGAAGCCGGTTTCGTCTTTCAGGTTGGGGTCCACCCGCGCGTTGGTATTGACCACCCGGATGTCGTTAAAGTTAATGGACCGGTAGTTTTGCGAGATGTTGGCGTAGAACTCGGCCCCCTGCCCAAACTTCCGGCTGGCCCCGATACCCAGTAGCATAAACGTGCGGGGGTTGGCGCGGGTCTCGAAAATCTGCTCGTTGGCAATGAATTTGTTTTCCTTGAAATAATACCCGTCCGCTTTGGTGTTGATAAACTCGAACCGCGCGCCCGGTGTGATGCTCCAGTTTTTGCCCAGCCGGAAGATGTTCTCCGCAAAAACCGCCACGTTGTTCCCCGGAAACCGGAAACTGGATTTATTAGGCTGGGCATCGAGAAAGGCAAAATCCGGCCCGTCGTTGTTGTTGCCGTCGCCCTGTTTCCGAGTGGTCAGGCCCTTGTAAAGTCTGGCTCCAATCAGGAAGGTGTTGTCGGGCTGACCGAGCAGCCTGTACTGATGAATGAACCGGAATTCGCTGCCAAAATTATTGTAACGGTCGGCCATGTAATCACGGTTTACGCCCAAGTCAGGCCGGTTTATGTAGGTCAGCGCACCAATGGCTTCGCGCCCACCCTGCAACGTATAAGTACGCCAGTTGATGCGGGTATTTTTGGCGAAGGCGTAATCCAGATTGAAGCTGATTAGATTCCAGTCCACCTTAAACCAGTTTCTGGCCCGCACTGACACCGATGGGTCATCGGCAAACTGCGCGTCGGTCAGGCCACCGGGCTGCTGAGCCAGGTAGGTCATGCGGGTGTACTGGCCGGTTAGTTTGAGTTTCGGGCTGACCTCGTAGCTTAGGTGAACATAGCCGTTTTGCTGGTCGAACTGGCTGTTGGGTCGCCAGCTATCGCCCCGCTTGTACTGAAAAAAGGCGTAGTAGTTGAGTTTACCCTTTGCCACCGTTCCGCCCACGCTGTTGAAGGAGTTGACGAAGCCGAACGAGCCGCCGGTCTGCCGAAGGGTCAGCTCGATGGGTTTATTGCGCGGCCCTTCGCGCATGACGAAATTAACCAGCCCGCCAAACTGCGGACCGTACTGCAAACTGGCTGCGCCCCGCACAATTTCAATTTTACTAAGGGCCTCTGCCGAAGGCGTATAATAGCTTTCGGGATAACCCAGTGCATCGGCACTGATGTCGTAACCGTTTTGGCGGATGTTGAAGTTGGACGAGCGGTTGGGACTCAACCCGCGCCCACCAATACCGAGCTGCAAGCCACCCCGGTCGTATTCCCAGATGTTGAGGCCGGGGATGCGGGCGTAAATCTGGCGGCTGTTATTGGTGGCCAGGTTAGCGTTCAGATTTTTGACATTGATAAGTTCCGTCTTTTTGCTGGCGTAAATCGACGTACCCAGCACGTCGCTGAGTTTGCCCGATACGTCGGTGGTCTGACCAACCACCGTCACTTCATTGATGAGAACCCCGCCCGCTTCTTCGAGCCGAATATCGAGTTTTAGGCCCGCATTGGCAACGGTAACCGTATCGACTCGGGGTTTATAGCCCAGCGAACTCACTTCGAGCCGGTACTGTCCCGGCGTGATGTTACCAAACCGGAAAAAGCCGTTGTCGTTGCTGATTTCCACCGCGTCTGCCGGGTACAGCCGCACCACCGCCCCCGGAATGGCTTCGGTACCATCGCGGACGGTGCCTTCTACAAACAGCGTCTGACCAGTCGCCAGCAACGTGGATAGACAAAAAAGTGACAGGTAAATAATTCGCCAGATCATAATCAGTTGGTATCAAAAGGCAGTACCCAGTCGTAGGGTCGCCAGCTTAGTTTTTTAGCCGCCAGATTCACCGTCGAATCGACAAACAGCCGCGACGGTTCGCCGTTAAGCGTTACGTATACCTCGGCATACACCTTTGGCCCGGCCACACCTTTGGCTTTGAATTGGTCAGCTACGTAGTGGGCATATTTTAAAATCAAATCGGGCTGACTACTCATCATTTTCTCCTGCAAGGGCGTCAGGTACTGCCCGTTATCGACCGTCCAGGATTTTTTACCGGTCTGGTCTTTGACCGTAAAATAGGCCGCACCGGCTTTTTCCATGAGCATCACGCGCCACGAAAAGCGGTAGCCCTGTTCGGTCCAGAACAGCTTGCCCGGATACAGCAGGTAGCGTATGGGCACTAGGAGCTGTACACAGACATACACCACCACCAGCCCAGCAGCAACGTTCCTGTACCAGAACTGGTACGGCTCAGCGGGTAACGCAACTTGCCTGAAGGGCAGAAACGACAGCAGCTTCTGATGAAATTCGCCCGAAAAGAAAATCAGGCTGCTGGCAATCATAACGTAGGGAAACATACCGATGGCCGGAAAAAACAGGGCTGTGGCGGCATGGAACAGCAGGACGAATCCGTAGGCGGTGGGGCGGGTTTTACGGTTCAGCAGGAAGAAGACAATGAACAAATCGTAGCCCGCCCCAAACCACGAGAACAGATACGCCACCCAGTCGTCGTACATAAACGACCCCACAATGGGCAGGTGGCTTTTAGACGGCAGCCAGGTTTTCATCGGTTCGGCCCGCAGCAGCCAGTCGGCGTTGAGTTTGGCCAGCCCGGCAAAGACGTAGACCAGTGCCATCTGAAACCGCAGAATGCCGATGGTCCAGCGCGGCACCCGCAGCCGGGGTTTGATGAATCCGAAATACGCATCGAGCGAGTAATAGCGGTTGGCAGGTAACCAGACCAACAGAAACGCCACCAGGCTGATGAAGTAGTAATGGTTGAGGTAGGTTGTTACGTCGATCAGCTCTACGTAGGTGAACCCGAGGAAAAAAATAACGATGGCCGGGCGATAGAACAGCCCCAGTGTTACCAGCAACGCGCAGCTAATCAGCACGAAAACCAGCAGGTACATCCCGGTATCGCCCAGGGGTTGCACCCACTCAAAGCCCCAGTACGTGAAATGAAACGGGGGCGTAACGTACAAAGCCGTAATCCAGCCCCGCCACCAGAACCGAATCAGACTACCCAGCATCAGCAGCCCGAACGTAATCCTGAACGTGACCAACGGGGCAATGGAAACCGACCGATTACTGCCGAATTCCTTAATCACCATCGTTATCCATGTACGTAATCTGCACCGATGTGGCCGACGCAACGTCGGTTTTTATCAGCGTCAGCAATTTCTGCACCTGACGGTACGCTTCTTCCACCTGCGCAGGATTTTTAGCGAACGACTCGGACATGGGCTGCGGAATGGCGTTAAGGGCGCTGATGGCCACATCGAACTGGGCCGACACCTGATTGGCCAGGGCTTCTTTTTTCAGCAGCACCAAATAATCCGCGATGCCGTTGCCGGAACCGCCGACGTAGTAATTTTTCAGATTGGTCAGGTTAGCCACGGCCAGTTCTTTGGTCAGCCCCGAGTAATAGCCTTCGCATTTGTCGGCAAAGACGATATTGTTGGAGCGTTTGCCAAAGGGCCAGCCAATGCGCGGGCCTTTCATCGCGTCGAGCTCGTAGGCAAACTGATTGACCAGAAACGCAATAGAACTGCCCACATCGGTTTTGAGCGAGGTCTCGAACGACGCACGGTACGGCCCGTTCCACTGCGCAGCCGTATTGCTCACCAGCGTTTTCATCCGGGCCATCACATCACGCACGTATTTTTTCCGGGCCGGGGAATCGGTTCCCGAAAACTTTCCAACGGCATTGGGCGCGAACAGCAGATAATCCAGGGCCGGAAATCCCTGAATGCTGTCGCTGACAACGGGCTGATCGAACCGGTAGTTGCCCGACGCAATACCCCGCTCGATTTGAGACGTAGCGGGCGGAAACGTGTTGATATAATTGTTCAATAACAGGGCGGACGCCGGACCGAAATACACAGCCGACGTAGCCTGGTAACTCAGGTAAGCCGCTTTGTAGGCAGGTTTGGCAGCGTCTAAGGTGGTTGCCGACGGATTATCCAGAAACCCGTTTACCTGCGTTTCCAGCGTTGTCAGTTTAGCAGACAGATCGGCGTAGGCCGGAATAATGAGGTTGCCCGCATAATTGGTAAGCATGCCGGTTTTAAAAGCATCATTACCCGACGGCGCGGGGTCGGTCGTGCCTTTGTTTTCGGTACAGGCGTAAAAAACGGCACCGGTCAGGATGGTGGCTACGGCCAGAGTAATGCGGGGAAATTTCATGCTGATAGTGAGTTTTGATACTGGCTTTGTCATGCTGAGGAAGGAAGCATCTCGCTGTAGCAAAACTCTCTCTACAACGAGATGCTTCCTTCCTCAGCATGACAAACTATGGTTGTAATTGTCCATACGCGCCGGTCAGAATAGCCTGAGCCTGCTTCAGTTTGGCATTGGTAGCATCTTCGGCCAGCACATAGTAACTGGTGTTCATAATCGAGACCAGCGTCTGGTAATTGGCAGCGGTCAGTTTGCTATTGGCGGGCCGGTATTTCAGAGCCGCCACAAACCCGGCCCCTTCTGACAGACCATGAAACTTAGCATCGATGGCCGTCTGGGTTTGTGGATTCGTTACGTAGTAATAAGCCGACGCGGCCAACGCCTTTTCGAGGTATTCTTTGATGGTGATGATAGCAGCATCGCGGACCGCGTAGTCTTTGGCTGTAATGGCAGCCCGGCCCGTGCGGAATGCCTCAAACACCCGGCCACCGGCCTGGATGTAATTGCCCCGTTCGGCAAAGTAACCGCCAAGGGCCAGCGGACGATCGGCTTTTACGGGTGTGGTGCCGTAATTATAGGTCACATCATAGTCCATTGGGATGCCAACGTAGCCGAAGGCAAGGTCCCAGTTGTGTTCCATTTCGGTGCCTTTACCCGCAATAACCATCGTATTGTTGCTGGCGGGAATTTTATCGAGGAGGGCGTTTATATTGGCCAGTATCAGCCCGCCCATCAGCCCTTTGGCCACGATTTGGTTGTATTCAACGCCGTTGCTATTGAACAGACGGGTATCAATCCTGCCCGGTACCCCTTTCGAGGCCGCCGTTTTGTTGAATTTGCTGATATAAACCGTAGAGTCGGCCAGCGTTTTGAACAGACCAGCGTCGGTTACTTTACCGGAGAGGTTATAGCCCAGTCCGTTCAGGTCGGTGAAAGAATACGGAACATTGCTGGCCAGTTCGGGCGTGAAGGCGTTATTAGTGTTATTCCAGAGGTAGTTGACCGTATCCGCGCTTAATACCCGCGTATTGCTTTTACCCAGGTAGGTCTGAAACCCCTGCCACATGCCGATTCGCGTGGCCGATTCTTTGTAGTCAACATTGGTGAAGGCGTACGTTGCCGGTACGGTATAGGCCTTGACAGGATCAGGCTCAACAATGCTGCTGTCGGTACAGGAAATAAGCAGGGCAGCAAATGAAAGGGCTACGTAGTAAGAGGTCTTCATCGTGAATGATTATTAGGTTGTATCTGCTACAAAGCTACAACAACTTCTTTATTTAGAATAATTAAAGATAATTTTTTTAGGATTTTCAACGATGAAACTTGGTCAACCACCCCCCAATACCAACATCAACGTAGAAGGGGCGACTACTAAAAAAGCTCTTTGGTTGAGCAGAGAGCCTTTTTTACATGCATACAGCCGGGCTGCTTTGGCCATGCGGGAGCCGGAGACTGCCAACCAGCGTTTATTTCAGGGCAAATCAATCGTTTTTCGGTGGGTTACGTTTATTGGGTGTTGATTCTATTTAGTTTACCAAAACGCACTACAAAATGATTACGAAAGGATTGTTAGTACGGCTCGAAGCCAAACCCGGCAAAGAGCAGGCCGTTGCTGATTTTTTGAAAGGTGGTCTGCCTATGGCGCAGAACGAACCCGCCACCATTACGTGGTACGGCATTCAGCTGGGGCCATCAACGTTCGGCATTTTCGATACATTTCCCGATGAGGCCGGTCGGCAGGCGCACCTCAATGGTCCCATTGCAGCGGCTTTGATGGCGAATGCCGCCGACTTGCTGGCTTCCGATCCCGTCATTGAAATGACCGACATTCTGGCCGCCAAAGGCGTGTGAGTCATTGGTTAACACCCATGCAAAAGCCGGACCATCAGGAAATAAATATCTGATAGTCCGGCTTTCGAGTTTGCCCCTGTTAACGAAGTCGATTTGGTCTGTACTATGCGATTCCGGTTTGCCGAATGTTGATTTTGTGATAGTAGACATACGAGACAATCAGAAACCCAAAAAGCACTATGGGCGTGATTATGCTGCTGGCTGGGTCGTTACTGCTGGCGTGGGCAATGGCTGCCGAAACGAAGTCGATGCCCACCCCCACATAAACCCATTCTTTGAGTCGGCGCGGCACCTGAGGTACGAGCAACAGCGGCACCGCAATCAGCTTGGCGATGCCCAGTTCGACCCGAAAATAGTCCGGGAAACCAAGGTGCAGAAAAGCTCCCTTCATGTCGGGATTGATAAAATACATGATTCCCGAAAACCCCAGAATCAGGGCTAAAGTGGCGGTGGCAATCCAGTAAATAATCCTATCTCGTTTCATAGGTCTGTGTTTTGTGAATGGTGAAGTTGGTTATACACTATACACCCTTGTAAACGTACGGACACTAACCGTATAAACAGGCAGTACATCGTGCAACGCCGAGTTTATGACTTAATCAGGGCACCAGCAGTAGTTTTCCGGTTGTTTTGCGGCTCTCCAAATCGCGGTGGGCTTGGGCGGCATCGGCCAGTTTGTAGGGTGGCTGAATGTGGACGTTCAGTTGGCCCGATGCCACCATGTTAAATACCATACCGGCGCGTTCGAGCAGGGCGGCCCGTGTCAGGGTGTAGTGACCCAGGCTGGGGCGGGTGAACATCAGCGACCCTTTCTGAGCCAGCAGAGCCGGAGCAAATGGCTCGACGGGGCCGCTGGCATTACCGAACGACACCATCGTACCCAGTGGGCGCAGGCTGTTCAGGCTTCCCTCGAACGTAGTTTTACCCACCGAATCATACACGGCATGAACACCCTGACCGCCCGTCAGCCGTTTCACTTCGTCGGCAAAGTCGGTCTGGGTGTACAGAATCACCTCATCGGCCCCATTCTGACGTGACAGTTCGGCCTTTTCTTCCGTCGAAACCGTTGTAATAACCCTTGCCCCCCGCATCCGGGCCATCTGGGTCAGCAACAATCCTACGCCCCCGGCCCCGGCATGAATCAGGACCGTGTCGCCGGGCCGGATCGGGTACGTTGTGTAGGCCAGGTACTGCGCCGTCATCCCCTGCAACAGCACCGCAGCCGCCTGCTCATCTTGTCACTCCATCAGGAATGAGTACGAGTTTATCGGCAGGTACCACCGCGTATTCGGCGTAGGAGCCGGGCTGCATGGTGTAGTAGGCAACCCGCTGCCCCACGGCCACATCCAGTACGCCCTCCCCCACCTGTTCAATCACGCCAGCCCCTTCGGTACCGGGCGTAAACGGCAGCGGCATAGCGTATAGTCCTGTACGGTGATACGTATCGATGTAGTTGACGCCGATGGCGGTGAGCCGAATCAGGGCTTCACCCGTTTTGGGCGTAGGTATGACAACCTCAGTCAGCGTTAATACCTCGGGGCCACCGGTTTTCTGAACTTGAATACTATGCATGAATCCTGTAGGTAATAGAAAGTTATTGTACGCAGAACGGCTCTGTTCCGTTAATGAGTTCGTGGGGGTTACAAAGACGGATTGGCTGGCAGCGAAACTGCCCGTCTTCACCGGCTGCGCTAACGTCTGAGTTTGTATATCCGGCAATTATCGAGTATTTTTCTAACGTATACACATTCCCGGCACTTTCCTGCTCAAAACAATCCGGTCTGTTCACCAATATACCGAACCTATTTATGCTTCTGCTTGGCCAGCGCAGTTTCTTTGAATTGATGATTCTCGATTACGAGAATGCACCGGACAGCCCATCGTCGGCAGACCGGAATTTACTGTGGCTGGCTATTCGGTCGGGCTGGCAGCAGCATCAGTCTGCCTCAACATCAGCCATTTTGCACACCTACGAAATCGCAAAGCTACTTAGCTGGCTGCGTACGCTGTACGCTACGGGGCGGTCGCCGGGGCGGCTGGTCTTTACCGAACCCTGCCTGAGCATTGAGTGCATCTCGGCTGATGCCGATGAGTTTCTGCTTCAGATCAAATTAGCCTTCGAGATTGCACCCGACTGGCACAATGACCCCCTCTCTCCATTCTGGTTACCGGTTATCGTCACAAAAAACAAGCTGGCCGATGCCATCAGTCAGTTAGCGGACCAGTCAATCAGTTTTCCGGTACGCTACTAACGTTACCGCTTGGTAACATGGCCATGTTTGCCCATCTTTGTACCCAGACTATTGTTTCGGTAGAGTTATTTTCATAACCCGACCGATCAATGCCTTTGTAATACCTCATACACTAATAACCAAAAATTAAAATGAAAGTCGTTAAACGCAGAAACCGCCAGATGACCATGGAACGCATTCTTCGGGCTATGGGCGATACGATGGCTGAACGGGGTACCGAAAAAGCCGGCATCAATGCCGTAGCTGAGCGGGCCGGTGTCAATAAAGTTCTGATTTATCGCTATTTCGGCGGCTGGAATGGCCTACTGGAAGCCTATGTGCAGCGCGGGTTTTTCCTGTCGATGTTTAACGAGAAATTCCTTGAATCAGTCCCTGAAAACCTACCCGTCGAAAGCCGCAGCAAGGTTTGGTCAGAGTACACCATCCAGTTTCTTCGCGAGTTCCGCACCCGCAAGCCCTCACAGGAGTTGATTCGCTGGGAGATGACCCACGGAGAAACCGAACTGGCCCGTCGGCTGGCCGATTTCCGCGACAAATCGTACAAGGAACTCGTTGAAAAGCTGGCCCCTTACGACGACTTTGACCCTGTTGCCATCATGAGCCTGATGATTTCGGGGGTTACGTACCTGGTCCTGACCAGCACCCAGCGCGAAACCCTCGTCGACATCAACCTCCACTCCGACGAAGGCTGGGAGCGCATTGAAAAGGCAATCCGCCGTATTTACGCTGGTCTCAATATCGCCCTCGAGCGCGAAAAGGCTAAAACAAAATAGACGGTTTACGGTATTCGGTTGGCTGACGCGGGGAACATTCATGCGTCAGCCAACCGAATACCATAAACTACCTGTCAGTTCATTAGCTCCTCAATTTCTTCTGCTTCCAGCGGGATACGGGCCATCAGGTCAGTATTGCCGGTTTCGGTAATCAGCACGTTATTTTCGAGCCGGATGCCCAGCCCTTCCTGCGGGATATAAATGCCCGGCTCGACGGTAAAGACCATACCCGACTCCATACGTCGGTATTTGTTGCCCACGTCGTGTACGTCGAGACCCAGAAAATGTGAGGTGCCGTGCATGAAATACTTCTTGTATAACGGCGCGTCGGGGTTCTGATGCGCTACGTCGTGCCGGTCCAGCAGCCCCAGCCCGATCAGTTCAGACTCCATAACTTTGGTCACTTCATGATGATGTTCATCCCAGAGGTTACCGGGACGAAGCATCTGGGTGGCTTCTTTCATGACACGCAGTACCGCATCATACACCGCCCGCTGCCGGGCTGTAAACCGACCGTTTACCGGCACGCTCCGGGTCATATCGGCATTATAGTTGGCATATTCAGCACCGAGGTCGAGCAGGATCACGTCCCCGTCCTGGCAGAGGGCACTGTTGTCGATGTAATGCAGCACGCAGGCATTGGACCCCGACGCAATAATGGGTGAGTAGGCCGCTCCGCGTGAGCGGTGGCGCAAAAACTCATGCATCATTTCGGCCTCAATTTCGTATTCCCACACGCCGGGTTTAATGAATCCCAGCAGCCGCCGAAGCATTTTTTCAGTAATATCAACCGCCGTCTGGATCAGGGCAACCTCCTGCGGCTGCTTGATGGCCCGCAACTGGTGCATGAGTGGCGCGAGTCGTTCCAGCGGGTGCAGCGGGTACTGCTGCCGAAACTGCGCGATAAAACGGGCGTCGCGGCTTTGCACTTCTGCAATGGCGCGGGTGTGTTCATTAGTGTTCAGATAAACACGCTCAGCTTCGAAGATCATCTGCACAAACACCTGCTCAAACTGGGCGGTCCAGTAAATCTGATGCTGCGGAATACCGGTTGTGGCTTCGGCTTCGGCTTTGGTGAGTTTGTGACCTTCCCAGACTTCGATCAGCTCGGAGGTTTCGCGCAGGAACAGGGCCTGCCGGTATTTAGGGTCTGGATGATCGGGAAACAGCACCAGCCGCGTTTCTTCCTGATCTACGCCAGTGAGGTAAAACAGATCATTATTTTGCCGAAACGTCATGGTTCCGTCGGCATTGGTGGGCAGTACATCGTTGGCGTTGAGTACAACCAGCGATTGGGGTTTAAGTAAGACGGTGAGCCGTTGCCGGTTACTGACGAACAGGACCGGGTCGATGGGTAAATAGCGCATGAATTGGCGAAAACGTAAGAAAAAATAAAGATACCACTACTTCAGTTTAACCAGGCCGGCGTTGATCTGATTATCATCCATAAGGTCTTTGGCAAACTGGTAATTACCACGCGGAGCCATCAAATACAACGTGCCCCCCGCCGACCGGCCAACACGCTCATCAGCTTGAGTTTGGAGATAAGCCTCCGGGTTTCATTGGTCTTTAAAATTACTTCAAAATACGATTTACCCGCCAGCGATTTACCCGTTACATCAGGAATAAACTCGTCGTCGTCGGCCTGCCGCTCGTAGCTGATAGGCGTCTCGAAATCGTCATCGTTGGGCAGATTGGCTTTTATTTCGTCGTAGCCCTGGGTTTGGGCAAAGGCAATGACTGTGGGTATATGATCTTGCTTCGTCATGGTTGTAAGGGGTTAAATAATTAATCGTACTCCACCGAGTTCTTCGATGCGGTACTGAAACTTCTGGCTCGGCGAGCCGATAAACATAAAATTGGTGGGAATATTCCACCGTTCCGACAGGTCTTTGATGAGTTCGGGACCAAAATGTCCCTGAATCCGCTCGTACTGCACGTCAATGTCGGGGTAGGCACGGTCGAGGGTTTCGATATCCCGACTCAGGTTTTCGGGGGCTTTGAACGCTTCATTCTCGATGGTTACAATCAGCAGCCGATTGGTCTCTTCGTTGTTCTGAATATAAATCATCACCCGGTTGAGAGAAGCGATATCGTCGCCTTTTGAGAAGAAGACAAACTCCTGATCGTTAATCTCCTTAATGGTTTTGTTGGTCCATTTCGTAAATCCGGCAATGACGTGGGTAATGGGCCGGAATAGGTACAGAATCGTGAACAGCAGCCCGCGCAGGATCAATGTCCTATCCATCATCATCAGCGCAATCAGAAACGTTGGGATGAAATACTCAAAAAACACCCAGACGTACTCAGGATTGAGTTTGATATTACCCACCAGTGCAATGCCCACGGCAATCAGGGCAATAAACACCGACATCACCGTGGCGCGTTCGGGCCGGGGCAGGCGTCTTCGGCGGAGTTTGAGCAGCAGGTTGCCGATCCCGAACAGCCCCATCACGGCCAGGAATGAGAGTGTATATACGCCCGCCAAAGCCTGTAACTCACCCCCGGTACTGAGCAGAATAGCTACGCAAAGCAGGAAGAAAATAGTCAGAACATAGTACGGTGCCTGCCGCCCATTTTCTTTCAGCAGAAACTGCGGAAAAATCCGGTCCAGCGTCATGCGCTTTACCAGACCACTTACGCCAACAAACGAGGTCAACACGGCCCCGCTCAGCACCAGCGCAGCATCTATAGACACGAGCCACGCCAGCCACTGCCCGCCCGCCTGATCGCCCATGAACGCCAGCAACGACTGCTGATGGTTCTGCACCTCACCAATAGGCATGACGCCGAGGGCCAGCAGCGCAATGAGCGGGTTAAACACCGTAACAATGATCCACATGTTGCGCAGCGTCTTCGGAAAAACACCCTCAGCCTGCTCTTCTACGTAGTTAGCCGAACTCTCGAACCCCGAAATACCGAGCATAGCCGCCGAGAAACCCGCCAGAAGCTGGAATGTCAGACTGTGTTCCGATTTGGCAGCAAAGTTGATTTTGAAATTCCCGGTCCCGTTCTGCACCAGATACCAGCCGCAGGCCAGACACAAAATGACGAGTGTACTGATGTGGATAATAAAAATAACCACTGCCGCCTTCGACGATTCTTTCAGCCCCAGCAGGTTGAGCAGCAAAAACAGCAGCAACAGCCCGATGGTACCGGCAATAATGGGCAGCGAGTCGCTGAACGAGGCCGCGTAGTGGATGGCTTCATTGGCCGAAATGACACCCGTTGCCACGTAGGACAGAATCGTTAAACAGGCCGCCAGCGAGGCTATCGACTTGTTGGCCGAATTGAGCAACACGTTGTAAGCCCCGCCGTTGAGTGGTAGCGCACCGACCACCTCGCCATAAATTTTACGGAACAAAAACAGCGTGCCGCCCACGAGGAGCAGCGAAATCCAGGCGTATTGACCCGCGTACATAATGCTGATGGCCGATACATACAGACAGGACGAACTGATGTCGTTACCGCAGATGGCCGATGCGGGCAGTTCGCTTAACTTAGTTTGCGCACTCATGCATAGAGAATCAGGACAATAATTGGACAATACTACGCATTTGCGCCATTTCCCGGTGCCGCTGTAATCAATTCATTCCTGAACCATACTTCCTGCTGCGGGAACGGAATATTGATCTTGTTTTGACGAAACAACTCATCGATCCGAAACCGCAGGTCACTCTTCACCGATTCGATACGCAGAAACTCGTAGCTGTAAAAAAACAGTTTAAAATCGAGCGACGACGCGCCAAAATTCCTGAACTGCACGTCTGTGTCGGGGTGTTGCAGTACTTTTTTGTGTTCACTACCAGCCTTCAGCAACAAATCCCGCACTAACGACACGTTACTGCCATACGCCACGCCCACGTCGAGATTAAAGCGGGTAAGGCGATTATTGTGCGACCAGTTTGTGACGATATCTTCAACTAACTTGGAGTTCGGGACGATGTTAACGGTTTCATCACGGGTTTCTACTTTCGAGGTTCGCAGACCAATTTCCTTCACAATCCCAATCGTTTCGCCGATCACGAGCAGATCACCAATTTTCACGGTGCCTTCAATGAGCAGAATGATACCGGAGAACAGGTCTTTGAACGTTTGCTGTAACCCCAGCCCGATACCGACCAGCAAAGCCGCTGCCCCGGCCAGAAACACCGATAACTGAATGCCGATGGCCTGAAATGTCAAAAGGAACGTAACTGGATAAACGATGTACTTAACCAGTTGGTTAATGGCGAACTGCTGACCAGGTGCCACGCCTTTGCGCCGGAAGAACAGCCGCAATACGTAGTGTTTGAGTACGTACAAAAATGCCCAGGCCAGAAAAATAATGAGCAAAGCCGAACACATATCAGCTACCGTGAGGGTGTATGACTTAAGTTTAATCAACTCAAAATTCAAAAACTGACGTAGGGTAGTCAGGAAGTCGCGCAGTGTTTTCATGCAGGAATAGAAGTAAGGCCGGATCAACCGGTTTAAACAGGTAGAGACAGGGTAAACTCGATCAATGTGGTACCAGACAAATCTAACGGTGCCGTGGCGCAGGAGCAGAGAAGATATGGCAATGAAGCATTCGGGGGCGAATACGCCATCAGACCAACCGTTACAATATGGCTCACACTACTTAACCTACAATTAAGGCTAACTTAGAATTTTATTAGAACAGTTTTCCCGAACTGGTTTACTACTCCCGAAACGAATGATTAATGCGGCTGGGATGTACCGGCGGCAGAATGCTTTTTTTGCTACGTTAAATAATTTTGATCTCATCCGTGGCGTTATTACTGTGAATTTAACCTACGTTTATGTCAGGTTGACTTTCCAAAAAGTATGTTACTTTTTGAACCAAAGAGAAATTTGCTTGTTTTTAGCATAACAATCCTTTACAAAGGGAAGGTTGAACATCAGGATACACTGGCCACCTGGTCACAAATCCTGAAATGGTGTGGATAGAAGCGGAAAGCCGCCCCGATTTTCGGAGCGGCTTTTTTGTTTTTAGTTATCTTGCGTACACTTAATCCTATTTACCAGCTAAGTACTCTGTTTATTTCTCAGTTAACAAAATAGCAACGAACGTTGCCGATATGAAGATTCTACTAGTCGAAGACGAGCCGAAACTGGCATCATTCGTAAAGAAAGGACTTGAAGAGCAGTCATGTGAAGTCGATGTGGCCTTCGATGGGCAAATAGGCCGTACAATGGCTTTAAGCAACAACTACGACGTGATCGTGATGGATGTAAATTTACCTGTAATGAATGGCTACGAGGTAGTGAAGATCCTCCGGCAGGAGCAGAACCGTACGCCTATACTGATGCTGACAGCCATGGGATCAATGGATGATAAGCTGACAGGCTTTGAATCAGGAGCTGATGACTACCTCGTAAAACCCTTTGAGTTTCGGGAATTGATGGCGCGGCTGCGGGCACTTGCCAAACGTGGGCTGGAGACAGGTACGCAGGCTAACGTAATCAGGCTGGCAGATCTGGAACTGGATCTTAATGAGAAAGTGGCCCGCCGGGGTACCAAACGAATTGACCTCACTGCCAAAGAATTTGGTCTGCTCGAATTTCTAATGCGTAACCGGGGTCGGGTAGTTTCGCGCATCGACATTGCCGAGAAGGTTTGGGATATTCACTTCGACACCGGCACCAACGTCATTGACGTGTATGTGAACTTCCTGCGCAAAAAAATTGACAAGGACTTTCCGCAGAAACTCATTCATACGGTTATTGGCATGGGCTACATTCTCAAAGAAGAATGAAAATTCGTACCCGTCTAACACTGCTCTTCGTGGTACTGGTAGCTCTGATTATGCTGCTGTTTACGGTAGTGATCTATTTTTTCTATCAGCAGTTCAGAGAGCAGGAGTTCAGGCAGCGGCTCGAAGAAAAAGCGCTTACTACCATTCGGCTGCGCGAAGATGTAGGCGAGGTTCCTCCCAACGATCTGCCCGTTATGAACAGCGAGCGGGTAACCATTTACAATAGTCAGGGCCTTGTTTTATATAGTCGTGGCAACCGGCATAACCGCATTCCGGCAACACCTGATCTTGTCCGGCGCATTACTCCTCACCAGCCCTACTACCTGCGCCTTGGCGATATTGAAGCGGTAGGAGTCCGGTACCAGAATAAACGAGGTAAGTCATATGTCGTCATAGCCTCGGGCAATGACCGCTACGGACTGAGCAAACTGGACCGGCTGCGCGAGCTACTGATCTATGGCTGGCTCATGAGCCTGAGTATTGCCGGACTGGCCGGGTACCTATTTGCCACCGATGCCCTGCGCCCGGTGGCCGAACTTATTGGTCAGGTTAACGCCATTTCGGCCATCAACATGCACAAGCGGCTGCGCGTAGGTCGGCAACGCGACGAGCTGGCCGACCTGGCCCGCACGTTCAACAACCTGCTCAGCCGGCTTGAGGAGGCATTTGTATCGCAGAAAAGCTTTGTTTCTCACGCGTCGCACGAGTTACGAACACCCCTCACCGTAATGATGGGGCAGATTGAGGTAACGAGGCTCAACCACCGTTCCGGCCCCGAATACGAAACGGTCTTAGACAGTCTGCTCGACGAGGTACAAGGCATGATCCGGCTGGTGAACGGTCTGCTCGAACTGGCGCAGGCCAATGCCAATCTCACTACGCTCAACCACCAGCCCCTGCGCATCGACGAACTACTATGGCAGGTGCAGAGCCAGTTGCAGCAAAAAAAAGCCGACGCCCATATAGACATCGACTTTGTTAATTTCCCTGACCAGGAAGAAGACCTCGTTATTCTGGGCGATGAATCATTGCTGCACACGGCCCTGATGAACCTGATTGAAAACGGCTGTAAATACTCATCCGATCAGCGCGTTTCGGTGCGCATTGCGTTTGGACCGGACGAGGTAATTCTTACGATCAGCGACAATGGGCAGGGTATTCCACCCGGCGACCTGCCTCATATTTTCGAGCCGTTTTTTCGGTCTGAGAACGCGCTGCCTATCCAGGGTCATGGCATTGGCCTGGCCCTGACCAAACGCGTTATTGACATGCATCAGGGACGTCTTCAGGTTGAATCTGTGTTAGGCCGGGGCACTTCTGTCATGCTCGCATTACCCACGCAGCGGAGCGGAAAAACGGCAGAAACCGTTAGCTGAGTCATCAACACGATCTTATACGGTACGTATCGTTACCATGCCGTCGATATCGACCTGACCGCTGCCATCGGCACTGATTTTTATGTGCTGAAGCGCGTCGCGCAAGCCGCTTTCGATCTCGCGAATGCGTTTCTCCAGAAACTTGATGTCTTCCTCGGCATTATCCTGCCAGGAAAGTCGGCGCATATGGTGCTGAATCTTGGCCTGTGCCAGTTCGCGCAGTAGCAACTCGGCTTCGCTTACGCTGAAGCGGCCTTTTATCAGGTTAAAATCGTGTTGGGTGTTCATAAGAATGATGAATTGTGAGTTATGTTGACTGCCGGAAGGCAATCAACATAACTGAAAAAGTTAAGCTCCCTGTCCAGCAGAGAAAACGGCTTCTCCGTTGAATGTACACAGGTTTTCGGTCTTGATAATGTCGAAACCTGCCGTAGTAATGGCCTGCTGTAAATCCAGAATATCCTGGTACGACGAGGCTTCCAGTTCTTCTGACTTGAAACGGCAACGCCAGTGATCAGTACAGAACGTTTCGGAGAAACCGTCGGGCCATACTTTTACGCCCCGGTTGGTAATCATAGTCAAATGCATCTTACCAACCTTGTACGGCGATAAGGCATTACCCAGTTTGTTGGGGTCACGGTCGGTGCAGCGCAGGAAAATATCGACACCTACCGTTTCTATATTGACCGGCTCCTGGGCCTTTGGTGTTACGTTGAAACTCACGTTGCTGGCGTTCTCATAACTGACGGGTGTGAGTTTTTCGGGTTTCTGCCCCATCCGCTCAATCACGGCCTGAGCAAACTCGCGGGTGCCTACTTTCTGGGTGCTGACGCCCTCATCGAAAATATCGTACGTATGGATACCATCTTCGAGGGTTTTGAGCCAGGCATTGTGTACCCGCTCGGCCACGTCGTTCTGCCCAATGTGTACCATCATCATAATTGATCCCAGCAACAAACCCGACGGGTTGGCCAGATTCTGACCGGCCCGGCGCGGTGCCGATCCGTGAATAGCCTCAAACATGGCTACTTCCTCACCGATGTTCGAGCTGCCCGCCAGTCCTACCGACCCGGCAATCTGAGCGGCCACGTCGGAGAGGATATCGCCGTACAGGTTCGGCATCACGATCACATCGAAGAGTTCGGGTGTGTCGGCAAGTTTGGCCGCGCCGATGTCCACAATCCAGTGTTCGTTTTCGATATCAGGGTATTCGGTAGCGACTTCGTCGAATACTTTATGAAACAGCCCGTCGGTCTGCTTCATGATGTTGTCTTTGGTGAAGCAGGTCACTTTCTTCCGGCCGTAGGCACGGGCGTACTCAAATGCGTAGCGTACAATTTTTTCGGTACCGGGCCGTGAAATAAGTTTCAGGCACTGTACCACTTCCTGCGTTTGCTGGTGCTCGATACCAGCGTAGAGATCTTCTTCGTTTTCGCGTACAATCACCACATCCATTTTAGGGTGTTTGGTGCTGACAAAGGGTGCATAGGCTACGCAGGGCCGCACATTGGCAAACAGGCCCAGTACTTTGCGGGTGGTTACGTTCAGGCTCTTGAAGCCGCCCCCCTGTGGGGTAGTAATGGGTGCTTTGAGAAATACTTTGGTTCGGCGGAGTGACTCCCAGGCCGAAGGCGCAATACCCGCCGAGTTGCCGCTGAGATAGACCTTCTCGCCAATTTCAATGGTTTCAATATCGAGTTGTGCACCGCCCGCCTGAAGAATGTCGAGGGTGGCCTGCATAATTTCGGGACCGATACCGTCCCCGTAAGCTACTGTGATGGGTATTTTTTCCATTGTACGTGTCAGTTAACGCCACAAAGGAAACGGATATTTTTAAAAATGATAGCATTACTATCAAAAATAATTGTGTTACTATGAATTTTAGTAATCTGCCTACAATTTCGACATTTCTACCCTGACTCAGCGCGGGTCCATACTACGCATCGGTATACAACTTCCCTGGCAACTCATCCGCGTGTAGCGTCGTGGCTCGATACCCAGTCCAGCGAGGAGATGGCAGCTGCAAGAGATAACTCCCCGGCCACAACGACCCCGACCATTATTTCGGCCAATTTATGGGCCTTGCCATCGCCGTAGCAATCCATCAACGCCAGGCATTCGCGCTGCGTGGGCAGGCCGGTGCCGCCCCCAACGGTGCCAACAATGAGCGAGGGTAGCGTGACGGAGCCGTACAAATCGCCGTTGGGCAGAATTTCCGAATAGGTAATAGCCGCCGACGATTCGGCCAGACAGGCCACGTCCTGACCGGTGGCAATGAACAGCGCGGCCAGCCCATTTACCGAGTGCAGCCCGTTGTTATTGGTTCCGGCCAGCTGCGCCCCTACGTTGCCAATACGGGCATGGCGTACAAGTTGCTCCGGCTCCACCTGCAACTCCCGGATGAGCAGTTCGCGCGGAATCCTGACCTCGCCCGTTACGCGCTTACCCCGCGTGTTCAGCACGTTGATCTGCGACGGTTTCTTGTCCGTAGCCATATTTGATTCCAGAAAAAAATGCTCAATCTGGCTGTTCGTTTCCGTCGGGAACACGTCCAGAATGTAGTTACAGGCCGCCAGCGTGGCTTTGCTAACCATGTTTTGCCCGGCGGCATCGCCTGTGTAGTAGCCAAAACGCAGGAACGCAAACCGCCCGTTCAGGTAAGCATCCACGTACCGGAGTTTAGCGAAGCGCGAGGTGCTTTCGGCTTCGGCGGCCAGTTCGGGTTGATGGGCTTCAATCCAGCGAACGAAGTGGCGGGCCTGGCGGGCGTCGGCAAACTGAAACACGGGTGCCCGCTGCATGGCTTCGTCCTGCACGGTACATAACACCCCCCCGCTGGCGTTGATGAGTTTCATACCCCGGTTGTAGCTCGCTACCAGCGTACCCTCGGTAGTGGCCATCGGAATCAGAAAATCGCCCTGCGCGTATTCGCCGTTGATACGTAGTGGTCCGGCCAGGCCAATGGGTACCTGCGCTACGCCTACGAAGTTTTCGCACTTGCCCTGCATCACGGCAGGGTCGAACGAGTAACGCGTCAGGTGTTGCGGCTGTGTTTGAGCAAATTCGCACATGAATTGCTGCCGGTTACCAATGGCTTCGGGACTGTAGTCGTTTACGCCATCGCGCGGAATGGCGGGCTGTTCGGATGACGATGGGACGGGTTCGTCGGGTTGCAGTTCATCCTCGACGGTTAACGTAATGGTCCCGAATGGGTGCGTATTCAGCGTGATTTCGAGCGTGTGCCTGCCCAGTGTCAACGGCAGTGCCGTGGCCCGTACCCGCACCGACCGGCGCAGGGGAAATGCCAGCGGTTGCTGCGCTGAAATGTCGGTAACGGCTACTACGTCGCCCGCGTCGGTTTCCAGCACAAACGCATCGGCGGGGTACTCATATCCGTCAATGCGGGCGCGTTCGAGACCGGTAAACCGGGCGTCGGATAGCCGATTTTTGAGCGAGAAGGCAAAGCCACCGGGCGTGTTGCGCAGACTGTTGCGCGTGTAGAGCTGTTTCAGCAGAACGTTAGGCAGAAATTTGAACACGGGGCGGTAGTTGATGCGTTAACCTGTCGGCAAATTTCCCAATAATCCGCTGACTATTGGCCAACTTGCCGACAAACTACCCACTCTATAACCGATACCGTCGGGTCAATCTATCTACTGCCGCATGTTGAGCGTGTCTATTATCATTCCAACGCTGAACGAAGCGCAGCACTTACCACGAACGTTACGGCTGCTACAGCGACTGTATCCCGAACCCGCCGAAATCATCATTGCCGACGGCGGCAGTACCGATCAGACCATCCTGCTGGCCGAGGCTATGCGCCCGCACTTCCGCTCCATGAAGATCGTGAAGTGCCAGCAAACGGGCCGAGCCTGTCAGATGAACGCCGGGGCCACCGAAGCCACCGGCGACATGCTCTGTTTCCTCCACGCCGATACCGCCCTGCCTGACGATGCCTTGTGCGTCATTCGCCGAACCCTGGCCAATCCGGGTACCGTGGCGGGTGGGTTTGTGTCGCTCATGCGCGGTCCGCACAGTACGCAGTGGCTTACTTCGTTCCACAATTACATCAAGACGTACTACGCTCCGCTGCTGTTTCGGCCACTCCTTTTTTTCCGGGGAGCGCGGCTGTTGTTTGGCGATCAGGCCATCTTTTGCCGTCGCGAACAGTTTCTTGCCGTTGGGGGCTATACCGACGCGATGCCGATCATGGAAGAGGCCGACCTGCTGATTCGGATGGTGCGGTTCGGGCGCGTCCGGCAGGTGAACCGCGTGGTCGAATCGTCGGACCGGCGCGTAGCGAAGTGGGGCTTCTGGAAGGCAAACGGCATTTTTCTGACCATTGGCTTCCTGTGGGGCGTGGGCTATCCGCCCGCTAAGCTAAAGCGTTGGTTCACGGACATTCGATAAAATCCGGTGTTCTATTAAACGCCTGATTTTACTAACTTTCTGCATTCCTGACTTATCAGTTTATGAAACGATTTCTCTTCCCGCTCGCAGCGGTTGCCGCGCTGGCCCTCGGCTGGTCGCAACTGGCGCAAAACCCGACCGATACCAACGCCAATGATTATACCAACTGGGGCGAATACCTCGGTGGGCCGGACCGCAGCCACTATTCTGCCCTGGCGCAGCTTACCCCCCGAAATGTGACACAGCTCAAGGTAGCCTGGACGTACCATACCGGCAGCAGTGGACAGATTCAGACCAACCCGATTATTATTGACGGCGTGTTGTATGGCGTTACGCCCACGGTGCAGGCCTTCGCGCTCGACGCGGCTACGGGCCGCGAAATCTGGAAATATGGGGATTCGCTCAAAGCCTGGCATAGCACGAGCCGGGGCGTAGCGTACTGGCAAAGCAAAGACGGTTCGGACAAACGAATCCTCTATACGGTTGGCCCCAAACTCCTCGCTCTCGACGCCACAACGGGACAACCCATCATGAGTTTCGGCAACAACGGCACCGCCGATCTGCACGACGGACTGGGCGAACAGGCCAAAGACAAATTCGTTATCTCCAACACGCCCGGTACTATTTTCGATGATCTGATTGTGATGCCTGTGCGGCTGTCCGAAGGGGCTGATGCCGCGCCCGGCTACGTGCGGGCTTTTAATGTGCGCACCGGTAAACTGGCCTGGACATTCCGAACCATTCCCAAACCCGGCGACTATGGCTATACCACCTGGCCCAAGGACGCGTACAAAAACGAAACGGTGGGCGCGGCCAACAACTGGGCGGGCATGGCCATTGACCGACCACGCGGCATTTTATACGTACCCACCGGCTCGGCAGCTTATGACTTTTATGGGGGCAACCGCGTGGGGCAGAACCTGTTCGCCAACTGCCTGCTGGCTCTCGACGCCCGCACCGGCAAACGGCTCTGGCATTTTCAGGCCGTTCACCACGACATCTGGGATCGCGACTTCCCGGCCCCGCCCAACCTGCTGACGGTACGTCACGATGGCAGGAAAATCGACGCTGTGGCACAGGTTACCAAGTCAGGCCACGTCTTTGTGTTTGACCGGGTAACGGGTAAGCCGCTCTTCCCCATTGTTGAAACGCCCGTACCCAGATCGGATATTCCCGGCGAGGTGAGCTGGCCCACACAGCCCATTCCGCAAAAACCAGCGGCTTTTGCCCGGCAGCAAATGACCGAAGCCGACATCAACCCCTACTCTACCGACCGCGATTCGCTACTGGCTGTGTTTCGGGGCATTGGTACCCGGCAGTACGAACCCATCAGTAAGCGCGGCAGTCTGCTGTTTCCCGGCTGCGACGGCGGGGCCGAGTGGGGCGGGGCCGCCACCGATCCCGACGGCATTATGTACGTGAATGCCAACGATATACCCTGGATTTTTACGATGGTCGACGCCCCCCGGCCCGATGAACTGGCCGGTTTGTCGCCCGGTCGGCGGGTGTATACCCAGAGCTGCCAGAGCTGCCACGGCCCCGACCGAAAAGGCAACGCCCGCAGTGGGTACCCATCATTAGTTGATATCAGCCAACGGCGCGACCGGCCTTACGTCAGCAACATTGTGCAGCATGGCAAAGGCATGATGCCGGGGTTCACGGCCCTATCTACCGCTGACCGGCAGGCATTGCTGGCCTTTTTATTTGACGATGAGAAACAGGAAGTAGCCAGCGCATCGCCGTATCCGCCCAAAGCAAAAGAGCCGTATCTGCCGTACAAAGTGACGGGCTACCACAAGTTTCAGGACAGCCAGGGTTTGCCCGCCGTGGCCCCGCCCTGGGGAACGCTCAACGCTATTGACCTCAACACGGGTGAGTACCGCTGGAAAATCCCCCTCGGCAGTGAGCCTCTTCTGGCCGGAAAAGGCCCGGAAAGCACGGGGTCCATCCAGACCGGTACCGAAAACTATGGCGGGCCGGTTGTTACAGCCAGTGGGTTACTGTTCATTGCCGCCACCAAAGACGCTAAATTCCGGGCGTTCGACAAGAAAACAGGCAAATTACTCTGGGAAACGCAGCTCCCGGCGGCTGGTTTTGCCACGCCCGCTACGTATCAGGTGGGGGGTAAGCAGTTTGTGGTTATTGCGTGTGGCGGGGCCAAACTGGGCACAAAATCGGGGAATCAGTACGTTGCGTTTGCGTTGCCCTGACGGGAAAGTGATAAGTTTGCCTCACAATCGCTACCCTCTGAAAATGCGCGTCCGCTCAACTGCTCTTATTTTTCTCGTTAGCATCACCGTAGCTTTGGCTCAACCATTGCGGTTGCTTCCCAAAAATCCGCATTATTTTGAGTATAACGGTCGGCAGACGCTCCTGATCGGGTCGGGTGAACATTACGGCGCGGTTATCAATCAGGATTTTGATTACCGGACGTACCTCGCTACCCTGGCCGCCGACGGGCTGAACAATACGCGTCTCTTTACGGGTGCCTACGTTGAAAAGACGGGCGATTTTGGCATCCAGAAAAACACCCTCGCCCCCCGCGAAAATCGGCTGCGGCTACCCTGGGCGCGGAGCGAACAACCCGGCTACGCGCTCGGCGGTAACCGCGTCGATCTTGACCGCTGGGATGAAGTGTATTTTGAACGATTGCGCAGTTTTATGGCACGGGCGCAGGAGTTGGGTATCATTGTAGAAGTCACGCTCTTCTCGTCGTACTACGGCACCGGCTGGCCATACAGTCCGTTCAATGTGGCCAACAACGTTAATCAGACCGACAACATCCAGCCGATTCAGGCCAATACGCTCAACAATGGCAACCTGCTGGCGTTTCAGGAGCGGTACGTACGCAGGCTGGTACGGGAGTTGGGCAGCTTTCAGAATCTGTACTACGAAATCCAGAACGAACCCTGGGCCGACCAGAAAGACACGGTCCTGACCCGCAACGAATACCACACCGGGGCCGACGGCAAACGCGACTTTCGGGCCACAATCGAACTCACCAGCGATGCATCGCTGAAATGGCAACGGCGGGTGGCGTCGTGGATCGTGGACGAAGAGCGCGACCGGCTGCAAAAGCACCTCATCTCGCAGAACGTCGGTAACTTCCGCTATCCTATTCTTGACCTCGACCCCAACGTCTCGATATATACCTTTCACTACGCCCTGCCCGAAGCCGTGCAGGACAACTACGCCCTGAACCGGGTCATTGGCTTCAACGAAACGGGCTTTGCCGGACAGGCCGACCGGACGTACCGACGGCAGGCGTGGCGTTTTATCATGGCGGGGGGCGGTCTGTTTAACCAGCTTGATTATTCCTTTGCCGTGGGGGCCGAAAATGGGCAGGACACTACGTACCGCAAAGGAGCAACGCCCGGTGGCGGCAGTCCGGCCCTGCGCAGACAGCTTGGCGTACTCAAACGCTATTTTGAGCGGCTCGATCTGACCCAGCTTGTACCCGACGAGTCGTTCGTGCGGGCATCGCCGGGGGCTATTACCCAGACGCTCCGCCAGGGCAAAAACGGCTGGATAGTTTACGCCGAGCCACTATCCAAAAAGTCATTCCTGCTCCGGGTCAACCTGCCCGCCGGCGACTACCATACCGAATGGACCGACGCCGAAACGGGCGACATTCTCAAGAGTGACTCTGCCGAACCGAACGGCTTGCTTGCCCCTCCGCCCGTCATGCGCGACATGGTACTGCGGATTATCAAAATCTAAAGTGTTCGCAGCAATTTAGCCATTTGGTCGGCTACGAACTGGTTGCCCGCTTCGTTGAGGTGAACGCGGTCGGAGGTCAGGATACCCCGGTCTTTATTGCTGCTATTGGCTTTCAGATTATGGGCCAGGAATTCTTTGCGCAGGTCAACCACGGGCAGGTTGTATTTGGCGGCCAGGTCGCGGATAAGTTGACTGTACAGGTTGAGGTCGCCATCCTGCTGATTACTAAAATCGGTTTTCTCGCCGATAGTGGCGGGCGTCACCAGCACCACGCGGGCGTTGGCAGCCTGAAGTTTTTTGACGACCGCTTCGTAGAACTTCACGAATTTATCGGGATCAGTGCCGGTACCAGACGTGTTTTTGTGCCAGACGTCGTTTACCCCTACCCAAATTACCACTACATCGGGCTTTTTGGCGAGTACATCGTCGTCCATGCGCAGGTAGAGGTCGTAGATTTTGTTGCCGCTGACGCCCGCGCCCATTAGTTCGAACGCATCGGCAGGGAGCATTTTCTGGAGCAGGTCAATGTAGCCGCCGGGTTTCACGCCCGCCTGCGTAATAGAATCGCCAAAGAACACGACGCGGGTCGGTTTGGCAGTGGTGAGGGCCAGCAACACAGCGGCCAGCAGCAAAAACAGGGAAATTTTAGTCGTTTTCATACAGGTAAAAGTAACACAGCAGGCAGCGTTACCTATGCTGGAGGTATCCGTTTCGGTGTTGATGCCGATGATTTGTGTATTTTTGGGTAAACAGAACGAACATGGAAAAGCGAATCATCAATATCGACCCCGAAATTCTTGGTGGGACCCCAGTCTTCTACGGCACACGGGTACCAATCAAAAATCTGTTCGATTACTTAGAAACCGGCGAATCCATTGATTACTTTCTCGACGATTTCAGTGGCGTTCAGCGAGAGCAGGTTATCCGACTGCTTGAGATGTCACAAAAACTCATCGAAACCTCATCGAACATCCTCCATGAAAATTTTGCTTGACGAATGCGTCACCAAACATCTGAAACCGTACCTGCCCGACCATGATGTTTATACAGTGCGACAGATGGAATGGAGCGGTATAAAAAACGGCAAATTGATGACGCTCTGTGTCGAGAATGGGGTCGACATTTTGTTGACCATCGACAAAAATTTGCAATACCAGCAGAACCTTGACAAATATCCGGTGACAGTTGTCGTGCTGAACAGTTTCAGCAGTAAGGTAGAAGACTTAGCTTTGTTTATCCCTTCGTTTGACGCGCAAGTTGGCAGTTTCGAGCGGCACAGAGCGTATCTGATCGACAAATAAACTTACGAGATAATCAGATTCAGGGCCAGAACGCCCAGCAGACCGATGACCGACACCAACGATTCCATGACCGTCCAGGTACGGAGCGTGTCGGCAATGCTCAGGTTGAAATACTCCTTGAACAGCCAGAACCCGGCGTCGTTCACGTGCGACAGCATCAGGCTGCCCGCGCCAATGGCCAGCACCATCAGCTCCGGGCTGACCGTCTGCGCCTGAATCAAGGGCAGGATAATCCCCACCGTAGTCAGTCCCGCAATCGTGGCCGAACCGACGCACACCCGAATCATGGCGGCCATGCCCCAGCCCAGCAGCAACGGTGAGATATTGACACCCGCCAGTTGCGCCCCAATGTACAGGCTCGTGCCGGAATCATTAAAAATCTGCTTCAGCGCGCCCGCGCCCGCAATGACGAGCAAAATGGGCGAGGCCGCTTTGATAGCTTCTTCGAGGTCTTTCATCACCATTTTCATAGTCTGCCCCTCCCCCGCCGAATTTTTGCGCAAACCCAGCGCATAAATAGCCACCAGCACCGACACCAGCATTCCGATATAGGGTTCGGCCAGAAACGTAAAAACCGGGCGCAGGGCCGAATCTTCGGGCAGTAGTCCTTTGAGTGGGCCAAATACGGTAAGCATGACCACGGGTAACAGGGCCACAAAAAAGCTGATGCCTACGCCGGGCAAATCGGCAATGGGGGCTTGGCGCAGGTTAAACAGTTTAGGGTCGGGTTTGGGGTTATACTTGCCCAGGGTTTTGCCAAAAATCGGCCCGGCCACGATGATGGCAGGCGTGGCCACGATTATTCCGTATAACAGCGTTTTGCCAAGATCGGCGTTGAGTTGTCCGGCAATGGCAGCTGGCGACGGGTGCGGGGGCAGATACCCATGCGCCACCGACAACGCCGATAACATCGGGATGGCTATCGTCAGCATGGGCAGGCCCGACGAGGCCGCAAGAGTGAAAATCAGGGGGACGACAATGATGAACCCGGCATTGTAAAACAGCGGAATGCCAATAATAAAACCCGCTAATGCTACACCCCACCGGATATTTTTGATCCCAAACCAGCCAATCAGTACATTGGTGATTTGCCGGGCAGCCCCACTCTCGGCCACAATCCGCCCCAGCATGGCCCCAAAACCGATAATCAGGACCAGATCGCCCAGTGTACTGCCAATACCGGTCTGAATGGCCTTACCCACAGCCGTTACGCCCATACCCGACGCCAGACCGATACCAATGGAAACGAGAATGAAGGAGATAAAAGCGTCTAACTTGACATAGACGATCAGGAAAATCAGGGTCAGAATCCCGACAACGGTGAGTAGTATGGGCATACGGTGTTTTTTTTAACACGGAGAAAACGGAGATTCTTACGGAGAACACAAAGGAGAAAAAGCCGTAGCGACGGATCTCTCTGTTTCCTCTGTGGGTACCTCCGTCCCTCTGTGTTAAAAAGACAAAGCGTAGCTACTCAGTTTTTCTACTTCGAGAGCCAGCGGCTGGGCGCAGTCGAAAGGGACAACGTGCAGGCGGGTGGTGGCGTCGTAGCCGAAGACCGACAGCGGTTTCTGGAACGTGTTGTTGGCCGGGTAAATCAGAAACAGATCGGTGGCCGCGTACTTTTTACCGTAGGCGTACAACTGGTACAAATCGCTTTGATCAATGCCGTAACTACCTGTTGCGCTCTGGCCATCGACCTGCTTCCATTTGGTATCCAGCACCAGCGTTCGGTCGGCCTGCCGGATAAGGATGTCGGGGCGTAGCTTGAACCTGGGGCTGCCCACGTGTTCATCCACCAGATGCGCCGACGATTCCTGCACCGATACCGCTCCGCCATCCGGCCAGTACCTGCGCACGCCCTGCGCCACATACTCCTCAAACACCCGCTCCATCGGGAACAGCAGCGACTGCCCCGTCACACTCCCCGCCCGAACACCCGGCAACTGCTGGTTCAACAACGCCACGGCCCAGCGCAGAGCCGGTTCGTAGCGGGCAAACAACCGGCTCGTACGTTGGGTAGCAGCTTCATCGGCTGTAATAGATTCAGACACGGGAACATCAGTCAGAGCGATCAGTATGCGCCGAATTCGCTGTTGACTCCGAGCTGACTCAGTCCGGTTATTCAGGTACAGCAGGGCCGTTTTCAGGATACGGTTGGGGGGTACATCAACGGTGAGAGACTCGTAACGAATGGCCAGCCGCTCTGCGTGGTACTGGTTTTCGCGCTGTTGCCGGGCGGGTTGGAACTGGCCTTTCCAGAACCGTTCGTTCCGTTCCGTTACTACGTACGCCCGTTGCAGTCCCTGATGCAGCAGCGGCTCCAGCACGTCGAGAAAGGTGGATACAAATACTTCCCAAAGCGGCAGTTGGGCGGTGCCGGTACGGGCCTTGAGCGTTCGGAACGGGCTATTGCGCAGCGAACGCAGCATGGTCAGCAGCGTTTGCCGGGCGTTGGCAGGTTCACCGATTTTCGGCAGAATCTCGATCTGCGTTCCGTCGGTCAGTTGCAGCAGCCCCACGTAGGTTCGGAAGCGTACAAACTGTTGCCCTTTCCGTACCGTCAGCGTCAGCAGGGCATCCGTATCGTCGGTACCAAGCGCGAGTTGCCGCAGAGCCGCAAACGTCGCGTCCGGTACCAGCGTTACGTCGGGCGTCGCTACGTCGTATTGGTCGCTGGCGATCAGGCCGTTTTCGGTGATCGTTACCAGCCTGGATGCGCTACTTTCCAAACTCAATCCAGTCCAGCGAAATCAGATGATCGGCGGGAGTATCGTCTTTATGAACTACAAAATACAGATCGTGCAGACCGGTGGTGGGCTTGACCGGAGCCGACTCTTTTGAGTACACATCCCATTTACCGGTAGCGTTATACGCCAGACTACTCACCACCGGCCCCGTCGGCGAATCCAGATGGAGATCAACAACGGCTGCGTAATCTTTGGACGACAATCGATATGTAATCTTCTGAATATCCGTCAGGTCAACGTTTTTAAAGACGAAATACGAGCCATTCATGGCATTGCCGAGCCGCTTGCCCTGCTTCGCTATTTTATGCAGCACATCGGCGCTGCCCGCTTCTACATGCGCAGGCCGCAGGACCAGCACGTCGGTTTGGGTGAGTTTGCCGTTGGGTTTGGCAGCAATAGCCCCACCCCCGTCGGTGTACAACGCCGTCAGTACGTACCGCCCCGATTCAGGCTTGCTCAGGTGTTCGGTCAGTTCGCGGCTTCCGCGCTGCGGCAGTCGTACATCAGCCTGTTCATTACCCAGCGACAGCACGTATTTCACGATCTCGGCGGCATCTTCCCGGGCCAGTTGCGGGTGGGCATTCATGGCGTGTTCGCCCCAGACACCCCCACCCCCGACAATGACCTTATTGGCCAGCCGAACCACCGCCCCGTCGTCGCCCCGGTAGCGTTTGGCCACCTCTACAAAGGCGGGTCCTACCGATTTGGCGTTCAGTTGATGACAGGCTTTACAGTCGCTGGCGGCCATTAGGTTCTTGCCAAGGTTATACGATCCCGTTACCATCTGATGACCAATTTCCTGATCGGAGCCACTTACTTTGGGCAGGTAATTGAGGGCCACCAGCACCCGGTTTTTGTCAATGACCCTGTCTTCCTTATCCGTCACCGAGACCGTATAATTCAGCGAAGTTTTCTCGGGAAAGAAGAACGTACGGTTCGAGGTCGTCTGGATGGCTACCTGCGGCATGGTGTTACCCACCCGTACCAGCAGCGTGTCAGTATGGCGCAGCCCGGCAGGGTCCGTAACGGTCAACGTGGTGGTATAGACACCGTTTTTGCGGAAAATGTGCGTTGGGTTCGGCTCGGTCGAGGCTACAGTATTGTTCTCAAACCGCCATTCATAGCGCAGTCGATCGGCATCGAAATCGTAGCTTTTCTTACTGCTGAACGCCACGGTTAGCGGGGCTATGCCAATGCTGTCGGGCGTCGTAATCAGGGCCACGGGAGCGCGGTTACCCCGGTTAAAGTCAACACGCACCAGCCGGGCGTCTACGTTGTCAATGCCGTAGACCGAACCGTATTCAAGCATGTATAGAACCCCATCGGCACTGATTTCGATATCGACCGGGCGCCGAAAATCGCCGGAGGTGGGCATAAACTGATCCATACTTTTGTAATTCTGCTGATCGTCGAGCCGCATGGCAAATACCCAGTTGCGCATCCAGTCACCCCCCAGTACAGCCTTGTCATAGTAGTCGGGCAGGCGGTTGGGGTTGGTACCGTTAGGATCGTAGTGATAAACCGGCCCGCCAATGGCGCAGCGGCCTCCTTTGCCCAATTCAGGGAACTCTGCAGATTCGTTATACGGATACCAGACCATTGCTTTCTGCACCGGCGGCAGTGTTTTTGCTCCCGTATTATTTGGCGAGTTGTTTGTTGGCCCGTTCCCGTCGAATAGCGGCCCGGCGGCTTTGGTTGCGAAATCGTATTGGTGGTACGCTTTGTTGTCGCCCACGAAATAGGGCCAGCCATAGTTACCCGCTTTCCGTGCCTGATTGAACTCGTCGTAGCCGCGCGGTCCCTGCGGCCCGTCGGTACCGGAGTCCGGCCCAATTTCACCCCAATACAGGATGTCCGTAACCGGATCGACCGAAATCCGGTACGGGTTGCGGCAACCCATTACGTAAATTTCCGGGCGCGTCCCGGGTGTTCCTTTTGCGAACAAATTACCATCCGGTACGGTATAGGCGGGGCCATTGTCAGGAATGTTCTCCTCAACGTGAATACGCAGAATTTTACCGCGCAGATCGTTCGGATTACCCGCCGACCGTTCGGCATCGAACGTAAGCCGACCGGGCCGCTGGTCAATCGGCGCGAACCCGTTCGACTCGAAGGGCACGGTATTATCGCCGGTGGAGATGAACAGATTCCGGTGCGTATCCCAGGCCAGCGAACCGCCCGTATGCGCCGACACTTCCAGATCAATCGGCACCTCGATAATAACCTTTTCGGATGCCAGATCGAGCGAGCCATCCTGGGCAACTTTGATCCTCGAAATCAATTGCTTGTGCTGCTGTGCCTCGACTCCGGTATAGAAAAAATACAGAAATTGGTTTTTGGCGAAGTTCGGGTCGATGGTCATGCCAAGCAGTCCGTTCAGGTACTTATCGACGGCTTTGACCGGAAAATCGTGCAGCAACCGCGTCTTTTTAGTGGTGGGTTCATAGACGTAGAACTTACCGGTCCGCTCCACAAAAAACACCCGGCCATCGGGCGCAATGGCCAGTTCCATCGGCTCGTTGAGGTCATTGCTGAGTACGGTTTTGGTAAACCGGTTTTCTTCCGGGGCTTGCCGCGTCTGGCCATAAGCTGCCGTAGTCAGGCTGAGGGCAGTCAGGAAAAGAAGTACTTTCATAGGACGGTATTGGTTTGAGGGACGTACTGCGGGTTTAGTGAATACCCGCGAACAGGTTGCTGATTGATACCGAAAAGAAGCAGATTACCAACGGGCAATACGCTGCGAACGTCGCCGGTAAGCCGGAAACCCGATTGGTCCTGCGGAACAGTTACGAAACCGCCCCGCCCATTGTTCCGCAGCAGTACGCCAAAATTAGCGTCGGACCGGCCAAAACGCAGCCTTGCCTGCCGGGCGTTTCCACACAGCAGCAGGTCTTTGTGGCCATCGTGGTTGTAATCCAGTGCCGTAATGGTAAACACGGGGGCAATCTGCGCAGCCAGCGGTAATTCGTTTTCCACAAGTGTTCCGGTGGGCGTACTGGCCAGATAAAGGGTTTTCAATTCGTTGGCGGTTAGCCGTTTGGCATCACTCAGTTCGTCAGCCGTAAACAGATCGGTGAGGGCTGCAGTGGCGTAGGCGTCGTAGGTAGTAAATCGTTTTTTGAGCATCGGCACCTGATCAAAAAGTTCGTCGCGGCTGGCGTGGGGCCACGCTTTTCCCTGAATGTATAAACACAGTACAGGGTCTATTTTACCGTTGTTGTCGAAGTCTTTATACACCAGCTCGGCGGGTTCGCGGTCACTGGCGCGGCATTGCGTATTCAGGCCCTGATTGCCAATGACCAGATCGGGCCGACCGTCGCCGTTGAGGTCATCGACCAG
>JACMPG010000256.1 GCA_014377625.1 Spirosoma sp.
AAATCATTTTATGCTATGGAAATTTTCTCCGTTTTAACGGGTTGGGGCTGGCTTGTGCTGCTCGTTCTGGCCGTAGTGCTGTACAAACTGGTCTTGCGCTTTTTGTTCGGGATGGTCATCGTACCCGAAAACCGCATTGGTCTCGTGACCAAAAAATTCGTGCTGGTTGGTAATGACCGGGGCTTGCCCGATGGCCGCATCATTGCTACCAAAGGCGAAGCGGGTTATCAGGCGCAATCGTTGGCGCCGGGGCTGTACTGGTGGCTATGGCCCTGGCAGTATAGTATTGACATGCAGGCATTTACAGTTATTCCCGAAGGTAATATCGGGCTGGTGCTGAGCAACGACGGGGCCGAACTGCCCACCGGCAACATCATGGCCCGGCGCGTTGATTCTGACAACTTTCAGGATACCGAACGGTTTCTCTCCGGTGGTGGCCAGAAAGGACGGCAAACGTCGGTGCTGACAACCGGTACCTACCGCATCAACACCTATGCGTTTGCCGTTACGATTGCGCCCATGATGGTTATTCGTGAGAACATGGTCGGCATCATCACCGCGCTTGATGGGGCACCGCTGCAGTCGGGACAAATTGCCGGGCGGCACGTGGAGGGGCATAATAACTTCCAGAATATAGACTCGTTTTTGCAAAACGGCGGTAACCGGGGCTTGCAGCCGCAGGTAGTGCTGGCCGGTTCGTACTACATTAACCCCTGGGCGGTGCAGATCGAGGAGATTCCGATGACCGAAGTAGCTATTGGTTACGTGGGTGTGGTCATCTCGTACATCGGCGAAGATGGTGAGGACATGACCGGCGAATCCTTCAAACACGGTAATATTGTTCATAAAGGATTCCGGGGAGTATGGATGGAACCGCTGGGACCGGGCAAATATCCGATCAATACGTTCACGATGAAGGTCGAAAGCGTTCCTACCACCAACCTCGTGCTGAACTGGGCCAACGCCCGCTCCGAATCGCATAACCTTGACCGGAACCTGTCAACGATTACGGTACGCTCGAAAGACGGGTTTCCATTTAACCTCGACGTGGCGCAGATTATTCATATTCCTGCTAACGAAGCTCCCAAAGTTATTGCCCGCTTTGGGAGCATGACCAACCTCGTCTCGCAGGTGCTGGAACCAACCATCGGCAACTACTTCCGTAACTCAGCACAGGACTCGGATGTAATCGCGTTTTTGAGTACTCGCAAAGAACGGCAGGAGTCCGCCCGCGATCATATCAAAGAGGTACTGGAAATCTACAACGTCAACGCCGTTGATACGCTCATTGGTGACAATGTGCCACCCGACAGCCTGATGAAGACCCTGACCGACCGGAAGATTGCGCAGGAAGAGGAGAAAACTTACGAAACGCAACGGATGGCGCAGGAAAAACGGCAGGGCATGGAACGCGAAACGGCCCTGGCCGACATCCAGCGCGAGGTCGTAAAAGCGCAGCAGAGCGTTGAAATTGCCCAGCGTACTGCCGATGCCGCCGTGAAGAAATCGGAAGGCGAAGCCCGTAGTTTGACGCTGCAGGTAGGTGCCGAGTCGGAAGCGACCAAAATTAGGGCCGAGGCTAACGCCGAAGCCCGTCGCCGACAGGCGGCTGCCGATGCTGAAGCAACTAAACTCACCGCCGATGCCGAAGCCGAGCGCATTGCCAAAACGGGTGATGCCGAAGCCGGGTCGATTCTGGCCATTGGCCGCTCCACTGCCGAGGCCTACGAGTTGCAGGTACGGGCCATGGGCGACGAGAATTTTACGCGCTTTAAGATTACTGAAGAGATTGGCCGGGGCAACATCCGCATCATTCCTGATATTGTCATAAACGGCGCAGGTAACGGCACTGATGGTTCGCTTAACGGACTGATGGGCCTGAAACTTCTCGAACAAATCGAAGAGCGCAAAACAGGAACGCCCACCAAGATTGTTGATGTAGCGGTCCCGAAGAAAAATGCGTAGCTACTACCCCCTCCCGTTTCCTTTCCCGGCCTTACGGAACCCGGGTCCAGGTAATGGTTTTGCCAATCATTTTCATGCCGAGCATATAAGCGCGAACGTCCATCGTATTGGCGTCGCGCAGCGAGAGTTCGCAGCCGTAGGTTCTGCCGTCTTCGGGGTTATAAATCTGCCCACCCGTCCAGGCATTTTCGCCGGTGTACTGCAAATCGCTCATGATGTTCATACCAACCAGTGTGCGGCTTCGCATCGACGCGTCGGGGTTGAATTTATCGCACTTGGGCTGATTGGAAGCGAGGTCATTCGGTTCGAGCATCCAGACGATTTTACCGTAGTAGCGGTTTCCCTGCCGGTAAATCTGCACCTGATTGCGTCTTTTCTGACTCAGCCACCGCCCATTGAGCGCGTCAGGATTGGTAGCCTTACCGGTGAAGGAAAGAAAAGGGATCAGCAGCACCAGCAGAAAACAGGGATTGAAACGGGTGGTCATGGATACGTAAGAAGCAGTTGACGTACTACGGCCAATAAACGAAAAAGACCGGGTCATAGCGTGACTCCGGTCTTTTTTTACGTTAGCCCGGAACACTATTTCCGGGAGTTAGAGTGCCTGAGGCACCCAATGGTTTAAGCTGTGACCATCTGCTCATTCTCGACAGATAGGGCTTCATCTTCCAGCGCTTTTTTCTGTAGTGCAATCTGGGTAGGGCTGCCAAAGATGTAGAATAGTTTCTGACGGATGCCTTTTGCCTGCCGAACGTCCTGCGCAATCTCAGCAACTTCGTGGAAGTTGATAAAGAACGGGTTGGCTTTGTTGCCCGTCAGGTTGGTGGTGATGCCGTAGATAACCTGCTCTTCTTCGGGCTGATACGTACCAAAAATGCGATCCCAGAAGATAAATGTAGCCCCAAAGTTCTTGTCGATATATTTCTCCTGCGAGCCGTGGTGAACGCGGTGGTTTGAGGGCGTCGCAAAGATGTACTCTACCCAACGGGGCATCTTGCGAATGTACTCGGTATGTACCCAGAACTGGAATAGCACGGCCAGTTGATTCGTAACGAAAAATACAATCGGATGGAAACCCATCAGAGCTACCGGCAGGAAGAAAATAATTTTCAGGTGCTGAATCCAGCTAAGCCGGTATGAGACGGTCAGGTTGTAGCGTTCGCCGGTGTGGTGTACTACATGCGTTGCCCACCAGAACCGCTGCCCGTGCGATACGCGGTGGGCACAGTAGCTGAAGAAATCAAGAATAATATAGCACGGGATGAGTGTCCACCAGTTGAGTTCCATCCGCCAGGGTAACTGATTGTAGAGCCATACGCAACCGTAAATCAGGGCCAATTTCAGAGCCGCACCTACAACCAGATTACCCAGACCTACCAGTACTGAGCCAATGGTTTCTTTCTTCTCGTAATGGTCGCGTTCCTGAATGTAGGTGATGATCATTTCGAGGGCGGTAAAAAACACCATTACCGGCACAGCCCAGACAATAATGTTGGGGATTTGCTTCTCCAGCAGGTCGATTCTGTCGAGAGGAATGGGATCGGCTCCGAACAAAGGATTCAACATAACGTAAGTTGGTTAGAAAGACTTTTGATTCTTCTTAGTAACGCTTGTTCATTTTTACAGTTCAGCAAGTTTAGGATAAAATTCGGAAAAGTAAAAATGAAAAGCCGCATTTCTGACCACTAAATACCCCAAAACAACGCGCTCTGACTTACTTTTACCGCCTTAATTCCTACGTCAATGAAATCTGTTTATTACATTTTTCTTATCCTGCTGATCGGAACCAGTGCCTGTACCACAAAACAAAAGCGCACCGCTCAAACTGCCGATTCAACGGCTGCTCCTGCCCTTGCCATAACCGACGCGCCCCGGCCAGTAGCAGACCGCCTGACCCGACTCGGCCTTACGTCTGATAGTCATTGGCGCGGCCTGAATCTTGGTGATGATTTTGATTCGGTGAAAAAAACGGAAAAAGGTGAACCCTTCGAGCAGGACGCCCGGCACGTAGGCTATGCCGTAGATTTTCCGAATCTGGAAAGCATGGACGTACTGTATGAGCAACAAAACGAAAAAATCTCGGCCATTACCGCCGATCTCTATCTCAACAATCGTTTCGCCGTTGATGAGTGTCAGAAAGCTTTGTCAGATCATTTCACCAACCGATACGGCACACCGAAAACCGTAAACGGCAATTCGGTCTGGCATGGCCCCGTCAGCGAGCATATTAGACTATCTGATGTTTCAAAAGGAAAAGATTACGGCTTGAAAGTCAGCATCACCTCAGCGGGTAGAGTGACGACCTCAGCAAAGTAAGTTGAACATAGCAAAAAGGGAGCGGTCCGACCGCTCCCTTTTTGCTGTTTTAGAAACCAATTACACCGTATGCATCCATCCGAACTCATCGGCAATTTTACCGGTGCGCACGTCGGTCAGGTAATTTTTGATACGAATGGCAAACGAATCGTCTGTGGTATTTTCGGGCAGCATATAATCGTGACCGTTGTAACCAATCAGCGCGTAGGGCGATACTACTACCGCCGTACCCGCCCCGAAAGCTTCCGTCAGCCGACCGGTCTCGATGCCGTTGATAACCTCCTCAACAGATACCAGCCGTTCCTCCACCGGCATACCCCATGAGCGGGCAACCTTTAGGATGGAGTCACGCGTGATGCCGCGCAGAATCGTGTCTGACGTAGCGGGGGTTACGAGTTTGCCGTCGATGACAAACATGATGTTCATCGTTCCCGATTCTTCGATGTATTTATGTTCGCGGGCGTCGGTCCAGATCAGTTGGTCGTAACCAGCCTGCTGGGCCAGCATAGTCGGGTACATCGAAGCGGCATAGTTACCGGCACATTTGGCGTAGCCCACGCCCCCCGGTGCCGACCGGATGTATTCGGTTTCTACTTTGAGTTTGGGTGGCTTGGCATAATAGGTCCCCACCGGGCAGGTAAAAATGCAGAAGCGGTACGTTTTAGCCGGAGCCACACCCAGCGAGGCATCCAGCGCAAACATATATGGGCGGATATACAGCGAACTGTCGGGCTGCGTTGGCACCCAGTCAGCATCCACGCGGAGCAGCGTTTCCAGCCCACCCATGAAGACTTCTTCGGGTAGCGTAGCCATACACATACGCCGGGCCGACTCGTTTATGCGTTCAAAGTTGGCCATTGGCCGGAACATCTGCACCTCGCCCGCTTCGTTCTTGTAGGCTTTCATTCCCTCAAAAATCGACTGCCCGTAGTGCAGCGACGTGAGCGAGGGGCTGAGCGAAAAATTGTCGAATGGCACCACCATCTGATTCGTCCATTCGCCGTCTATAAAGTCGGCCACAAACATATGGTCCGAGAAGTGTTTGCCGAAAGGCAGATTGTTGAAATCGACCTCCTGAATGCGTGAGCGGTCTGCCCGGCGCAGTTCAATTTGTAAGACGTCCGTCGTCATAATCAGGGTGTTGGTTAACGAGTTGAACGGCAACATACCGCCCGCGACAAAGCTAAAAAATTAGGCTGAGGAAAGGTAGTTGTTAAGACAACAATATTTTTTATGGGTCGGATTGTAGGTTGCACCGGCGCACCGGTTTAACCTACAATCTTGGCTTCCACTCCACTTCTTCGGCGGTCAATTCCTGAGCCATTTTGCGGCTCAGGACAAACAGGTAGTCAGACAGCCGGTTGAGGTACTGAATCACCAACGGATCGCCCGGGTGAGTTATGTCCAGTGCAATGGTGAGCCGTTCGGCACGTCGGCAAACGGTACGGGCCAGGTGACAGAACGACACCGACTGATGACCGCCGGGTAGCACAAAGGCCCGCAGCTGGGGCAGTTCGGTGTCCATATCGTCCATGGCCTGTTCGAGCCGCGCTACGTCGTCAGGCATGATAGCGGGCATGGCCTGACGCGGAGCCTTGCCGGGGTCGGTAGCCAGTTCGGCACCTACGGTGAAGAGTCGGTCCTGAATTTCCTTCAGCAAATCTTTTCGTAATTCATTAACGGGCTGATCACGTACCAGTCCGATCCATGAATTGAGTTCATCAACTGTGCCATACGCGTCGATACGCAGGTCAGCTTTACTTACCCGTCGGCCACCAATGAGCGCGGTTTGGCCTTTATCGCCTGTTTTTGTGTAAATTTTCATATTTGATGATAAACTAAATTCCCGTACAAACGGCTGTACCAATAGAACGCAGATGACGAAGAATAGACCGACGAACACTGATTTTTCTTTGTTTGATCAGCGTTAACCCATAAAATCTGCGTCATCAGCGTACCATTGCCGTACCTTTGTCGCTTCAAATCTAAGGAATGAAAACTGGTACTTTTTTCGTCCGCGTCTGGCGGACACTGTCTATTGCCGGGCTATTATTTGCCCTCTTCAACAGTTATATATCGTATCCCGGCGAAGTTGCCGTTCGGTTCGATGATCTTGGTACACCCATTCAGTACGTACAGCGCGAAACACTGTTCTACATTGCTGTTGCCATCTTTCTGATCAACAATACGCTTATTCGGGCGGTGGGCAAACTGTTTTTGCGGGTCCCATCAAATAGCGTGCCCGTGCCAAATCAGGCGTTGTGGGCTAAGAATCGCTCGCAGCTCAACGAGATTGTAATGAACTGGTTCTCCGCGCTTCAGGCTGCCATTAACACGATACTTGGCCTCGCCCTGATGGTCATTTCGTTCCTGAATCGCTCTGACCGGGGGCTGCAGGCCGTCGATTATGCATGGCTTATGCCTATGAGCGCGTTTATCCTTATTTCGGTACTTGTAGCCCTGCCAATACGCATGGCCATGAAACCCGCTGCCGAATATGAAGGATAGTGCATTACTATTGAGCGATTTTCAGTACGATTTGCCTGACAACCGCATTGCCCGCTTTCCGCTCACTCCCCGCGATTCGTCTAAACTGCTTATATACCGTGCCGGGCAAATCAGTCATGCTCACTTCCAGGAATTGCCGGATTTATTGCCGGAAAACAGCTTTTTGATCTTCAATAACACAAAGGTCATACCGGCGCGTCTGCACTTTACCCGTGCCACAGGAGCTGTTATCGAGCTGTTTTTACTAAACCCATTTTCTGCTGAACCCGGCGAATTACAACCCATCTCGCTGGCCATGGAAGCTACCGGTTCGGTAATATGGCAGGGCATGATCGGCAACCGCAAACGCTGGAAACCGGATGAGATGCTCGAAACGCAAATTGCCACTCCGTCAGGTATTATAACGCTGACCGCTGCCTGGTATGATCCCGCGCAGTCGGCGGTCCAATTGAGCTGGTACCCTTCCCATCTGACCTTTGCTGAAGTGATTCAGCAGGCAGGACAGATCCCCCTGCCGCCCTACCTCAAACGTGACGCTACCGATGCCGATCGCGTTACGTACCAAACCGTTTACTCCGAGAAGGAAGGAGCCGTTGCCGCACCTACCGCCGGGCTGCATTTTACGGATAACGTTTTCGGAAACCTGATAAAACGGGGTATTCAGCACGACTATCTGACATTACACGTAGGAGCCGGAACGTTCCAGCCCATTAAAACCGATGACATCCGACAGCATCATATGCATACCGAGCAGGTTGTATATTCGGGAGGAAATATTGAAAATCTACTGAACAACCTCAATCATATCATTGCCGTTGGCACTACATCTATGCGGGCACTGGAAAGCCTGTACTGGATAGGAGTGCGGCTAATGCGCCATGAGCGAAACCCGTTTTTGCTCGATCAGGAATATGCGTATCAACTTGCTACGGATGAACAGCCTAATGTACGGGAATCGCTGGAATCTGTTTTGTCTTATATGAAGCAGACGAATCAGGAACAGGTAGTGGCTCATACGGGTATTTACATTACGCCCGGTTACGCTATGAAAATCTGCAAAGGCATTGTTACGAACTTCCATCAGCCGGGTTCTACGCTCATTTTACTCATTGCCGCGCTCATTGGAGACGACTGGCGAAAAGTATATGACGAAGCCCTACAAAACGATTATCGATTTCTCAGCTACGGCGACTCATCACTGCTCTTGCCGTAAACCGCTATTTTTGCACCATGAATTTTATTGACGAATTACGCTGGCGCGGTATGCTCCACGATATAATGCCGGGCACCAAAGAGCAGCTTCAGCGCGAAATGACAGCGGGCTACATCGGTTTTGACCCCACAGCCGCATCCCTGCACATCGGAAATTTGGCCACGGTCATGTTGCTGGTTCACTTACAGCGGGCGGGTCATAAGCCTTACGCACTTGTGGGCGGAGCCACCGGTATGATTGGCGACCCATCGGGCAAAGCCGCTGAACGGGAGTTTTTGTCGGAAGAAACGCTACGTTGCAATCAGAAGGGTATTCGGACACAACTGGAGAAATTTCTCGATTTTAACTGTGGCGAAAACTCTGCCGAACTGGTCAATAACTACGAATGGTTTAGTGGTATCTCATTTCTGGACTTTCTTCGCGAAGCCGGAAAATACCTCACTGTTAACTATATGATGGCCAAGGACTCGGTGAAGAAACGGCTCGAAACCGGTATCTCCTTCACCGAATTCTCGTACCAACTCTTGCAGGGCTACGACTTTTACTGGCTCTACAAAAATCGGAACGTGCGGTTGCAGATGGGTGGCTCCGACCAATGGGGTAACATAACTACCGGCACTGAACTGATACGTCGCAAAGAAGCAAGTGAGTTTGACTCTCCTCCTGAAGAAAAAGTCTTTGCGTTAACGACGCCACTGGTTACCAAAGCAGATGGTACGAAATTTGGAAAGTCGGAAAGCGGTAACGTCTGGCTTGACCCGGTCATGACCTCACCGTACCAGTTCTACCAGTTCTGGCTCAACACGACCGACGCCGATTGCCCCCGCCTGATTCGGGTTTTTACACTCCTGCCGAAAAACGAGATCGAAACGCTGGAGCAGCAA
>JACMPG010000257.1 GCA_014377625.1 Spirosoma sp.
CGCTACTCAAAAGCAAACTCAGTGTAAAGCGTATGACGGTCGTTAATCTGTCGGGCAGTGGCCGCAAGACCCAGGGGCGGCTCAGCTACCCAACCACAGGCACCATGACTATTTCTGTGTAGGGGCTTGTACCGAGCAAACCTCCGTTCATATAGATAATCGTCGGTTTCTAATAAATCTTTTCAGCAATCCATCCTGCTGGGTGAAATTTATATCAATAAACTGACAAAGTATCAAATTATCCACTCATGGACAGAGCCACTACGCAACTTAGCGCACTCATTGAGCAGAAGATCGGACAGCGGGACTATCGCGCCGGAGAAGAGTTTTCGGTAGCCCTGTTCCAGTTGTACAGTGAACCCAAAGATTACGATCCGCAGGCTATGCTCAACGCCCTAAGCCCCAACATCACTGATGTTGCCTATCTGAATCAGTTGCCTGCCGAACGCTTTGTTGAGTTACTGGTACTCATGCATGGGCTGGAAAAACGGGTATCGCCTTCGGTGCTGTTTACCGATTTTTATGAGGCTGTTACTGAAATTGGTATCCACCAGGTTCGCACGGCAAACTGGAGTTTTTCAAGTGGCGTATCCAGTATACTGTCCTACTTCACCCTCGCAGACGGTTTGGACAATCGCCATGTTTACCTGGAGAAGATAATGCATGCTTTCGATACAGTCTTGACAAGCGGCACTGGAGATGCGGATATTGATCAAAAAACCAGCGACCTACTATGTGATTACAGCCTGGCTACCGGGATTACCGGCGTGTTGATCTCTCTCCTGAAAGCCTGTCAGTATATGAAAGACAACGAACGTATAAGCAATACCGTTCAAAGAATTTCCTGTTGGGTCGAGACTCAGATGAATGTCATTAAAGACAATATTATTGACGTTAACTGGGAGTTAGCAAGCATGGCATTCTTTCCGACCAGCATTGAACAGGCTGATGATCTTGTGCAGGTGAGTAATGAGCTTACCTGGTCCGATGGCGATTTAGGACACGTATTTTTGTTGTACCTGGCCGCCGATTTCTGGCAGGACTCCGATTATTACCGCCTTGCTGAACGAATAGGGATGTATACGCTGCTGCGGAAGGATTTTGCCAGTACGGGTATCAGCCATTCCAGTTTCAAGAGAGGATCAGCCGGCCTTGTTTACACCTATGATGCCTTGTGGCGATACTCTAAAAACAGCAAGTATCAGCAGGGAGCGGCTTTCTGGTATCAGCAAACCATTGACTTGCTTGCATCAGATGTGCTCGACAGCTACTATGAACAATCATTTTTTAGCTTGTTCGACGGCGTCATTGGTACGGCACTAATCGAAGAAGCCGTAAGAAAAGGCACCGGAAGAGAAGACTGGATGGATATGATGCTGCTTTGACCTTTCAAATCAATTAACCCTGTACGTATGGAAACGTTAGACCGACCGATCACCTACCGGGTTATCAGTCACCAGAAACGAATGCTGGCTGACATTGCGACGCCTGTTAGTATCTACCTCCGTATTCGCGACCGATTCGTCAATAGTATTATGCTCGAAAGCTCCGACTATCACGGTCGTAACAACAGCTTTTCATATATATGCTTCGACTCAGTGGCCCGGTTCGAATACAACGCGGGTACGTTGGCAACCACATTGCCCGGCCAGCGGTCGGCCACAAGCGAAACCATTGCGCCCGACCATCTTATTGGCGCATTACAGGACTTCAAAAGCAAGTTTTTACCCCAGGAAAACAAACATCCGTTCATCACCAACGGGCTGTTTGGGTACCTGTCTTACTCGGCCATCGAGAGTTTTGAAGACATTGTCCTAACGTCTGAAACAACCGAAGAAACAAATATTCCCACGGCAGTATTTCATGCCTATCGCTACGTAGTGGCGATCAACCATTTTAAAGACGAACTCTATCTTTTCGAGCATAATTACGTAACCGATGATGATTCTGAGCCGGTTAGCAACCTGGAGCAGATTGCGACCCTGATTACAAGTCGGAATTATACGGCCTATTCATTCTCGGTAACTGGCTCAGAGACATCCAACTTCAGTGATCCTCAATTTCGGGCCGTTATTCAGAAGGGTAAAGATCACTGCCAGCGGGGCGACGTGTTCCAGCTGGTCTTGTCACGGCGGTTTTCACGACCGTTTCAGGGCGACGAATTTAACGTGTACCGGGCCTTGCGCTCGCTGAACCCCTCACCCTACCTGTTTTATTTCGATTACGGCAACTATAAGCTATTCGGATCGTCGCCCGAATCGCAGATTGTGGTCAAAAAACAACGTGCCACCATCTATCCCATTGCCGGTACGTTCCGGCGAACGGGCGACGATGCGGCTGATGCCGAGCTGGCGCAGAAACTCTACGACGACCCCAAGGAGTCGGCAGAACACGTCATGCTGGTCGATCTGGCCCGCAACGACCTGAGTCGAAACTGCGATGTGGTCGAAGTAGAAACCTTCAAAGAGGTGCAGTATTACTCGCACGTGATCCACCTGGTATCAAAGGTAACCGGCCTGCTCAACGAGGATGTTGACCCCCTGCAGATCGTGGCTGAAACCTTTCCGGCCGGTACGCTGTCGGGGGCACCCAAACACATGGCCATGCAACTGATTGACCGCTACGAGACCGTCAATCGCAACTTTTACGCGGGCTGTATTGGGTACATGGGTTTCGATGGCGAGTTCAATCAGGCCATCATGATCCGAACGTTTCTAAGCAAGGGCAACACACTTTATTACCAGGCCGGTGCCGGTATAGTGGCCAAGTCGGTGGTCGAGAACGAGTTGCAGGAAGTACACAACAAACTGGCCGCCCTGCGGATGGCCATTGAACAGGCCGAAGCGATCTGATCCATTCGTCCAACGCCAGCCGTCGGACAGTAAACGCGACATGACCCAATGAAACTCCTCGTCCTGGATAATTACGACTCATTCACCTATAACCTCGTATATATGCTGCGGGGGCTGGGCTGTCGGCCGGTGGTAGTACGCAACGACAAGATAACCCTGGAAGAGGTAGGGCGGTACGACAAAATTCTGTTATCGCCGGGGCCGGGCATTCCGGCGGAGGCTGGTATCATGCAGGCTGTCATTGTTGAGTACGCTGCTCAGAAAAGCATTCTGGGCGTTTGTCTGGGACATCAGGGAATTGGTGAAGTATTCGGTGCCCGACTGGACAATCTGGGCGACGTGCTACACGGCGTATCAAACCAGGCTTTTGTAACGGATCGGAGTGAGCGACTGTTTGCCGGGCTATCTGACACACTGCTGGTGGGCCGCTATCACTCCTGGACCGTTTCCGAAACGTCGATCCCCGACTGCCTGACGGTAACAGCCGTCGACCAGAACGGACGCGTACTGGGCCTGTCGCACAACCGATATGATGTACGGGGTCTGCAATTCCACCCGGAGTCAGTATTAACCGAAAACGGGGTTCGGATGGTAAAAAACTGGCTGACAGCCTGACTCATCGAGTAACTACCAAATGCCCACGACTGACATGAAAGATATTCTGAACCACCTGTTTGCCTACAAAAGCCTGACCAAAGAGCAGGCCAGGCAAGTGCTACTCAACATTGGGCAGGGAGATTACAACAACAGCCAGATTGCGGCATTCCTGACGGTTTTCATGATGCGAAGTATTCAGGTAGAAGAACTGGAAGGTTTCCGCGATGCCATGATGGACATGTGTATTCCGGTGAATCTCGAATCCGACAATCTGATGGACCTGTGCGGCACCGGTGGCGATGGGAAAGACACGTTTAATATCTCCACCCTGTCGGCGTTCGTGGTGGCGGGGGCGGGTCAGCTGGTGGCCAAACATGGTAACTATGGCGTTTCCTCGGCCTGTGGCTCATCGACAGTGATGGAGCAACTGGGCTACCGGTTTACCAGCGACACGGATCAGCTTCAGCAACAACTGGACCGCGCCGGTATATGCTTTCTGCATGCACCCCTGTTCCATCCCGCTATGAAAACCATTGCCCCGATTCGGAAAGAACTGGGGGTAAAATCATTCTTCAATATGCTGGGACCCATGGTCAATCCAGCACGGCCCCACAACCAGTTAGTGGGCGTGTTTAACCTCGAACTGGCCCGTTTATATGCATATCTGTACCAGCAGACCGATAAAAAATTCATGATTCTGCACACACTGGACGGCTACGATGAAGTGTCGCTGACGGGAGCGTTCAAGATCATAACCAACCGGTCAGAACAATTGGTAGAGCCAGCCACGCTGGGGCTCAATACCTGGCGACCGGCGTCGCTGTCGGGTGGTACTACGCCCGAAGACTCGGCGCAAATCTTTATGAACGTGCTTCGCAACGAAGCGACACCCGCCCAGAAACAGGTCGTGCTGGCCAACTCGGCAATGGCCCTGCTGGTTACGCGTCGGGTATCTGCCTATGATGAGGCCGTCGATATGGCCCGGGAGTCGATTGAGAGCAAACGGGCACTGACCTGTTTTTATAGGTTGGTGGCCTGACCGGCCAACCGGCATTGCGAGTTGCCCTGTAGTACTATCAGAAAACCCATCCCTACCGCGATGACAATTTTAGATCAGATTGTTGCCTACAAACGCGTCGACGTTGCTGGGCGAAGAGTGTCCGTGCCTCAGTCGGTGCTGGAAGGTAGACCTACATTCAACCGACAGCCACTGTCGGCCTGCGACGCCATCCGACGGCCCGGTTCGATGGGAATCATTGCCGAGTTTAAGCGTAAATCGCCGTCCAGAGGGATCATCAACGCCCGGGCCGACGTTGCCGAAACCACCCAGGGGTACGCGCGGGCAGGAGCCGCCTGCCTGTCGGTGCTGACCGACGATGCCTTTTTTGGTGGAAGTCGCAAAGACCTGCAAACCGCCCGGCTGGCCAACCCTACCACACCCATTCTGCGTAAGGATTTTATCGTTGACCCCTACCAGATAATCGAGGCTAAAGCACTCGGCGCCGACCTGATTTTGCTCATCGCGACCTGCCTCTCCAGCAAAGAAGTGCTCACACTGAGCCGACTGGCCCACGACCTGGGGATGGAGGTATTACTGGAAGTACACAACGAAGAAGAACTCGACCGGACGCTGACCGACACCGTCGATATCGTGGGGGTGAATAACCGTAATCTGGCCACGTTTGCCACTTCGATTGACACCTCACTGGAGCTCATTCGGTATATCCCCAACAGCTTTATACGGGTGGCCGAAAGTGGCCTGCACGACGCTGAAACCATTATTATGCTACGACATGCGGGGTACGACGCCTTCCTGATTGGCGAAACATTCATGAAAACTATCGATCCCACAGCCGCTATGATGACCCTGGTCGTCGACCTGGCTATTTGTACCGTACCCGAATTTTAGACTTAAGCCAAAAAACACTATGGAAACCCTGGCCCCGTCCTCGTTCAGCGTAAGTTCAACCGGTTTTTACGGTGGCTTTGGCGGAGCGTTCATACCTGAAATGCTGTACCCGAACGTAGAAGAGCTACGCCGAAATTACCTCGCCATCATAGCTGATCCGGCGTTTCAGGATGAGTTCTGGCAATTGCTCACCGACTACGTGGGGCGCCCGACTCCGCTGTTTCTGGCCCGGCGGCTGTCTGAATACATTGGCGCAACAATTTACCTCAAACGCGAAGACCTGTGCCATACCGGTGCTCATAAGGTGAACAACACCATCGGGCAGATTCTGGTAGCGCAGCGACTCGGCAAAAAGCGAATTGTTGCCGAAACCGGCGCGGGGCAGCATGGGGTGGCAACGGCCACCGTTTGTGCACTCATGAATCTGGAGTGCATTGTTTATATGGGGGCAATCGATATTGAACGCCAGAAACCCAACGTCGACCGGATGCGGATGCTGGGTGCCACGGTGGTACCCGCCCGGTCGGGGAGTCAGACGCTCAAAGATGCCACCAACGAGGCCATGCGCCACTGGATCAATAATCCCGAAGACACGCATTACATCATCGGATCGGTGGTTGGTCCGCATCCGTACCCCGATATGGTAGCGCGGTTTCAGTCGGTCATTTCAGAAGAAATTCGCAGACAGCTTTTTGCCAAAACAGGTCGTGAAACGCCCGATTATATGGTGGCCTGCGTGGGCGGAGGCAGCAATGCGGCCGGGGCTTTTTACCATTACCTCGACGAACCTGAGGTGCGGCTGGTAGCCGCCGAAGCTGCCGGTCATGGTGTAACAACGGGTCACTCAGCCGCCACCACAGCCCTCGGCAAACCAGGCGTACTTCACGGTAGCCGCACCATTCTGATGCAGACCGAAGATGGTCAGGTAATTGAACCGTATTCCATTTCAGCCGGGCTTGATTATCCGGGTATCGGACCGCTTCATGCGCACCTGTTCAACTCGGGGCGGGGTGAATTTTATCCCATTACCGACGGAGAGGCCCTGGCGGCTGGCTTTCAGCTTAGCCGGCTGGAGGGTATCATTCCGGCCCTCGAATCGGCCCATGCACTGGCCGCTTTGCCCAAAATGAACCTGCAACCCAACAACGTGGTGGTGGTTTGCCTGTCGGGGCGGGGCGACAAGGATTTGAGTACATACGTGAAGTATCTACCGTAGCGGACGGCTGTACCTTACTCCAACAACAGACCATGCAAAATCGTATCACCAGATTATTCGCGCAGAAAAGCGAGCAACTGCTAAACGTTTATTTCACGGCGGGTTTCCCCAGCCTGAACGATACCCTGCCGATACTACAAAGTCTGCAACGGGCTGGCGTCGATCTGGTGGAAATCGGTATGCCCTATTCCGATCCGGTGGCCGACGGCGAAACCATTCAGCAAAGCAATGGCCGGGCGTTGAGCAACGGTATGTCGCTGAAACTACTTTTCGAGCAACTGACCGACTGTCGGACCGGAAGTAGTGGCCTTCCACCGGTTACCATCCCTATTTTACTGATGGGTTACATCAATCCCGTATTGCAATTTGGGGTAGAGGCATTCTGCCAACAGTGTCGGGAGGTTGGCATCGACGGGGTTATCCTACCCGACCTGCCACTCGACTTGTACCTGACCGAATACGCGCCCACCTTCCGAAAATACGGTGTTCTGAGCATCCACCTCATTACACCCCAGACCTCCGAGGCCCGCATCAGGCTCATCGATCAGGCATCGGAAGGGTTTATCTACATGGTTTCGTCGGCCAGTATTACGGGTTCTGTGCAGGGCATCGACGATCCGTTACAAACCGCGTATTTTCAACGAATTCAGGCCATGAACCTGCGCCAGCCCCGGCTGATCGGGTTTGGAATCAACAACCACGACACCTTCCAGCGAGCCTGTCGATACGCTAACGGAGCCATTATCGGCAGTGCGTTTATCCGGCATCTGGAAGCTGAGCCGGTAACTGCTTCATCTATCGAAGAATTTGTGTACATGGTTCGTGGTCAGGCCATTTTGGCCGATGCGAACTAAGGAATTATTCTCTAAAAACTGATCTCAACATATCCATGCCTTGTGGGGGTGAGTTTTAGTCTGTTTCAGCCCTTCCTCCCACTTAGTGGATGATGCCTTTGTATTATCTCAACTTAAGCAATGTCAATTATCATGCGAGTCGTTTTACTGGTTTTACTCTGTACATTGAGCGTTGACGCAGTACGCGCCCAAACACCGGGGCGACTGATTCTCAAAGGCACTGTGGCTGATACTGCGGGGGCTGCTTTGCCCGGTGCTACCATTCTGCTGTCGGCCCCTGCCGATTCAACGCTTGTCAGCTACGCGCGTTCGGGCGAGCAGGGCGCGTTCGAGATCAAAAATGTACGCCGGGATACCTATCTGCTTAAGGTGGCTTACGTTGGCTTTTTCCCGTACCAGAAAATCATTGAACCGGGTGGAGAGACGATCTTCGATGTCGGCATGATTACGCTCAAACCCATTGTCAAAGAACTCTTCGAGGTAGTAATACGAACGGCTAAAGCCCCTATGACTATCAAAGGCGATACCATTGAGTATAATACCAGTTCGTTTAAAGTACCCCCTGGTTCTACCGTCGAAGACCTATTACGTCGACTTCCCGGAGTGCTGGTCGATCCCGATGGTAGCATTAAAGCGCAGGGGCAGGATGTGAAACGGGTAACGGTTGATGGAAAATCATTCTTTGGCACCGACCCCAAATTAGCAACCAAAAACCTGGCCGCCGACGCAGTATCGAAAGTGCAGATTTTTAACGACCAGACCGAGCAGGCAAAACTCACCGGCATCAATAGTGGCAAGAAAGAAAAGACAGTGAACCTGGAGTTAAAAGAAGAATTCAAGAAAGGAGGCTTCGGCAAAATCACCACCAATTGGGGCTTGGCCACGAACACCGGTGCCAGGGGCGAACTCAAAGGGAACTACAATAAATTCAACGAAAAACAGCAATTCTCGGCTATTGGGCTAGCCAACAACACCAACCAAACGGGTATGTCGTTTGATGATTATCAGGATTTTCGGGGTAGCAACTCCTTCAACTGGAACGACGATGCCGACTTCGGCTTTGGGGGTGGAGGTGGCCGCTATGCCACCGTCAGTAGTGACGACGAAGCCTTGGGTATTCCCGTTGGAGGAAGCCGGGGGCAGGGTTTTTCGCGCAATGCGGCCGTAGGTGTCAACTACAACTACGACACAAAAAAAACTAAATTCAGTTCGAGTTACTATTACAACCAAAGCCGACAAACGCTGGCCATTCTGCGAAACCGACAGAATTTTTTGGAAGGTAGTTCATTCCTGAATAGCGAAGCCAGTAACCAGCTTACGTTTGGGGGGAGCCACCGAGTGACCATACGGGTAGAACAAATGCTCGACTCGCTCAACTCAATTATTTTTCTGCACAACAGTCGCCTGACCAACAGCGATGCCAGCGTCGCCAGTCTGCAACAGCTTTTTAACAGCCAGGGGGCACCTAATACGCAAACGGCGGTCGATAACGGTAGCTTTACCAACAGTCTTGGCATGGCCAACACGCTGATTTACCGACGCAAATTCAAAGCAACAGGCCGAACCTTTGCCGCCAGTGCCACTACTCAGATCAACAACGCTGACGGGACGCAGGACCTGAATTCGAGGACCAACTTTTTTCAGGCTCCGATCTTTAGCATCCCATCGGTCCAACTGCTGCAAGACAACATCATTGCCACGCACCGGAGCCAGTATAAGCTTAGCCTGCTCTATGCGGAGCCTCTCACGGAAAAACTATTCTGGGAAAGTTTTTACAATTTTAACCTGCGCCACGACGAGGTAGACCGCTCCGTTTTTGATCGGCTACCCGAACAAAACACACGAGTACGCAGTGATACCCTCAGCCGTTATTACAAAAACAACTACCTGTTTAATCGGCTGGGTACGGGATTGCGCTACTCATACAAAGGGGTGAACTTTGCAGCGGGCGGGGCCGTGCAGCAGTTTCGGTTAAATGGCCGTTACGCCAGTTCGCCTACGACCCCAACGCTGAACACCATCGACCGGATTTATACCCTGTTTGTGCCGGATGTGTCTGTCAACGTCAACTTGAAAAACAATATGTACATCTATGGCGGCTATGAAGTAGCTGCGCAAACGCCGGGCAGCCGTCAGTTGCAACCCGTAACGGACCTCAGTAATCCGATCTATATCAGTCGGGGTAATCCAAATCTGCTGCCTCAACTGAGCCACAGTATCAGCCTGGGTTTTTACAAGTTTAACCCAGCCACATTCCTGAACCTATCGGCTAATACAGCCTATAACTACAACATTAACCAGATTGTCAACGCGCAGACTGTCGATCCGCAAACCCTTGTTACCCGCGTCATGCCGGTCAACATCACGGGCGGGCAAAACGTCGTTACCGTCCTGAATGTGGGATTTCCAGTCGTGAAGACGAAAGTAACCTTGAACGCAGGGCCTGCCATCAACCTTAGCAGTAACCTGACTCCCGTCAATGGTATTCAGAATATGACCAATACGCAGTCATATACAATGCGCACCCGGCTCGACCTAACGCCCAACGACTGGTTTACCCTATACGCCAATGCCGATTGGGGCATCAGTAACACTCGTTATTCGATTAGTTCATCGCAGAACCAGCGTATCCTAAATCACAACTATAATGGCGATCTAACCGCAAAATTGCCGCAAAATCTGTTTTTCAACACCACGCTGAATTACCGGATTTATCGCAATGACCGGTTCGGCTTTGCGCAGCAGGTGACGATCTGGAATATGGCTGTTTATAAACTAATGGGTAAGGCTAAAAAAGCCGAGATGCGGCTAACGATCTATGACCTACTGAATCGCAACCTGAATGTATCACAGTTTGCTGGTCAGAATTACGTGTCCGAAGAGCGCATTTCGACGTTGGCGCGGTATTTTATGCTGGGCTTCACATACAACATGCGGGGCGTAAACGCCAGCATTCGCAAAAATCGCGGATACTGATTTACACTCCTCTCAAATCGATTTTAGTATGAAAACCTGTTTTACATTTCTCGTTTCTTTTCTGCTGGTTCAATACGTGGCTACCGCCCAGCAACCGGAAGGCGTAGTTACTTACGAACGCCGTCAGCACTGGGATAAAATCCTCAGCCAACTGTCTTACCTGAGTCAGGAAGAAAAAGACCGGATAGTGAACACCTGGAAAAATGTTGAGGAAGATAAAAGCAAATGGATGCTTTATTTTAGTCCGACTCAAAGCCTTTACACCTATGCCAATCAAGGGGTGGCCGATGAAGCAGGTGGCTATTCCAAGCGGAAAGAAGACTACTCAATTTACCGCAATTTTGACCAGGATCAAAAAACGGACCTCATTGAGACACTGGGCAAAACGTATATTGTCGAAGATTCGCTGCACACACCCGCCTGGAAGATACTGAACCAAATCAAGGAAGTAGCGGGCTACGTCTGCATGAAAGCGGTAACGACAGACCCGATACAGGGGCAAACCATTACTGCATGGTTTTCGATGGACCTGCCTTCACAGGCAGGTCCAGAACGGTATTTCGGCTTGCCGGGCGTGATTCTGGAACTGTGCGTGAATGATGGAGAAGTAGTAGTTGAGGCTATTGAAGTAACGTTGAGGTCGGTTTCTGGCGAACTGATAGTACCAACGGCAAAAGGCAAAAGAATTAGTGACACGACTTATAATAATCTGCTGAAAAACCACATTACTCAGTCCATCAAAGCCCAGCGGAATCCCTACTGGACAATTCGGTATTAGTCAAGGTTAATTGCAGAACTTGTTTCTGCATGGATAGAGACTGAGTTATCGTACTGAAAAATAGCGGTGATTCTTAAAGAACAATTCACCCTACACATGGTTTCGACACGGCAATCAGGGCTTTTCCAATCACTCAGGAAGGTTTGGTCAGCACACTCAACTCAGGGGGTAGGCGTGTTCCACAGACGCTGGTCCAGAATCAAATCCTGCTCCCCAACCACCTGAATAGTTGAGTAGAGTGCATGCCTGGGATGCAACAACACATTGTAGGAGATGTCAACCACGGCGGAGGGTACGCCCAGACCCAGGTCGAACGGGGTTTGAAGCCATTCACTAAAAATGGTTTGGGTGAGTGGTAAAGCCGTTGGCTCAGCCCATTCGTCAGGCAGCAATTCTGGGTAAATCCAGCGAATTTCGCTGGCTGGCCCGTCAAGCGTAAAGACTCGTAAACGGGGCAATCGATCGTAGGGTACTTTTGGGAAATGCACCAGCGTTTCCAGCAGAGCCAGTTCGGGTGAACTGGCCGTGTAAAGAATACCCTGACCAGGTGGGTTCCAGCGCCCGCCAGTTATCTCAGCTCCCACCACCGATAGGGGATCGTGCCAGTAAGGTTCTTTAAGAATGCGGTAGAGCTTCATTTAACTGAACACGCCTGCTTCAATCCGAATGAAGACATTGTCGACTAACTTATAACCAGTAATGGTATCCAACAACGAAAGGGGTGTGGGATAAGATTGCGCTTCACCAGCAGTAGATGGCCGCTGTTGCAGACGATTTCGTCGGGCAGTGGCTGCGCTTATCAAATCGGGTGGTGACTCTTTGGTGCCCATCTCCTGAATAGGCCGGGGGCGATACGAGGTGGTAGGTGCGGCAAAGCCCAATTCGGGCGTAGCTAACTCAGCCAGTGGGGTGCGCAACCATTCAAAGAAAATCTCCCGCTTGCCATCAAAGACAGATAGTCCATGCTGAAACAGTTTTTCCAACAGCAAGAGTCGTTCGGAAAGGGGTACTGACAAATCGCCCTGATGCTGATTGTAGAGGTTTCGCTCGGTGATACCCAGAATGCGGGCCATCTCTTTCTTGGTCAATCCACCCAGTAGGGCAATCTGGTCGACCTGGTTGCGGGGTAATTTACGGCGGGCCTGTAGAATGAGGTCGTTGGTAGGAAACCCCCATCCTGACGCGGAGTAGATGTCGAGCGAAGTAGTCATAGTTACAGAAGTTTTGCACGAAGATACCTGAAATTATGCATATTTCTTTCTACTTGCTAGGCCTGAACTTACTGTGATCTCACCGTGCTTTGCTAATCGCTAAAACAATGGTGGAAGAACTACTACCACAAGAAAGTGATGGATAGTATTTTGGACAGCGAAAAGTCGGACTAACTTCGATTGGTCAACACAAAAGCGGATTAAGAACAAAACGGTCAACGCTTTTCAGGACGGTTCAGACTACTATGTGTTGAAAAAAGTAGTGATTTTACCCGTACGGTACTACAGCCTTCTTATGCCTTAGTCGATAGCTGCTGTTTTACAACTGATTTACGGCACAGTAGCAGTTACCTTTTTCAGAAAACATCCTTGTTATACGGCCATGCTCAATGCCTGTACCATTCCCCGTAAACTCGTGAAAATGGGAGTCCCATAAGCAACCCCGGCACCCGTCAGGCAGGAATTGGCGAACTGATTCGGGCAACCGCTTTTTTCAGCTTATGGGACTAAGGTCAACCCCGCTGAGCAATGTACCGGACCATGCAACGGAACCGGTCATCTGTACACCATCCGGGTAATTTTACGGTGTGCTTTGCTTTAATAGGGCAGAAACAGACCCTTTCCATTTCTAAGCGTATGATCCCTTCATTCTCCATAAACCGACGCGATTTTCTGTACGGAACCGCAGCGTCGATGGCCCTTTTGTCGCTCGACGCGCAGGGTTTGCCAATCATGAAACCCGCCAAAACGTACCGTGTGGCCCTGATTGGTACCGGCTGGTACGGCAAAAGCGATCTGTTCCGGCTTATTCAGGTGGCCGACATCGACGTAGTGGGCCTGTGCGACCCCGACAAAAACCAGCTTACCAAAGCGGGCGAACTGGTTAGCAAACGGCAGAAATCCGGCAAAGTCCCTGCGCTCTACGGCGACTATAAAAAAATGCTGACCGAGCAAAAACCCGATATCGTCCTCATCGGCTCGCCCGACCATTGGCACGCACTTCAGTGTATCGACGCCGTGAAAGCCGGGGCGCACGTGTATGTACAAAAACCCATCAGCGTTGATGTGCTGGAAGGCGAAGCGATGGTGGCAGCCGCCCGCAAGTACAACCGGGTGGTGCAGGTTGGTACGCAGCGCAAAAGCACCCCGCACCTCATCGACGCTAAAAAGAACATTGTCGATGCCGGGTTGCTGGGCAAAATCTCACACGTCGAGATGTGCTGCTACTTCCATATGCGGGCCAATGGCAACCCGCCCGTTGAACCCGTACCCGCCTTTTTCGACTATGAAACCTGGACTGGTCCCGCGCCCATGCGTCCCTACGACGGTCTGCCGCACATCCGGTGGTGGCGCACATTCAACGAGTATGGAAACGGCATCATGGGCGATATGTGTATCCATATGTTCGATACCGTGCGCTGGATGCTCAACCTCGGCTGGCCCAACCGGATTGACTCGAGTGGCGGGATTTATAATGACAAAACCGGCAAGTCGAACATTGCCGATACGCAGTCGGCGCGATTTGAATACGATGGGCTAAACTGCGTGTGGCAACACCGCGCCTGGGGAACGCCTAACAACCCGGATTACCCCTGGTCATTCACGATTTACGGCGACAAAGGCACACTCTGGGGCAGCACCATGCAATATGACTTCATTCCCGAAGGCAAAGACGGGCCAACAAAGGGGGAGAAAATCCACAAGGACGTGGTGTATGAGCGCGAGAAATACCCCGAAGACCTGACTGAGGAGCGCATCGAACTCAACGCGGCCCCCGCCACGCGGGGGCATATGCTCGATTTCTTAGCCGCCATCGAAAAAAACAGCCTTCCCATTGCCGACATCGAGCAGGGACATATCTCGACCGCCAGCTGCATCATGGCCAATATGTCGATGGCTTTGGGCCGGCCACTGGTCTATGACCCAAAAAAGCGGATTGTTGTGGGCGATGCCGAGGCTACCAAACTCCTGCAACGACCCTACCGCGCTGGCTATAAACACCCCGACCCAAATCAGGTTTAACATGGCCTTTTTAGGTACCGGCACACGGTGGTAAAGAAATAATTTCGTTCTTTACCACCGTATTTTCTATCTACATCTGATGCTTCCTGAACTGAACCACTATCCCGTGAACTGGGTGGACGGCATGAAAATTGCCCGTCGGCATTTTACCGAGTTCGAATACTTCGTTACCGACCACCTGCGCGATACCGGTGCACTGAATCTCACGTCGTTCAACTACGGTCTGCTGCCCTCTACCCTGTCCGATTTCAGCGCACAGGTCATTACCGATCCTAATCAGAATCTGCGCATTCAGCTTACCAACTGCCGGGCCATCACGGGCGCGGGCTGCCGCATCGAACTCGTCAACGAATCGCTCGAACTGGCCACCAGCCTGACCGAAGTGCTAAACAAGTTCAACATGCCAATGGCCGACGAGTTGCAGTTTCTGATCGTGCTGTCCATCGACCTCTTCAACCGCCAGCCAATCGGCGCACCCTCGCCTACCGAGGGCTTTCCGCGCCCGCCGTTTTCGCGCCCGTCGCATACCCTTAGCGTAGTACCAAGCCATCAGTATGACGCCCCGCCCGGCCAGCGGCCCCGCTACCGCTCCGGCGAGTTTGAAGCCTTCGACCTGATTGTTGGCCAACTGACCTGCAAATACGGGCAACTGGCCAACGACGACACGTACATTCCGGCCTGTACATCCATCAGCAGCCACCCGCGTTTGCAGGACTGGGCCAACAGCATCCGCAAAGTCCTCTCCGAAGCCCAGCGCGACGCTTTTCTGATTGTCCGAAAAGTGTGCGAAAAGCGCGGCACCGAAGACGCCCGCAAAGCCGGCCCCCTCGCCGAGCTCATCCGCGACCTGTGCGAACAACTCACCGCCGGGCTGAACGATACGCTGAATCGGTTTGGCTTCACCGCCTACGAACAGGCACCAGTGTTGCTGCTCGAAGCCATTACGCTGGCCACGCGCCGGGTACAAACCGCCCTGATGAACCTCAACAACCCCGCCACCACGGGCAGCGTTAGAATGGGCGATCAGCTGGTGCTGAAGTACTTTCAGGACTGGACCGACATCTCGCCCGAACGCCTGACCAAGCAGGGCCTGGAGCGCGTAACGACCTACGCCTACGACCACGCCGACATTTACCCGCACCTTCAGGTTATTACCAAGTGCTGGACCGATCTGGCCAAGATCCTGAACGAGCTATCTAAACTCGACTACATTGGTCAGGAACGCAAAGACCGCAGCATCCGCTACGACTCGGTCGTGACCGACCCTACCAAACTCCCCAACCGCCCCACCACGGCCCTGCTCGACGATGACAGCGTAGCTCCGGTGCGTCGGCGGATGACAGGCGGCAACTGATTTTCGTATTTTTCATCTATCCATTAAAACCCCGTTTATCACCCATGGAAGCAATCAACAAAACCGAACGGAACACCTCGCTCGTCAATTTTGTGGCCGTTTACGTCATCATTCTGGCCATCCCGCTATTTCTGGCCTTTTTTGCCGGTACCCGCAAAAGCTCCGGCGGGGGCAGTGCCAAAGCCGTGAACGAGCAGGCCCTGCTGGCCGAGCGCATGGAAAAACTCCAGCTGTTCATCACCGACATGCAGACGCTGGACAAGAGCCGCCCCAACGGTACGTCGTCGCCGGAAAACTGGAAGCAGTGGCTTAACGAAGCCGAAGCACAAAACGAGAAATTTAAGCAGTCGGTCAATGAGTTTCGGACTGCGAAAGAGTTTACCGAATCCCGCAATGGTATGCGCCAGAGTGCCTGTACGTACTTAGACATGGTGTATTACGAGCGGGGTGTTCACCTGGACAACCTCAAGGCCCTGCGGGGCGTAAGCAACGGTACCGCCATGATCCAGCAACTCCAGGCCGAGAAACAGGCGCTGCAAACGGAAAAACAACAAATACAGAACAACCTCAACACCGCCAACGCCATGCTGGCCCAAAAACCAGCGGGCGGGGGTGGTGGCGGAGGAGGAGGTGGTGGTGGTGGTGGCGACCCACAGGCCCTCACCGATCTGAAATGGCAGCTACGCTTTGAAGACGCCGACTGCACTAAAACTAAAGCAGACATGCTGGCCGCTTACAACGAAGCCGCCAAACGCAAACAACTGTACTCAACGGCCAAGCTCAATTTTCAGCAGATTGCCCAGCAGGCCCGTAACAGCTTTACCATCCAGAAGTTAGCGTCGGGCAAAGTCCGCGAAATTGACCAGACCCTGAGCCGGATGTAGATTGATGTATGATACAGGACGTATGATATATTTCCAATAACGATAGCCTGCTCGTAGCGGGCTTTATTTTTTTGCCGCCACGAATAACTTACATGGATTTGTTTGTCATGCTTCCTCCCGGTTCGGCGTACCGATCAGCATGACAAACAACCCCACCCTACATCATATATACGATGCCCAGCCCAGGACGCTGGTGGGGTTTTCACCTTCGTCGGCCAGGGTCAGGAACTGGTTGGCTTCGTCGGTTATCAGGTGCGTCACGACCTCAGTTTCGGCGGGCAGGAAATAGCCAAGCAACAGATCCAGCACCGCCCGGCTGCGGCCCTCAGGCAGAAAATCTGTTAGTTGCGCTTCGTTCAGCGGCCCCAGCCGAATCTCTACGGCGGGCATAGTATCCTGATACACGCCTTCGAGCGAAAAATTACCCAGTTCGATCTGCGCCAGTTCATTCGGGGCTATTCGGTCGCCGGGTTCGAGTTCAATGAGCAGCAGCAGGGGTGGAATGGTCCGTAGCTGTACCGGTACGCCCAGCATGAGCGAGAGTACCTGCTCCACCAATGCCTGGTCATTTATAATCCGATGCGTTACGGGCAGCAGATGCAACAGGTTATTGAGCTGCCGAACGTCGAGCAGGGGCGCGCGGGTAACGGTCCAGCCGGTACCGCCGGGGCGCGGCACCCGCACAAGCCGGTCGGCGGGCAGGCCCCAGATACCGCGCAGAACCTCGCCCTGATCGTCGCGGCTGAGATTTTCTTCGTTAACCAGGTACTTGCGTTCTTCCAGTTCCAGCTGAACACCCTGGAGGTAAAACTCCTGCTCGATGGGCCGAAAAAACCGGCGGGCTGCCTGTTTGCGCTTGGCCTGCTCATCAATTTCCTTGGCAAATTCGCGCTCGTCGTCAACCGTTGGCTGGTGAAACAGACCTTCGGGCAGGTAATCGTACAGGCCATCGCGAAAGACCGGAATGTTCAGAAAATCGGGGTGGTCCGGTGCATTTGGGTTGGGTTCTTCGCCCTCGAACACGTGCGCCGGTCCCGCCCATACCCCCGACGTATCATTGGCTATGGATGCGTTACTTCCCGAACCGGACTGATCGGCAGCCTTATCCCGCACCACGCGCGATACGCCGACGTCGGGCCGGTAATCGCGTGCGAACAGACCCTGCGGATACACCAGCACGTCGCGCCGGGGGTCCAGCCCACCTTTCATCAATTCGGCCAGCAGCACCTCCAGCCGCACATCAACGCCAATGTTTCGGCCTACGTGGTTAATCTCCAGAGCGCATTCTTTTAATGTCATCGGCGATTGGGCGTCAGCCGGACGCGATAAGGCAGGTTCATGGCTGATTTGGATTCAAGATGGCGTCGGCAGCGTTCGGCTTCGGCAGCCATCTCAATATCACTTACGTCGGTGCGCCCCACAGGCCGTATCGTTACGTCGATGCAGCGCACGTAACCCGCGCCTTCGAGCAGTCCTTCGGCAAAACCCTTTTTTACGTCCACATCCACATCAGTACCCAGCCGGGGCGGGAAATAGGCGCGGCACTCGGCTTTGATATCTTCAACAGTGACCAGCCGACTGCGGGTGAGCAAATCGCGCCGAAGTTGCCGCTCCTTGTCCGACGCGGTGGGTTTGTCGCCCCCGCCCACGGTGGTTGTCAGTAGATACAGCCCCTCTTTCTCGTCGTGCATGAAATACCGCCCATGCCCTTCGTACTGATTCAGGCGTGTACCGGCCACGATGCCATTGCCTCCTGCGCCGTGCGTACTCCAGAACTCAATGAACAGGTTGATGTCTTTCTGGCGGGGCCGGACAAAAATATACGGAAAACCCACCTGAAAACTGTCGTCGGGATTGTCCAGAATGCGCTGACTCAGTTCTTCTACATTCTTATCTAAGCTGTCGATCACCTGCGAAAACATGCCGGAGCCGAGGGCCGAAAATGCCTTGCTCTCGTCGCGAAGCATCTGCTGCACGTACTGGATAATTTCGCGGGCATTGCGCCGGTCAAACCGCCCCACGCCGTGCGGTCGCCACATAAATGAGTTGTCGGTCAGTTCGTCGGGGTTGCGCAGGGGCGACTGTTTGTAGGGCGTATTCCCCTCAGCATCATACACTTGACGGATAAATAGAAACTCCTCGGCAGAGCGCAGCGCATAGACGTTGAGCGTTTGCTGAAGCCGGTGCACAATCTCGTTGAGATGCCGGTTCATGACCGGAAAGCAGTTGAACCGGATATCGATATTCTCGATGGCCGACGGGGCCATGTCACGCCCCAGCCGCAGTTCAAGCCAGAGCAGGTCGTCGGCAAAATACCGCTGCCGCTGTTGTTCTGAGAAAGCATACGTATCAGGATAGGGCCGCAGTTCATAAGACCAAGTATCGCGGTTGGGTACGTTGCCGAGGGTTACGAAGCAGTGATTGTACTCGCCCAGCACCGACTGCTCTAACTGGTGCAGGCCGTCCAGCTCCTGCGCCAGCGGGTCGTTAACGGGCCAGCCGGGCCGAAACCCGGCCTCTACAGGTAATTCCTGCCCATTCAGAAACCAGCGGGCACGGGTAGTGTCCTGTATTTTGCGGTAATGGCCCGATTTAGCCGTTTCCGATTCGTTTTCCCAGCCGAAATACACCGGCAACCAGGCTAATGATTTGAGGTCGGCATTCGCTTCAATACCGAGCCAAATCGACTGATAATCAGACGGCACGAGCGGTTGCTGGGCGCGTTCGAGCCGGACCCGATCCCGACCACGCAACGCAAACAACCCCTGTTCGCTGAGTAAATAACGCACATCGGCATTGACAAGCCGGGATTGCACCACGGGCGAGAAAAACAGATCGGTGCTGCGTTCGTCGCCCGCTTTGCCGAGTTGCCGATGAAAAAACTGCGCCGTCTGGGGCAGGTCGAGCAGGGCATCATCCGGGCGGGCGTGAAAAATGGCGTGGGCGGGTCGGGGCAGGTCAATGACGTCGGGGCAGAGCGTACTGGCCAGCCGGTCCAGAATGCGGGTGCGGGTAGCTTCGATAGCGCGGGAGGTGTTCTCGAACTCAAAGGCGCAGGCGTCCATGAGCAACCCCACCAACGGGTCAGACGCTTCGACATCGCGTACCCGCAGTTGCCAGATAGCAGCCGCGTGTTCTTTCATCCGTTTACGCACTTCCTCGCGCGAAAAATCAAGGGAGGTCAGGTTCATCAGTCATCAGTTATCAATGGCCAGTAATCAATAATCCATGAGCAGTCATCAGTATGGTACTGATAACTGCTCACTGTTTACTGGTCCGGGCGGCAAAGGGAGCAATGAGGATGATGCGCTGGAAACGAAACACCCGGTGGTTTGATTTTTTGATTTCGGCAGTTACCGTCACCACGAGCCGTTTATGGGCGTCGGAGGCCCCGTCGCGGTCAAGTTCAACGAGTA